>JBGPJK010000042.1:0-21149 GCA_041485425.1 Terriglobia bacterium | reverse complement strand
GGCCTCGCCCGCGGGGCGCAGACGAATGGTCAAGCGGTTTCCCGCTACATCGGAGGCATAGTCACTCGGCTGCCGCAAATCTACGACAACGCGGACAATCGGCGGCGGCGCTTTCTGGTACTGGTCCAGGCGCACTGCGCTGATCTGGTCACTGTGCACGTCGATGCGTTTGCGCGGTACCGACATCAGGGCGTTCGGCAGGTCGATCACCAGGCGCGGCGGATCGTCCAACCTTTTTATCGTGGGAACGACCGGGCGGCTGGACGTTATCTCCACCGCCGGTAGCGGTCCGTTGAGGAGCACTCGGACGCGCTCGATGGCGGCGGGTTGCTGGAGTTGATCGGCGCCGGGCGGCTGGGGCTTGGACTGCGCCCAGGCGGAGCCAGGAACCAAAGCTCCCACCAGCAGCCATACCACAATCAGTTGGGGACCGATACGGGGCAAAGACTTCATCCCTGGACAGCAAACCTGCCACCGCCCACGATACCACCGGCGCGGGATGGAGAGAAGTGATGGACGGCGGACGAATGCCGGTTCAGAACGGCCTGGCAATTCCTAACCGGGTGTGGGCTCAGAGAGAAACTCGTATTCGTCGATGACCGCGGCCACCGCCACCTTGCCGTCCCCGGCGCCACCGTCAATCCGCACAACCTTCCCTTTGCAACGAACCCGGATGCTTTCGGTCAGAGTGATTTCGGGTGGCAAGGTGAGAGTGAACTCAATGGCCGATCCGGCGGCGATCGCCGAATCCACAAAGAAGCAGATGCCGCGAGCACTCACGTCCCGCGTCTGGGCACCCGTCTCCTGCGTCCCGTTTTCACTGTAAGTCACCGAAACCGGGAGCCGCAGCGCAAACCGGCGCGTCGCCCGCTTTTCCTGTTGGGACTCGGCCATGGCTCCTCCGACGAAGTGGTAAGCATGAGGTTTTGCGCGCAGGGTGTCAAGACGTAGTTTGGATTGGGTCCCTATTCGGGACGGTCGGCGCGTGATGTAAGCTGGAAGCCGGAAGTGCCCCATGGTTTTCGTCCTCGATAACTACGATTCCTTCACCTACAACCTGGTGCAGTACCTGGGAGAACTGGGGGCTGAGGTCGTGGTTCGCCGCAACGACCAGGTCACCGTGGCCGAGGTGGAAGCGATGCGACCGGAACGCATTGTCGTTTCGCCGGGACCGTGCACGCCGCAACAGGCGGGGATCAGCATTGAGCTGATCCGGCACTTTGCAGGGCAGGTACCCATCCTGGGGGTTTGCCTGGGGCATCAGGCTTTGGGTACGGCTTTTGGTGGGAAGGTCGTGCGCGCGAAAACTCTGATGCATGGGAAGACCAGCGAAGTGCAACATGACGGGAAGACGATTTTCGCCGGACTTCCCTCACCGATGACGGCCACGCGGTATCACTCGCTGGTGGTCGAGGAGAAAAGCCTGCCCGCGGAACTGGAAGTCAGCGCACATGCCACCGAGCGCGACGGCAGCCGCGTGGTTATGGGGTTACGGCATAGGAAGTTTCCGCTTGAAGGTGTGCAATTTCATCCGGAGAGCGTGCTGACGGGAGAAGGAAAGAAGCTGGTCAGCAATTTTTTGGGGATCCAGTGATTCACTGCAAAGTCACAGGAGGACACGATGCGCGGTAACAAAGAGGTTCTGGGACAATTAAACGCAGCCCTCAGGGCGGAGTTGACGGCGATTATTCAGTACATGGTTCAGTCCGAGATGTGCCGCAACTGGGGATACGCCCGGTTGGGTAATGAGATCAAGAAGCAAGCCATCGACGAGATGCACCACGCCGAGGGTCTGATTGAAAGGATTTTGTTTCTCGATGGGACACCCGCGGTGGACATCGCGCTGACTCCAAAGATCGCTCCCAAGGTGAAGGCTCAACTGGAAGACAACCTGAAGGATGAAATGGATGCCGTGCACCAGTACAACCGCGCGGTCCAGGTGTGCGTGGAAGCGGGCGACAATGGAACCCGCGAGCTGTTCGAAGGTATGGTGAAAGATGAAGAGCAGCACACCGACCATCTGGAGGCACAGTTGAATGCCATTCGCGAGATGGGCATCGACAACTGGCTGGCCCAGCAGTTGAAAGTGGAAAAGTAGTTCGCGATTCGGCTCACGCGATGCCCCAAGCGCGACCGCTCATGAGCAAGCAAGCTGACGATTGGCCACTAGCGGCTGCTTCTCGCCAACTCTACCGCCCTTAGCACCGCTTGGGCCTTGTTCATGCACTCCTGAAATTCCTTTGCCGGATCTGAATCGGCCACAATCCCGGCCCCGGCCTGCAAGTAGGCGCGCTTGCCCTGCATCAGCATGGTGCGGATGGCGATGCAGGAGTCCAGATTCCCGGCGAAATCGGCATAGAAGACCGAGCCACCATAAATCCCGCGCCGCACCGGCTCCAGTTCTTCGATGATCTGCATGGCGCGGACTTTGGGGGCGCCGCTCAGGGTGCCAGCGGGGAAACAGGCGGCGAAGGCATCGAGCGCATCCAGATCCTGGCGCAACCTTCCTTCGAGCGCAGAAACCATGTGCATGACGTGGGAGTAGCGCTCCACGTACATCAGGTCGCGGACTTTCACTGAACCGTATTCGCTGACTCGGCCCAGGTCATTGCGCCCCAGGTCCACTAGCATCACGTGTTCGGCGCGCTCTTTCTCGTCGTGCAGCATCTGCTGCTCCAGTCGCTGGTCTTCTGCCTCGTCACGGCCGCGGGGATGGGTTCCGGCGATGGGCCGGTACTCCAGCTTGCGTCCGGTCACGCGTACCAGCATCTCGGGCGACGAGCCCAGCACGTGGGTGTCTCCCATGCGCAGGAAATACATATAGGGCGAGGGATTCACCGTGCGCAGGGCACGGTACACATCGAACGGAGTGACCTTGGGCGAGAAGTCCAGGCGCTGCGAGAGCACAACCTGGAAGATGTCTCCGGCGGCGATGTACTGCTTGGCGCGCTCAACGGATTGCATGAAGTGTTTGCTGCTGGTTTTGGCGTGAACCTTGAGTTTCGACTTCTTTGGCAGAGACGGGGCCAGCCCCGCCTCGACTAGACCGCGAGAAGTCTTTCGCCACCGGGCTGGGCGCAATCCCGCCGCCAACTTCTTTTCGAGCACGGCAATGTCGCGCAGGGCGCGGTCGTAGGCACGGCGCGGGCTTTCGCGCGTAACATCGGCCGCGGCGATGATGTGGATCTGATGGTGCAGGTGGTCGAAGGCCAGCAGGCGATCGAAGAACATCAGCACGCCATCGGGCAGCGAGAGATCATCCTGGGCGTGCTCGCCAATGTTCTCCAATTGGCGGATGATGTCGTAGGCGAAGTAACCGACGGCGCCGGCTGTGAACGGCGGAAGTCCCTGGACCAGGGCTGGGTGGTGTTGGTGGAGCAACTCTTTTACGATCTGGAAGACGCCTCCGGTTCGCTGTTCGCGGCGGCTTCCGCGTTGGACCATAATTCTTTGCCCCTCGGCTCGAACCTTCATATAGGGCCGTGCGCCCAGGAAGGTGTAGCGCCCGATCTGCTCGCCCCGCTCCACCGATTCCAGCAGAAAGGCGTCTGGCTCGTTTGCGGCAATGGCTAGGAAGGCGGAAACTGGTGTCAGCAGGTCGGCGGTGACCGACTTGCCCACGGGCACCAGCGTGGCCTGGCGAGCCAGGCGCGCGAATTCCTTATAATCGGGACGGAGCATGCGGATGCGCGAAAGCCGGCCAAGGTGCGCAGTGGGCTCATTATAGGCGAGGCGGCCTCGGCGAAACTTCATGCTGCTCAGTGCCGGCCCGGGGGACCGGGTACGGGCGAAGCAGACATTTTTCCGCCAAACTTTAACCGTGCCATTACTCCAGTAACCAGAAAATGAATTGACGTAACCGTCAGGGCGTTGGAAGATTGCGGTTTGTCGCAAATGGGGGCGTATGCGGGTCAAGTTCTGGGGGGTTCGCGGATCGACGCCGACTCCCCACCCGGAAAACCTGCGCTATGGAGGCAATACCTCCTGCGTCGAGGTGCGTATCGGCCAGAGCCTGTACATCTTCGACTGCGGCACGGGGTTCCGCGCCCTGGGACAGCAACTGCGCTCTGAATTCAACCACCGGCACCTGTGTGCCCACGTTTTCGTTTCCCACTTTCACTGGGACCACATTCAGGGCATCCCATTTTTTGGCCCGCTCTATGACACGCCCGAGAACCATTTCCTCTTCCATTCTTCGCGCCGCACCCGCAGCCTGAAGCAAGTGATGCAAGAGCAGATGACCTCGCCCTACTTCCCGGTGGACATGAGCGAAATGAAGGCGCGCCGTGAATTCTACGATTTTGAAGAGGGGCGGCTGACCCTGGACGATGTGACGGTGCAGGGCATGTGGCTCAACCATCCCCAAGGCTGTATGGGGTTCCGCCTGGAAACCAAAACCGGGGTGCTGGTCTATGCCACCGACAACGAACCCGGGGATGTGGAGTTCGACAAGAGTGTACGCAAACTGGCGGCCGGGGCGGATGTGTTGATCTATGACTCGCAGTATCTGCCCGACGAATACCAGGCCCGCAAGCGCGGCTGGGGACACAGCCACTGGCGCGAGGCCATCAACGTGGTGATGGAGAGCGGCGCCAAGGAACTGATTCTGTTCCATCACGATCCCGACCACGACGATGCCTGTATCGACAACGTGGTCAAAGAAGCGCGCAATTACTATCCCAGAGTGCGGGCGGCGGCGGAGGGTATGGAGTTGACGCTGTAGCGGGTGTGTGCGGGTCAATGAAAACCCGCCATTTCCCGACTGTTTCCCGGTCAGGCGGGTGGCGGGGTTCCCCGGTTGTGGGGCCGTATCACACCCCGGCTGTCAGGCCCCCCAACGACGTAAACTTGCCTCGCCGCTCCCACCTGCTTACAATGCAGGGTTTGTCTGCCTACTCCGGGATATCTGCCCGGCGCCGGCCAGCATCTGACCACCTGACCACCTGACTGCCATCACCGGAGATCACTATGAAGACCATTTCCCTCGAGCAGGAGATTAATCCGTGGGAAGCGCAAGCCGCCCGCTTTGACCTCGCCGCGCAAAAGCTGAACCTGGACGAGGGGTTGTGGAAAGTGTTGCGCTATCCCAACCGCGAGCTTATTCTCCACATCCCGGTGGCTATGGATAATGGCTCGCTCGAGGTCTTCACCGGATTTCGGGTACAGCACTCCATCGCCCGGGGCCCATCCAAAGGCGGCATTCGCTATTCCCCCGACGTGACTCTCGATGAAGTCCGCGCCCTGGCCAGCTGGATGACGTGGAAGTGCGCGGTAGTGGACATTCCCTTCGGCGGCGCCAAGGGGGGCGTGATTTGCGATCCCCACAAGATGTCGATGGGCGAGTTGGAGCGCATGACCCGCCGCTACACCGCGGAACTGGTGGACTTCATCGGGCCGGAGAAGGACGTGCCCGCACCCGACATCAACACCAATGAACAGACCATGGCGTGGATGATGGACACTTACTCCATGCACATGCGCCAGACCGTGACCGCGGTGGTTACCGGCAAGCCGCTCAGTATTGGCGGATCACGCGGGCGCCGTGAAGCGACCGGACGCGGCATCATGATCGTGTGCGAGCAAGCCATCAGGAAGTTGGGGCTGACTCGCGAGACCACCCGCATCATTGTGCAGGGATTTGGCAACGTGGGTTCCAATTGTGCGAAGTTGATGGCGGAAGCGGGCTACAAGGTCATCGGCATCGCCGAGGTGGACGGCGGCCTGTATAAAGGGGACGGAATCGACATCGACGCGCTGTGGGAGTTCCGCCAGCGCAATGGCACCATCCACGGCTTCCCCGGCGCCGAGAAGGCCGCAGCCGCGGACCTGCTGGTGACCGAGTGCGAAATTCTCATCCCCGCCGCCACCGAGAACCAAATCACCAGCCGCAATGCCGATCGGGTGAAGTGCAAGATTCTCGCCGAGGGTGCCAACGGTCCCACCACCGCGGCGGCGGACGAAATCCTGGCGGACAAGAAAGTCTTCGTGATTCCCGACATCCTGTGCAACGCAGGCGGTGTCACCACCTCGTACTTTGAGTGGGTGCAGGACCGCCAGGGCTACTTCTGGAAGGAATCCGTGGTCAACGAGCAACTGGAGCACATTATGATCACGGCGTTCGAGGACGTGGTCCGCTACGCCGAGACCCACGATGTGAACAACCGCATCGCCGCCTACATGCTGGCCATCGACCGCGTGGCCTGCACCATTCGCCAGCGCGGAATTTACGCCTAGCCGTAGCGCCGGCAGCCTGCCCTGAGCGAAGTCGAAGGGGCCCGCCGGCTGTAGTGGGGGCGTCCCGCCCCCAAGATCGGTTGGCGGCTCGTCCTATTAGTAGCCGAAAGCCAGAGGAGACGCTGTGAGCACAAAGACTGCGAAGCTGATGGCATGGGCCGCGGTGTTGTGTTTACTATGCGCGCTGCTGCCAGCCGCCGCAGCCAGACCTCAAACCGGCTCTCCGGATTCCCAGGCAACCTCCAGCACCAAGTCCAAAAACGCGAAATCAGAATCCAGCACTCCCTCCGCCCCGGAAATCGAGGCTGCCAAGGCCAGCCATAAAGTCTGGGTGAACCTCGATACCGGCGTCTACCACAAGCGCGGACGCTGGTACGGCAAGACCAAGAATGGGAAGTTCATGACCGAGGACGAGGCCAGGAAAGCCGGGTACAAGGCTGCCAAAAGAGAGTGACACTGAAGCGGACTGGCCTGCCCTCTGGAGTGGAGTCCATCTTTCCTCACCAGTCGCATCTACGGGAGCTACGCGAAGAAGCCACCCTTGACAAAGGAACAGGCGAGCCAGGGGCACCCGGCTCTTGGGAGCTAGAAGCCAAAGCAGCCCACTGCCGGGTTCTTGGGCGGGCGCCTGCTATGCATTGCTTTCGCACTTCCCCGTGGAGGATAATCAACCGTCACCACTCCGGCCTTTTCGCTTGATGGCGACTCGTGTCCGCGGTGAATCTGCCCAATTCCATCACGCTCACCCGCATCTTCAGCATCCCGCTGCTGATCTGGATCCTGTCCACCAATCGCTTTGCCGCCACCGCGGGTGAAAAAGAACTGCTGGCTTCGGCCTTATTCATCGCTGCCTCGATCACCGATGGCATTGACGGATACTTGGCGCGGCGGCGCGGGCAGATCACCACCATGGGCATGCTGCTCGACCCGCTGGCCGACAAACTCCTGATCGCCGCTGCTTTCGTAACCCTGGTGCAGTTCAATCCCAGCCTGGTGCCGGCATGGATGGCGGTGGTGATCATCGGCCGCGAGTTCCTGGTGAGCGGCTTGCGTTCCATCGCGGCTTCGGAGGGCTTCACCATCGAAGCCAGCGAATTGGGCAAATTCAAGATGCTGGTGCAGATCGTTTCCGTGGTCGCTGTGATCCTCGACCACCGCTGGAAACAGTGGCCGGTCTACGGAAACTACATCTTCCCCGTCCACTGGATCGCCCGGACAGCGATCTGGTTCATGGTGTTCCTGTCGCTGGTATCGGCCATCGACTACTTTGCCGCCTTCTGGTCCAAGATCGATCGGCGGGTGGTGAAACGTCGCCGCCGAGCCTTCGTCCTGAGCCGACGCAGGAAGCGCGATGTCCCTGTCACCTGAAGATTCCTCCACCCATGCCCGGCTGAGCCGTGGCTCCGAGCCTGGCAGTACGGGCGGAGACGCCCCAGCCTCGGCCAGCGTTCCCGAGTTCTCCGCCGAAGAACGAGCACTCCTGCTGCAGTTGGCGCACGACGCCATCGCCTCGGCTCTGGAGGGGCGGCAACTCTCCCTGACTCCGCCTTCGCCGCACCTGGCCGAGCCCCGGGGTGCTTTCACCACGCTTTATTTTCGGGGTGAGTTGCGCGGCTGCGTGGGCTATGTGTTCCCCGCCTACCCGCTGTATCAGACCGTGGCCGAAACGGCGCGGGCGGCGGCGTTCGAGGACACCCGTTTCTGGGCGGTCACCCGCGAGGAAGTCAGTGAGATCGAGGTCTCGCTCAGCATCTTGTCTCCGCTCAAGCCCGTCCGCCCCGACCAGGTGGAGGTAGGGCGTCACGGGTTGCTGGTTAGTCTGGGCGCGCGTCGCGGCCTGCTCCTGCCGCAGGTGCCGATCGAGCTTGGATGGGACCGCATTACATTTCTCGAGCAGACCTGTCGCAAGGCCGGGTTGCCTCTGAATGCCTGGGAAAAGGGCGCGAAGCTGGAGGCATTCACGGCGGAGAGGTTCGGGGACGCGGATCTCCGAACCTAGCTTTGTTCGAAGCTCCCGGCGCGCGTACCGCAGGCCACATGTCGCTTCCGCAAAACACGCCTTATACTGTCGTCCTCTATGGTGTTGAAGGAGCACTGCGGGCTGCTGCTGACGTTTGCTCTGCTCGCCTCGGTTCGGAGTTTGGCAGCATCTGCCCCGCAAGGCATCTCTCCGGAACTCGCCCGTGCAGCGCAAGCGGCGCGCGTGGATCGCGCTCCCAGGCTCGACGGCACCATTGACGATCCACTCTGGCAGAAAGCGATTCCAATCACTGAGTTCTTGCAGCGCGAACCCTACGAGGGCCAGCCGCCCACGGAGCATACAGAGGTTCGCGTTCTCTTTACCCGCAACGCGGTCTACCTCGGCATCCGTTGCGACGATTCCGAACCCCGCCGCATCGTTTCTTCTGAACTACGCCGGGATGTCAGCCAGGAACTGGACGACTATTTCGAGATCGTTATCGACTCTTCACATAACCACCGCAACGCTTACGTATTTCAGATCAATCCCCTGGGCACGCAGCGCGATGGCCTGATTACCGATGAATCCCGTACCGATAGCGGCGATGGCGACCCGGGTTGGGACGGCGTCTGGTCGTCGCAAGCCCGCATCGCGCCCGAGGGCTGGACGGCAACCGTCGCGATTCCGTTCTCCACCTTGAATTTCATGCAGTCCCACGATGTGGTCTGGGGAATTAATTTCAAGCGCTTCATCCGGCGCAAGAACGAAGAAGACTTATGGAGCGGGTGGCGGCGCACCTTCGGCGTGACCAAGGTCAGCCAGGCCGGCACCTTGCATGGCATCTCGGAGATCGGCAGCGGGCGCCTGTTCATCGTAAAACCGTATGTCCTGGGCGGCTTCAATCATCTGCCCCCCAGCACCGCGGGCAGCGGATTAACCCCAGGCACCAGCGCGCTGCATACTGGGGGAGTGGACATCAAGATTGGACTGCGCTCGAACCTGGTGGCCAATCTGACCGGCAACACCGATTTCGCCGATGCCGATGTGGATGCCCAGCAATTCAATCTCACTCCCTACAAACTTTTCTTCCCGGAGAAACGCCAGTTCTTTCTGGAGAATGCCGGAGTCTTCAACTTTCCCATGGGTTTAGACAGCGGCGATTTGCTGTTCTTCAGCCGCCAAATCGGGATTGATCCAGTCACCGGGCAACAGGTCCCGATCAACGGTGGGGCGAAAGTCACCGGGTCGCTGGACGGTTTCGAACTGGGTGTCATGGATGTGGACACGCGCTCCTCGGGCCCGAATCCGTTTGCGAATTACGCGGTCCTGCGAGTAAAGAAATCTCTGCCCGGCGGTTCCTACATCGGCGCGATAGGAATCGACAAGCGATCGGGGAGTCCCACCGACCCCTTTAACCAGACCAGCGGCGTGGATACGCGGCTGGTATTTTTCAAGAACCTGATCTTCAACGGCTTCGCGGCGCAGACGCGCACCGAGGGTTTTTCGGGAGGGCAGACCAATCTTGGAGTAGGCCTGCAGTACGAGAGCAGCTGGCTGGAGCTACTTGCCGACCATCGCAAGATCGGAGCAAATTTCAACCCGGAAGTCGGTTTTCTGGAACGTACTGATTGTGTCTGCGACTTCCTCGACGCGACTTTCAAACCCCGGCCCAGGATTCGCGGTGTCCGCGAGTTGAACTTTGAGGGCTTCATTTTCCACGCTCCCGACACCCAAGGTGTGCTGCAGACGCAGGAGTGGCAGGGGACTTTCCGGGTCGAGTTTCACAATGGCTCCTACAGTGATGACGACATCGTGGATGTGCTTACGCAACGCATCACCACACCTTTCAACATCTATAAGAATGTGGTCATCCCGAACGGGATTTATCACTGGACACGCCATCAGATCACCTATGGATCGCCCCAGGACCGCCGACTGCAAGTGCAACTCTTCGAACGGTTCGGGACTTACTACAACGGCCACCTGAACGAAGCCCGCATTCGCGGCACCTACCGGCCAAACCAACGCCTCTCGTTCAGTTGGACCGAGCAATGGAACCGCTTCCGGCTGGATTTGCCGGGAGGGGATTTCTCCGTGGTGGTGGGGAGCTTTCAGACGAACTACTCGTTCTCGCGCTTTCTCACCCTCTCCACGCTTCTGCAGATGAATACCGCCAACACGCAGACGGCGAGCGCCAATGTGCGCTTGCGGTGGAATTACCGGCCGGACAGCGATCTGTACGTGATTTATACGGCAGGGCAGCAGTTTGCCAGCCTGGCGGCCGCCAACCCGACGCAGCTTTTCCAGAACCGTTTTGCGGTGAAATGGACGTACTCGTGGAGGCCCTGACCCCTCCCCGTTCGGCCAGCAATCCTTCCCGGCCGCAGGCCGCATCCAACCTCAGGATGGGCAACCATGGTTCGCCTGGCTCGAAAGTAACATTGGTTTCGCAGCGAATCTGTTATATGTTCTGAAAAGCTTTTCGGACGGGGGCGTTATGGAACTCGCCGTTTTGATCGTCGGTTTGCTGGTGTTGGGTTCGCAGATCCCGGGGAATTCACACATCATGCTGCGGTAATCGCTGCACCACCCACCTCGCCACTTCCCACTGGCAGTCTGGCCAGATGGAGTCTTGCTCTCCACCTGCATCCGGCAGATAAAAAAACTGGGGAGAAGTCTTCACTCCTCCCCGAGCACTGCTGCGTTGTGATGGAAATTATTGCTGTTCGTCGAGCTCCACAGCGTCGCCGACGTGGACGTCTTCCAACGCGAAGACGATCATGCCGGTGGCGGTAGCCGGCGTGGTGCTGAGGACTACGATTTCGGCCACGGCGCGGCGCGGCAAGTCACCCACATGGATGGCCGGACCCTTTCCGCGATCCAGCATTTTCGGCTCGATGGTGGGCGGGTTCTTTTGCGTGTCCTCGGTGGTGGAAGCCTTGAACGAGAGCGAATCGACTGGATCGTTGAGCACGGCGGTATACGAGCGGACGGCACGGAAGTAGTCGCCGACTTTCACCCCCTGGCTGGTGCCCACGTTCAGGTAAACCTTCATGCCCGTTCCCAGCTCCGAGTCGAAATCCTTGGCCATCACGATGCGGCCGCTGGCCTTCCCGTTGGATGGTGCAAAGCGATCAAAGCGGACCGGCATATGGAACGAGATTGCGGGCTTTTCCGCAAACGGGATGGCGACGTCGCCGGGATTCACCGGATCGCAACTGAATTCGACCTCGGCAATGGCCATCTTGCTGCGCGTATCCACAATGCGCACCCGCGCCAACTCGGCATAAGGCTGACCGGTCATTTGCATAAGACGATGTTGGCCGGCGAACAATTCGTAACGGTTGGGATCGCGCAGTTCGCGAACGATAGTGTATTGCTGTCCAGTCTGATAGCCACCACCCGCCAGGTAGACCATATCCCCGTTGACGAATTTGGTGGTGTTGGGGGTCTGCAGCCCTCCCGCCACGAAATTCGCGTTCGGCAGCGGTTTGCTGACGAAGCCGGCGCAATAGAGATCAGCGTTCGTGGGGGTCTGAACCCGCTCCGTGGGAAAACTGACGGTGGCGAACTGAGTGCCCTGGGGCGTGACCTGGTCCGCTGAGTTGGCTGCGGCCATGGAATCGGCTTGCTGTGCGTACGCGGCAACAGCCAGCAACAACAGCAGGAACAGTCCTGTTTTCTTCATGTTACCTCCCAGTCGGGCTGGAGCCCGGCCTACTCCCCGCTAAGTGCAGTAAACACAAGGCTTTCAGCCGGACAGTAACAAGAGGGTAAGGGTGGGTCAAGGTTACGCAGGTGTCATGCCGGATAGGTTAAAAAGTTTTCTGGGGCCACAGAATTCATAATCCGTTGTTGCATCTGCAATTACGCGCCTGTAATATCGCGCCGACTCACTCAAAGCCATGACAGGTGCGATTAACAGCTATGCCTCCCGGCGGCTGCCTCTGCGGCTGCCGCGGGTATGCGTTGCCGTGACCGGCTCCGACGCCACCGAAATGGTGGCAAAAGCCGAGGCGCTGGTACGTGATAACACCTTTCTGGAGTTCAGGTTAGACTATCTCTCCCGGCCCGCGCTGGCGCTGCCGAAGATCAAGCGGTTCACCGAGTACCACCCTCACGTGGTGTCCATCGGAACCTGCCGACGGGTAGCCAATGGCGGCAAGTTTCGCGGCTCGATCGCCTCCCAGTTGGATCTGCTGGTCAAGGCTTCGGCCGCGGGATGCCAGTTGCTCGACCTCGAACTGCAGAGCGCTCTGCGGTGCAAGCCGGAACAGGTGCAACGTTTGCGCACCCGCGCCGCCCTGATCCTCTCCTACCACGACTTTCGCGCCACCAAGAAACTGGAAGAGACACTCGATAAGATGGGAGCCATTCCGGCGGACTTCTACAAGATTGTCGCCACGGCCACCACCCTCTACGACAACGTCGCCATGATGAAGTTCCTGGAAAAGAGAAGCGACAGACACTCCCTCATCGGCTTGTGCATGGGTGAGCAAGGCATTATCAGCCGGGTGCTGGGCGTACGTGCTGGCAGCGTCTTCACCTTTGCCTCGGTCAGCCCGGACGAGAAGACGGCGCCGGGCCAGGTCACGGCGCAGGAGTTGCGCAGCACCTACCGCATCGAACAGGTGGATGCGGCGACGCGAGTGTACGGGGTCGCGGGAGATCCGGTGGCGCACTCGCTCTCGCCGCCCATCATGAACGCCGCGCTGCGCCGCGAGAACGTGAATGGAGTGTACGTCGCGCTGCACGCCAAAACGCTGAAGGATCTGCTGGCCTGTGTGCGCGATATTCCCATTCATGGCCTCTCCATCACCATGCCCTACAAAGAGGCCATTCTCAAACACCTCGACAACACCGACTCGCACACCACCAAGATCGGCGCCTGCAACACCGTGGTGCGTGCGCAGGACGGCAAACTGTACGGCTTCAATACCGATGCTGCGGGCGTGGTGCGTCCGCTGGAGCAGCGCATGACCCTCGAGCAGGCCAAAGTCCTGGTGCTGGGCGCGGGCGGCGCGGCCCGCGCTGCGGTCTACGGACTCAAGGAACGGGGCGCGGAAGTTTACATTCTGAATCGCAGCCTGGGGCCCGCGCAGAAACTGGCGCGCTCGGCCCGGGCGCGAATGATGAAGCGCGCCGACCTGAAAAAGCTGCGCTTCGACGTGATCATCAATGCCACGCCGGCAGGCATGGGCAACACCCACGAGTCGCCGCTCAAAGAAGAAGAAATCAACACCCGCTACCTGTTCGACATGATTTACGATCCCCCGGAGACGCGCCTGATGAAGATGGCCAAGGCGCGCGGGGCGGAAATCATTCCCGGCGTCGAAATGTTCGTGCACCAGGCCGCCCGCCAATTCGAGATCTGGACCGGCAAGCCCGCCCCCTGGGACGACATGCTGCGCGTGGTCACCATGGCCCTGCAGGAGCGGCTCAGTCCTCGGTCGCCAGTCAAGAGTTAGCGCCGGCGTCCCGCCTGGCCACCACTCGTTTCTGTTTACTATCCAGTACCGGCCACCCCATGCGGTCTTTGAAAACAAAGGGCAATAATATACTTGCGGAATCAGCGAGAGTCCTGCCATGATGAGGGCGGGCACTCGGAGAGCGCCAGTCCGACCGCCAGACTGCGCGCACTCGGGTCTGGTTTGCCATCTCAGAAGCGGGGGAGGCGGAGACTGGTGATCTTCCAAGCCTATATTGACGACAGCGGAAGCGGGAAGCCTGCTTTCGTCCTTTCGGGGTACATTAGTTCCGTAGATTGGTGGGAAGCATTCTCAGACGAATGGCAGGAGATTCTAGACGAACCGCGAGCACTCAAGTACTTCAAGATGCGCGAAGCGGCGAATCTGAGCAAACAATTCGCCGGAATGAAGCATGAAGATAGGAATAAGCGTGTTGGGAAGTTCGTATCTCTTATCCGCAAGGCCGCGCACGCATCAATCGTTTCAGTAATTCCAATCGGACTCTTCAATTCGCTAGTCAAGCCCAACGCTCCCATGAAAGAGTTCCGTGATCCGTACTTCGTAGCCCTGTTCGACATTGTTATGAAGATTCTTCTGAACCAAGTCGCTGAAAATTCGAGCGACACTGTTGAATTTATTTTCGACGACAACCCACGGCTGGCCGCAAGGGTTCCGTATTACTATCAACTGACTCGGCAATTGTTGCCACCTGAGCTAAGCAGGCTAATCGCCGCATCTCCTCGATTTGAGGATGACAAGCAATTCCTTCCATTACAGGCAGGAGATTTACAGTCTTGGTATCTGCGGCGGTTGTTTGCCGAGAAAATTGCTAAGGAGAAATTCCACCGACACTTGCACAAATCGCTATTCGCCTACCTCGATCATGTTCCCGGGTTGATTAGCGTGTGGACGCGAGCCAAATGTGAGCACTTCGCGGGGAAACAGGTTGATGAACCAACTCGAATTCCGACTGTTAAAGACTTTCACGAACTGCTGGAGCAGGTTGAACTGGAGTAGTGAACTGTGGGAAAGAAAAAAGCACTGGAATTTGAAAAGTTTGATCGAGCCATGGGCGAACTGATGAAGGTGCCGCACAGTGACATCAAGGTCAAGCTGGATGCGGAAAGGGCCGCCAAAAAGAACAAGCGGAAGGCTAAGAAACCTTCCGCTTCGGGCCACGATTCCGGCGATACGGGCTAGAACGGCGTTTCACCGTCCTTGCCAGTCAGTTCGGCATAGGTGAGACGCTTACCAGCGATCTGCGAGAGCGCTGTTTCAAAACGCTCTACGTCACTGACCTTGGTTTTGTCATCGTGCAAGCGATTGTTGAATCTGAAAACTTGTTCATCAACGTAGCGGAACAAATGGAACGGCTCTACAGCAACGTAAGTACCGTTAAGGCCACGCTTGAGAAGCGACCAAAAGTTCTCAAGCCCGTTAACGTGGACGCGACCGCGGACATAGGTCTCGGTTTTGTTTACGACTTCATGCACGAATCGCCTCTGCATTCCACCCATGTAAGCAACCGCTTCGTCGGTGTAGACCTTGGAGCCATACTTTACCTGTTTCAGAATCTCGTTCTGCAAGGTCTCGCGTTTGACGTTCGGAACCACACTAGCGCGAACTTTACGCGAACCACGGTCAAGAATGCCCTGCACAATTGCTTTGCCCACAGAACCACCAGTACGCTCTCCCTCTTGAACGTAGCGCAGTCTTTTCTCTCGGTGCATGTTCCTTACGCGGCCACCGACAAAGGTTTCGTCTACTTCAATCTCAGTATCAGGGCCACCAAGTTTGGTTTTAGGGCCAAAACCTCTATTGGTCTGGAATCCCAAGCGAATCCGATGCAGCATGAACCATGCGGACTTCTGAGTAACGCCAATAGTCCGCGCAATCTCGTAGCTACTGGCTCCGTTCTTGCAGTTCGAGAGCATCCACACAGCAATGAGCCACTTGTCCAGCGGGATCGGAGAATCCTCAAACACGGTGCTGACCTTGGCGGAGAACTGGCGATTCTTGTGGACGCTCTTGCACTGCCACTTGCGCTGATTCTGCAAGAAAACAGGGTCTTGGCGACCACATTTCGGACAGGCGACCTTCCCGTCAGGCCAGCGTTTCCGCACCATGTACTCCAAAGCATTGTCGGGATCGGAGAAATAGACAATGGCGTCTTGCAAGGTCTTTGGCTTCTGTTGTTTGCCGTTCATGAGATCAATACTAGGCTAATCTGGTTGATTTGTCAAGTATATTATCCCCAAACAAAGGGTTTAGCGGAACGATCTTTGATTTCAAGGGGCTTAGACGCAAAATCCGTCAAACACAGGACTTAGCGGAACTCAGCACTTGGCAATTAGCAGTTAGCACTTGGTCCAGACGGGTCCCCGGGTGTTCCCTGTCGAAGTTTTCAAAGAGCATTCGGTCGCCAAGACCGCGCGAACAGCGCCCTTGGCGGCAAATATATTTCGACAGCATCGCCGAGGTCATGAAAGTAATCTGGTGCCGACCGGACTTGCGTCTGCTAGGGGTGCTTTGTGTATGAGATGGTATCCTGACTTCCCTGGGCAGCGTCCCTTGGAAGCGGTGACTATGACGAAACTCCTGAAAGCGAATGCGTTTTCGAAAGACTTGTGCGAATTCCTGAACTCGCGAAGGGCCCTGCGCGAGCGCTTCAGGCTAGATTGGCAGACTAACTATTACCTCAAGGACACCCGCGACTGTGTTGACGTCGTGGCCCTGCGAGATGGAAGACCAGTGGTCTTGATCGAAGTCGAGTTGCATCGAGAGGATCCCGCCTCGAATGTAGCGAAGATCTGGATGTGGGCACAAAAATCCAAACGGCGCCTACCCCTTGTTGTCTTTCACGCCTTCTCCAAGCTCTACCAAAATAGGAAGGAGCGACGAAAAGACAGGGCCGTATTTCTCGGAGTAGCGATGGAGCGGAAAGTGCCGGGTGCCAAGTATCGCCCTCTCAACTTGAAATACAACCCGCGTCCGGGCGGGCGTTACGGCGCAGGACGGAGAGAAAGAGCGGCACTGCTACTTGGACGGCGAATAGCCAGCCAATGCTCGAGATTGCTTGTCTCCCGATCCAGCACCTGACGAGATCAACGGCTACAAACACCGGGCGACTCGTCCCACCTGACGGTAACTTCACCGTATGCTTCGCTACGAGATAGCGAGGCATGCCGACGAAAGAACTGACATGCCCATACAAGTGCCAGGGCCGGACCAACGCTGGACGGTGACTATACCTTAGATGTCGGGGCGTATCGGGAGCTGGCCCAACCCATTCCACGTGGGCCTCGTCAGGGTTCGTCCCTGCAGACGGGAAACAGTCGCCCCTTCCACTCGTGCGTCTTGCGCACTTCGTGCGGCGCCAGCAGGTCGCGCAGTTCCTGCGTCACGTGGCGCGTGCCGTAACCTGCCGGGCCGGTGGTCTCGCCGCGCCAGCTCGGTGTGGTCGTCCACTTCATCTTCCGAGCCACTTTCGCGGCTTGGGCGTAGCTAAGAACGAAGTATCGCGACTTGTCTGAGGCCACGTCCCATACATAGACCAGTCTCAGTTCCGGAAAGTCAGCATACTTGCGCTGAACGTCGAACCTTTCGTGACTCGCGACCTTCATCTGTATCGGGCAGGCGCGGAACTTGCCCCTGTCCAGAAACGCCACCAGATCCACTCCATGATCTCGCTCCGGACGAGCGACTTCTATGCCGGCGCGCTGCAGCTCGCTCGCCAGCCGGTTGCGCCCGGCGAGTTCGGTGATTTGTGTGTCCTTGATCGACACTGATTTCCGCATGTCGTTCGGCTCCTTCAGTTCGCCGGACTGGCAGGTGGCCCCGGCTTCGCTGGGGCATCATAAACCGTAACCCTCCGAGCTTTTTGCAGAGACTGGGCGGGGTCTTCGCCAAGATGGACTGACCTTATCGTCGCGCCGAGCCGCGGACAGGAGTGTCCGCCCTACATTGCTTCGCTGAATTCAACACCCACGAAATCTCAAGAATGGTTGCTACTCCCCGGCTTCACGAGGAAAAGCCCCGCCCTGTCTCTCCACGAAAACGGAGAGACAAGGACGGGCTCTCGGAAACATCTCTATGACCCTTGGTCACAGCGACATTCAGCGCCTCCGCCGATGCTTTATGCCACGAAATGGTTGCATTTTTGACGGGCTTCGGGGTAAGATGAAAAGTGAACGCGACAGTTAGCGTTCAATCTCGTCGCTGTACCGCCCTTTCTTCCAAGGTTCAAGAGCCGTAACCAACTGACACGTTTGCCCGTGGCGGCCTTCGCCTCGGACCAGGTTCGGAGAGACCTTTATGGCGTGGTACGCTTATTGCCTCACTGAGCAACACACCCTAGCCAACGGTACACGCACCCGGCGCCCCTGCCTGCTAGACGGGATCCAGGGGGTGAACGGAGCTGCCGTGTTCAGCTATCCCAGTGGAGAATTCGCCGTCGTGGTCAGCGAATACGATCGCAATGGCGGGGGAGATATGGAAGAGAAGCATATCCTGGAGCACGCCCATGTGGTGAGCGTGTGCTTCCGCAACGGGACCGTGCTGCCCTTCCGCTTTGGAACCATCTTCGACACCGACGATGCGCTGCGCCAAGCGGTGCGGGCCAACCGCCGCGCCTTTGGGCTGAGCGTGGCCCGGCTGCGCGGCAAGGCGGAGATGCACCTGAAAGTGCTGGTTCGCGGCGATGGGTCGTTGCGGAATGCCATGGCCGACATGGCGTTACCCGACACCGTGGGCGGCGAGTACCTGTCCCGACTGCGGGAAAAGGCTTCCAAGGACCGCGAGCGCCAGACCAAAGCCCGCGCCTTGTCGGTGCAGGTGCACAAGCTGTTTAACCCGCTGGAGGAAGAGATCAGTTGCAAGCGGGTGGATGCCAACGGAATGCTCATCGACATCGCCCACCTGATCGACTCCAAGTCGGTGGAGAAGTATCAGAACCGGTACAGCACGGCCGCCAAGCAGTTGAAGAACTGCGAACTGCTGATCAGCGGACCGTGGCCGCCGTATCACTTCCTGCCGGGGAAGCTGCGCACGGTGGCGGGCAACTCTTAAACCGGACCTCAGACCCTCGGATGCCAGAGCTGGTTGGCGCCTGAGCCCCGACCTCCGCGTTTGCAGCAGTGGCCTGCATCCAATGTGCATGATTGTGCATTTGTCCGCCCTGCCGTGGCCCAGGCAGAATAGCGCCATTCAGGGGTTTCGCCCGAAATAGTTCCTTACTTTACAGATGTTTACGGAGGAGCTTGTCACATCCCCTTGTGACGAGCTCCTTTGGCTGAGGAAATGCTCCCTTCCATGGCAAGGTAAAGAGGCAACTGACGAAGGACGCAAAATGACCTTCACTCTCTTCCAATGTTCTCGACATCTCCCGCTATGTCGTTCCGGCTGGCGGAACGGCCCCTTGCATCGCCTTCCCTGACTTTCCCTTCCAATACCCTCGCCTCTTTCGAATGGTGGCCCCAGAAATGGGGCCGCTTTTTTTGAGCAGGCGTCAGCTCTCCGGGGGCGCAGATAGCCGCCAAGATCCTGGACTTGGGCACCTGCGACCTAACATCTGAGAATGCGAATCCGGGCAGCATCATGGTAAGTTCAAGATAGCCATGCGCCCATCCCATACCGCAGTCTTCGTGCTGTTTCTCGCTACTACTCTGGCTAGTTCCCAAACCCAGCCGCAGAAAGCTGCGGATCGAGGCCCAGTACCCGCCGCTGCGGTTGCAGTCGAGAAAGCTTACTCACCGCAACTGCTGAGTGAACTGGCCGCCCTGCGCGATGCCGCGTTGGCCGACGACTATGCCTACCAGCAGGTGGCCCACTTGACGGAAAACATCGGACCACGCTCCACCGGCTCTCCCCAGGCCCAGGCTGCCGTGGAATACGTTGCCGGCGAATTGCGCAAGCTCGGGCTGGAGGTGCGGCTGGAAGAAGTCAAAGTCCCGCGCTGGATTCGCGGCGTCGAGACCGCCGAACTGGTGGAGTATGCGGGCCAGGCGCCCGGAGCCACTCAAAAGATCGTGCTTACGGCATTGGGCGGCAACACAGCGACGCCCCTGGAAGGCCTCACCGCCGAGGTGGTGGTGGTAGACAGTTTTGCTGCGTTGAAGCAGTTGGGCCGGCAAAAGGTCGCCGGAAAGATCGTTCTGTTCAACGTACCGTTCGATAAGAAGAAAGCGGCGAATGGTCTGGCGGGCGACGCCTACGGAGAAGCCGTCGCGTACCGCGGTGGTGGCGCCAAGGCCGCGGCCGATCTGGGCGCGATCGCTTCCCTGGTGCGATCGGTGGGCGGAGCCGATTACCGCATTGCCCACACCGGGTGGAGCCTGCCCGCCGGCATTCCCGGAGGAGCGGTCACCAGCGAGGACGCCGACCTCATCGCCCATCTTGCCGCCCAGGGCAAAGGCCGCCTGCATCTCACCCTGACTTCACAAAACGGCCCGGAGGTGTTGAGCTACAACGTGGTCGGAGATCTGGCAGGCTCGGAGCATCCCGAGCAGGTCGTGGTGCTCTCCGGGCACCTCGATTCCTGGGACCTCGGCACCGGAGCCATCGATGACGCCGCTGGCGTCGCCGTCGCCATGGAGACGGCGCAGTTGATTCAGCAACTCCATCTGCATCCCCGGCGCACCCTCCGCGTGATTGCCTGGATGGATGAAGAAAACGGCGGGCGCGGGCACGACGCTTATGCCAAGGCGCACGCAGCCGAGTTTGCCAACCACGTGGCCGCGATCGAGAGCGACCTGGGCGCCGGGCATCCCCTGGGGTTCTGGGCCAAAATCAGTCCCGACGCTCTGCCCCTGTTGCAACCGGTGCAGGACATCCTGCGGACCTTTGGAGCGAATCTCATCAAGCTGACCAACGACAGCCCGGGCTCGGACATTGCACCTCTGGCCACCGCCGGGGTTCCGGCGTTTGGCGTGATGCAGGATGCCCGCACCTACTTCAATTATCACCACACCGCCGCCGACACCCTGGACAAAATCGTGCCCCAGGAACTTCGCGAAAATGCCGCCGCCATGGCGGTGATGGGCTATGCCCTCGCCAACTTCGGGGAGCCCTTGCCACGTTAGGCCCATCATGGGTTTCCCGTTTCGGGGCGGGCAATCCGCCTCCATGGACGAACGCTGAGTCGTTTGCCCAGTTGACGCATCTCAATTTGAGCGGATATGATTTCCGTTTGACCTAAGCGCGAGAACGTACACAGGGGAGCGGCCTGCGGGCTGAGTAGTTTTCATCCATGGATAAAAAGAAGCTGGAGCAGTTCAAGAAGAGACTGGAAACGCGGCAGGCCGAGTTGCGCCGCATGGTCTCGAAAACCGAGCAGGACGGACGCACCGCCGACGACGAAGCCACCCAGGACATCGCCGATCGCGCCGCCAGCTCTTACAACAAGGAATTTCTCTTCCATCAGAGCAACAACGACCGCCAGCTCCTCAACATGGTGGAGGCGGCGCTGGATCGCATGCGCGAAGGCACCT
>JBGPJK010000041.1:0-21423 GCA_041485425.1 Terriglobia bacterium | reverse complement strand
CAATCGCGATCTGCCGGTGCCGTACAAGTTCGCCGTCCTGTGGTCCGGACAGGAAGGCTCGCTGCTGTTCTGGTCGCTGTTGCTGGGGACCTACGGATTGGTTCTCCGGCTCCGCCATAAAACCGATACGCGCCTTTTTGCCTACGCCTCCGTCATCATCGCCGCTGTCCAGATCTTCTTTCTATTGCTACTGAACTTCGCCGCCCATCCCTTCGCCATCATGCAAGGCGCACTGCCGCCCGACGGCAACGGCCTGAACCCGCTGCTGCAATATCCGGAAATGGTGATTCACCCCCCCATGCTGTACCTGGGTTACGTGGGATTCACCATTCCGTTTGCCTTCGCGCTGGCGGCGCTGATCATGCGCTATCCCGGCGAGAAGTGGATCCACATCACCCGCCGCTGGACCATGGTGACCTGGGGCTTCCTGACCTGCGGCGTCTTCCTCGGCGCACACTGGGCCTACTCCGTGTTGGGCTGGGGCGGCTACTGGGGATGGGACCCGGTGGAAAATGCCTCGCTCATGCCGTGGCTCACCGGCACGGCCTTCCTGCACTCGGTCATGATGCAGGAGAAACGCGGCATGCTGAAGACCTGGAACATGTGGCTGATCTTCTCCACCTTCATGCTTTCCATCTTCGGCACCTTCCTGACCCGCAGTGGCGTGGTCAGTTCGGTGCATGCCTTTGCGCAATCGTCGATCGGCACCTGGTTCGTCGCCTTTCTGGCACTCATATTTGCCACCTGCGTTTTCTTCTATGTGAAGAACCGCTCGCACCTGCGCAGCGAGCACAAACTGGAATCGCTGATCTCGCGCGAATCCAGTTTCTTGTTCAACAACCTGTTGCTGCTGGTCGCCTGCTTCACCGTGCTCTGGGGCACGCTGTTCCCTGTGCTGTCCGAGTGGGTGCAAGGCACCAAGGTCACGGTTGGCCCACCGTTCTTTAATCGTGTGAATGTTCCGGTAGCATTACTGCTCCTGCTGCTGACCGCCGTCGGTCCGCTGCTCGCCTGGCGCAAGACTTCCGTCGAGAGCCTGAAGCGCAACTTCCTGTGGCCGACCATCGGCGCACTCGGCACCGGCGCGGCGCTGGTCGCGCTTGGCATGCGCCCGTGGAAGGACGTTTCCTACCTCTACGCTCTGATGACCATCATGCTCTCCGTGCTGGTTGCGCTGACCGTGATCTCGGAATTCGTCCGTGGCGGTCGCGTCATCGGGCGCCACACCGGCCAGAACCTTTTCGCCTCCATGGTGCAGCTCACGCATCGCAACACTCGCCGCTACGGCGGATACATCGTCCACTTCGGTGTCATCGTGATCATGATCGGTTTCGCCGGCGCCGCCTTCAACCAGGACAAAGAGCAGGAGATGGGCTACGGCGACAAAATGAACATTGGCGCCTACACCCTGCTCTGCAAGTCCTACACCCAGGACGATAAGCCAAACTACGGCAGCGAGTGGGCGGTGATGGAGGTGTACAAGGATGGCAAGCAGATTGACACCCTCTATCCCGAGCGGCGCTTCTACAAGGCCAGCCAGCAGACCGCCACCATGGTCGCCAACCGCTCCACCCCCAAGGAAGATCTTTACGTTGTCTATGAGGGCCTGAACCAGGATACCGGCCGTCCCATCATCAAGGTTCACCTGAATCCTCTGGTGATGTGGATCTGGGTGGGGGTGTGGATGATGATCGCCGGTACGGTCATCGCCCTGATCCCGAATGCGGTGCCGGTGCGGGTGACTGCTCCGGCGCGGGTACAAACCGCACCCGTGGGAGCGGGAGACTAAATGCGTGGTTCGAATCCCAGACTCCGACGCGGCCTGCAGTTGGGATTGCTGTGCCTGGCGGTCTTTGCATTTCTGGGCGCCGGCGATGAGGGAGCACGATTCAGCGATCTGGGTCACCGCCTGATGTGCGTCTGCGGCTGCAACCAGATTCTGCTGGAGTGCAACCACGTGGGCTGCCAGTATTCCGACCGCATGCGCGGCGAATTGATGGCCGCGGTTGACCGCGGTGATAGCGACGACCTCACTCTCCAGTCCTTCGTACAGAAATACGGCACCACGGTGATGGCGGCGCCCACCACCACCGGCTTCAACCGTGTCGCCTGGGTTATGCCCTACCTGGCGCTGGTGCTGGGGCTGACCACGGTGGTGCTGATCGTGCGCGCCTGGAGAAACCGCCCGCTGGTGCTGCCCGCCGGCGCAGTGGCTCCGGTCAGCGGCCTGGAACTGGACCGCTTCCGTGATCAAGCCAGGAAGGACACCGAAGTATGAATGTAGCGGATCTTGCCTGTGGCCTTATCACGCTGGGCGCGCTGGTTTACGTTTTCTATCTTCCCGGCAAATTGTACATGGGTCCGGAAAAGACCCGGCTCTCCTACCTGCGTGAGCGCAAGGAAGCCGTGTACGAGAACCTGCGCGACCTCAACTTCGAATACAAAGCCGGCAAGCTTCCGGATGTTGATTATCAGTCGATAAAAGCCTCCCTCGAGGAAGAAGCCGCCGCCGTGCTGGCTGAGATCGCGAGCCTCGAACAAGCCGCGGCGAATCCCGCGCTCCCCAGTAGAAAAGGAGTCAGAGTTTGAAGGTTTCCCCCAAAATAGTTGCACTCTCTATGGTTCTCGTTGTGGGCGCTTTCGCCTCCGCCGAAACCCTCACCGGAACCGTCAAGAACGGCACCACCGGCAAGCCCGCCGCCGGCGACGACGTCGTGCTGCTCAGCCTTTCTCAGGGCATGCAGGAGTCCGACCGCACCAGGACCGACGCCAGCGGCAAGTTCCGCCTCAAGCTCGATGACGCCAGTTCTCCGCACCTGGTGCGCGTGATCCACCAGGGTGTGACCTACCATCGCATGGCCCCTCCGGGATCGACCTCGGTCGAGGCCGAGGTCTATGACGTGGTCAAGAAAGTGGACGCCCTGGGCGTCACGGCTGACGTCATGCGGCTCCAGGCGCAGGGCAATGAACTGCAAGGCATCCGCCTGTTCGCGGTCAACAATACCTCCGACCCACCGCGCACCCAGATGAACGATCAGAACTTCGAGTTCTACCTGCCCGAGGGCGCGCAGATTGATACCTCGCTGGCCAAGACCGCCGGTGGACAGCCGGTGAGCTCCGCTCCGGTACCCCAGAAAGAGAAGAATCGCTACGCCTTCATTTTCCCGCTGCGCCCCGGCGAAACCCAGTTCCAGGTTGCGTTCCACCTGCCGTACAGTGGCGCGGCGAGCATCGATCCCAAGGCGCTCTACCCCGCCCAACACTTCGTGGTGATGCTGCCCAAGAGCATGCAGTTCATGCCCGCCGCAGGTGCCCCGTTCCAGTCGATGCAGGACCCGCAGCAATCCGATTCCGTGGTCCAGGTCGCTTCCAACACCCAGGTGGGCCAGCCGCTGGCCTTCAAGATTTCCGGCACCGGCACCCTGCCGACTGAAAGCAGTGGTGGTACGACATCCGCCGGCGCAGAGGGTGGTGGCGCGACTGCAGGTCGCGACTCGCGTCCCGGCGGAGGGCTCGGTCCGCCGATCGATGCACCTGATCCGCTGGAGAAATATCGCTGGTACATCCTGGGGGGCTTCGCCGTGGTGTTGGCAGCCGGTGCGATCTACATCGCCGGTCGTTCGAAGACTGCGCAAGTCCCCGATTTCGCCCTGGCCGACGTGGAGCTACCCCAGCCCGTGCCAGCCGCCAAGCCTGCACCTGCGGGCCGATCTGGCTTGCTGCTCGAGGCCCTGAAAGAAGAGCTCTTCCAGCTAGAGGTCGAACACAAGCAGGGCCGCATCTCGCAACAGGAATACGAGAAAGCCAGAGCTGCGCTCGACCAGACGCTATCGCGGGCCGTCAAGCGGGAATCGGCAAAAGCCTGAAACCTGATTCACCACAAAGGACACAAAGGATCACCAAGGTTTTTCCTTCGTGATCCTTTGTGTCCTTTGTGGTGGAAAGGGCCGCCGCTCTCGCCTGAATCCCGCAGCCCGGCGTACCATCTAATGGGATAGGAATCCTTATGGGAAACACATTCAAAACTGCGTTTCTGCTCACCGCATTGACGCTTTTACTGATGTTCATTGGCCGTGCCTTCGGAGGCCAGAACGGCATGGTGATTGCCCTGGTGCTTGCCGCGGTCATGAACTTCATCTCGTACTTTTTCTCCGACAAGATCGCCCTGGCCATGTACCGTGCCCGGCCCGTATCACGCGAGGAATTGCCCCGGGCTTACGAAGAGGTGGAGCGGTTGACCCAAAAGATCGGCATCCCCATGCCGAAGCTGTACGTCATTCCAAACGATTCCCCCAACGCCTTCGCCACCGGACGCAATCCGAAGCATGCCTCAGTCGCCGTAACCCAGGGCATCCTGAACCTGCTGAACGACGAGGAACTGGAAGGCGTGCTGGCGCACGAACTGGGACACGTGAATAATCGGGACATCCTGATCAGTTCGGTTGCTGCAACCCTCGCCGGAGCCATCACCATGCTGGCCAGCATGGGGCGTTGGGCCATGATTTTTGGTGGCTGGGGGCGCAACGATCGCGACCGCGGAGGTGGGCTGGCAGCGCTGTTCATGCTGATTGTGGCGCCCATCGCCGCCAGTCTGATTCAGCTTGCGGTTTCGCGTTCGCGCGAATACCAGGCCGACGCCACCGGCGCGCACTTCACCGGCAATCCCTATGCCCTGGCCAGCGCACTGGCGAAACTGGATGCCTATTCGCGGCGTGTTCCCCTGGCGGCAACGCCTTCGACGGCACACCTGTTTATCGTTCAGCCGTTCCTGGGAATGACCTTCGGCAGCCTGTTCTCGACCCACCCGCCAATCGCCAAGCGCATCGAGCGGCTGACCGGACGGCCGGCGGAATTCTCGCAATAAGCATTCAGCCATCCGCCACTTGAAGTTCGGGAACGACACCAACCTTGGATGACTGAATGCTGATTCCTGGGTTGGTGACGCAGGTAACAACCCACGCACTTTGCGCCCATTGTAGAATCGACTCTGATGCCCCCCGAAACTGCTATCGCCGTCTCCCATCGCGCGGCTCAACTGGAGAAGGCTCTCCGCAAGGTCATCCGCGGCAAAGACGATGTCATCCGCCTCGCCCTGGTTTCCATCCTGGCTCGTGGCCACCTGCTGATCGAAGGCGTCCCCGGCGTAGGAAAGACGACGCTGGGCCAGGCATTGGCGCGAGCCCTGGACTGCAGCTTCCAGCGGGTGCAGTTCACCAGCGACATGCTGCCCTCGGACGTGATCGGGATTTCGATTTACTCGGTCATCGAGCAGCAGTTTGAATTCAAGCGCGGGCCGGTGTTCTGCAACGTCCTGCTGGCCGACGAGATCAACCGCACCACGCCCAAGACGCAATCCGCCCTGCTGGAAGCCATGAACGAGGGCCAGGTCACGGTGGACGCGCACTCCTACCCATTGCCCCAACCATTTCTGGTCATTGCCACCCAGAATCCGGTGGAACATCACGGAACTTATCCTCTGCCCGAGTCGCAGCTCGACCGCTTCCTGATGCGGGTGCGCATGGGCTACCCCGACGGCGACGCCGAGCGCGAAATCCTGCGCTCCGAAGCGGGCACCGCCCAGTTGGAAGTTCTGCAGCCGGTGCTCAGCGCCGCCGATGTGCTGGAGATGCAGCAGGCCGTCACCCAGGTGCGCGTGGATGACTCCCTGGTCAGCTACACCCTGGCTATCGTCCGCAAAACCCGCGAGTCGGAACATTTCTCGTTAGGCGTTTCGCCCCGCGGCTCCCAGATGCTGTATCGCGCCGCCCAGGCCATGGCGTTCCTCGACTCTCGCAACTTCTGTGTCCCGGAAGACTTCAAGCCGCTGGTAGTGCCGGTCTTCGCCCACCGCGTGGTGGCCAACGCGCTCGCCTCCTCCACCTTGAAAAAATCCGAGCAGGCCGAGCAAATCCTCCAGGAAATCGTGGATAGCGTGCCGGTGCCGGTGTAGCCAAGGCTTTTTCCCTTTTTGGGACACTCCAGCGGCAATATCATCTCCTTCCGCGCTCCAATTCACCGTGATGTGCTTATGCTGAGGGTGTCAACTCGATTGCGCCAGCACGTTCACTGTGCTGTGGGGTTGACTCCCGCAATCCCGCACGGAGGTGCGCTATGCGCCGTCTGTTTCTGCTCCTCTCTGTAGTTTGTTTGCTGGTTCTCTTTGGTCTTGTGCAAACTGTCTCTTCGGACGATAAGCCTAAAACTCGCCTGAGCAAGTACACCACTCTCGAAGTGGAGAACTTCGACAATCCTCGTTTTGAAACCAAGGAACCGATGCCCAGTGACTGGGTGCCGATCATCCGCGAAGACATCGTGCAGCGGGTGATTGAGAAACACCGTTTCCATCATGTGGCGGACTTTCACGATGAAAAGGTGACCGACCCACCCGCGGAAAAAACTCTGGTCCTGCGTGGCAAGATCACTGAGTTTACCCAGGGCAGCCAGGCGAAACGCTACCTGGTCGGATTCGGCGCCGGCAAAGGGAAGATCGTCGCCAAGTGCCAATTCGTCGACAAAGACACCGGCGAGGTGATCTGGGAACGCAAAGTCGACGGCCGTGTGATCGGAACTTTCCAGTCCACCGAAGGCGCCATCAAGGGCCTCTCCACCGAAGTGGCCAAAGTAATCGACCAAAACTGGTAGGAGGGTTTATGCGAAGAGCATTGCTCTTGCCGATCCTGTTGGTGCTGGTGGCCGGCGCCTGGGCCCAGGGGTCCGGGACCCTACGCCGCTACTCTGCTCTGGAACTGCTACCGATTGAGAACAACCGCAACGAAAAGGGACAGAAGATTCCCGACGAATTTGTCCCCGACGTGCGGGAAAACTTGCTGTACGTCATCGTGGGACAGCACCTGTTTCGTCGCGTGGAGGATCATACCGACGGCTCCGTAGTTGGCGCCGGTCCGGAAAGCGTGCTGCAGATGAAGGTCCGCATCGTGGGCTACAGCGGTGCGCAGAACAACGCTGGCGTCAGTGCCATCGTGTCTTTCATGGATAAGCAGACTGGAGCCGAGGTCTTCCAAAGGAAGGTTAACGCTCACCTGATCTATGATCAGGGCGCCCTTACGTCCGCCCTGCGCAAGCTGGTGCGTTCCATCGGCGACGTGGTCAAGGATAACTGGTAGCGGGGATAGGGCGGGCACGAGCGGTTGCCGAGCCTGCCCGTTCCTCGCTTGCGCCGTCTGGCAGGGAAATCATCAGCCTCCCTTTTCGTCCGCACTGCGGGCGCGTATAAGAATTGTCATGTCTTTTCTGCGCTATCTCATGCTGCTGTCCCTGGTCGTCTGGCTGGGCGGGCTGATCTTCTTTTCCTTCGTGCTCGCGCCCACGGTCTTCACGGTGCTGCCCACGCGTCACCTGGCGGGAAACGTGGTCAGCCGCTCGCTCACCGCGCTGCACTGGATGGGCATCGTCTCCGGCATCGTCTTTCTGGTTTGCTCGCTGATCTACGCTCGTCTCACCTCGGGTTCGGCACATCCATTCGCCGTCCGGCACGTTGTGCTCTACCTCATGCTGGCGCTGACCCTCATCTCGCAATTCGGAATCTCGCCGAAGATGGCAACCCTCCGCGCCTCCATGGGTGAGATTGATAACATGGCCCCCACCGACGCCGCCCGCGTGCAGTTCGAGGCCCTGCACGTCTGGTCCACCCGCTTGGAGGGCAGCGTATTTTTCCTGGGATTGGCTTTGGTATACCTGACGGCACAGGCACTGAAGACGTAGCGCCGGCGCCTGCCCTGTCTTGCCGAAGCCCCGAGCGAAGCCGAGGGGGAAGTCGATGGGTCCCGCCGGCCACTAGGATGTCCGCCTTGCAAACCTAGTGACTCGGCTTCTCCTGCGGTGTTGCGGGCTGCCCCAGATCGGTGTCCAGAAACACCAGATATCCCGCCATCAGACGATAGCTCGCGTAGTAATCATCCATCTTGATCTCACCCAGCTTGTCCCTGGTGGAGTGCAGAATGGGCCAGGTCTGCTGCGTGACGCTATGAATCGTGATCCGCGGGATTTTGTACTTGGCGAAGGATTCGGAGTCGCTGGAGCCCACTTCATCCACGTTCATCACGGACACCGGCAGCTTCATGGTATTCGCTACCCCGGCCAGCGCATTCAGCAGAGCCGTGTCGGCGTGCGTCGCCCAAACTTCCGTCGGCCCCAGGCCCAGCGTGTCCATGTTGACCATGGCCTCGATTTTCGCCCGTCGCTCCGGGCTTAGTTTGCCGGCATAAAAGTCCGAGCCTACCAGGCCCTTCTCTTCCGCGCTGAAACCCACAAACACAAACGTGTGTCGCCTCGGCGCCGCGCTCAGACTGTAGTACAGGCTGGGCAACAATGAGGCTGCACTCCAGTTGTCTACCACGCCATCCCCAACCTCGACGTGATCGGTGTGGGCACCCACCAGAATGACTTCATCCGTCGCTCCCGGCAGAACACAGATGACGTTGGGCGGAAGCTTGCTCCTCACGGTTTGTTCCGACAGCTTGTCGTCCTTGCAGCCGGACTGCACGAACATTTGCCTAAGGGTCGCCTCCCGTTCATCATTCTTCCTGGAAAAGCCCTTCAGCCGGGCTTCGATCACGTCGCGGTCCAACGCCCGAAATTGAACTTGGGCGGCGGCGCATGCAGTCAGGAGACCAAGCAGGAGAAATATGCGGAGCGGTCGCGGAACGAGGCGGGATTTCAAGATGCCAGACAACACTGCGATGCTGAGAATATCACGAGCCGGCCGTGCCTCACGCCGCCTGTTATCATCTTTGATTGTCCTTATATCGCCAGGAGCTGGTAGCTGGCAGCGCTCTTATGAAAACCGGCATCATCGGCCTGCCCCAGGTAGGCAAGACATCTCTGTTCCGTATCCTCACTAAGGCGCATCTTTCCGAGGCCGCTTATTCCAACCCGCGCGAAGCCCACGTGGGCGTAGCCAAAGTGCCCGACGACCGCCTCGACCGCCTGGCCGCCCTCTACCATCCCAAAAAGCTCACCCACGCTTCCGTGGAGTACGTGGACGTCGGCGCCATCGGCCAGGAAGCGCTCAAGGAAACTGCCTACATCGGCCACCTGCGCATCGTGGACGCCCTCGCCCACGTGGTGCGCGCCTTCGACGATCCCTCCATTCCGCACACCGGTCCCCTCGATCCTCTGCGCGACATCAAGAACGTGGAGTTCGACTTGATGGTCAGCGACCTCGGCCAGATCGAGAAGCGGTTGGAGCGTGTGGAAAAGGATCTTAAAAAGATGAAGACCTCCGAGCTGGAGAAAGAGTTCGACCTGCTGAAGCGCGCCAACGCGCATCTGGGATCCGAACGCCCCCTGCGCGAGCTGGAAATATCCCCCGAGGACAAGAAGCGGCTGCGCGGGTTCATGTTCCTCAGCGAGAAGCCAATTCTCTACGTCTTGAACGTGAGCGAGAGCACCGAACTCGGCGCCGCTCTGGAGAAGGCCGTCAGCCAGCACAAGCTGACCGAAGTCGCCTCACGTCCCAATGCAGCAGCCGCAGCCATCTGCGGCAAAGTAGAAGCCGAACTCGCCGAAATGAGTGACGTCGATGCTGCCGAATTCCTCTCCAGCTATGGCCTGAAGGAGAGCGGCCTGGTTCGCCTGATTCGGACTACCTATGCCCTGCTCGGCCTGATCTCGTTTTTCACCGCCGGCGAAGACGAATGCCGCGCCTGGACGATTCCTGTCCGCACTCGCGCGGTCGAAGCCGCCGGCGCCATCCACTCCGACCTCGAGCACCATTTCATCCGTGCCGAAACCATCCGCTGGGACCAATTGCTCGAAGCCGGCTCCGAAGCCAACGCCCGCGCCAAGGGCACGCTACGGTTGGAAGGCAAGGACTATATCGTCCAGGACGGCGACGTGATGCACATCCGCCACAGCGGCTAGCAGTTCTCAGTTCAGATGTCACAGCTTTGTGGAAAACGCACTGCCAGGATTGTTCCTGGAGGCAATCATGGGACAGTCCTACCGAGAATTGATTGCATGGCAGAAAGCCATGGATCTTGTGATGGAGATTTACGCGGTAACCAGGACCTTTCCACGCGACGAAGTCTACGCCCTCGCCGGTCAACTGAGAAAAGCGGCTGTATTCGTTCCAACCAACATTGCCGAAGGACAAGCTCGCTACTCCGCACAAGAATTCCATTTCTTTCTGGGCCGTGCCCGCGGATCGCTGGTTGAAATCGAAACCGAGCTACTCATCGCCCAGAACCTCAACTACATAAGCACCGAGCAAGCCCAGAAGCTGCTCGACAAAGCAGCTGAATTGGGCCGGGTATTGAACGGTCTGGCCACCTCCATAAAACCCGCGGCGTGAACTGAGAACCGGGAACTGAGAACCGAGAACTGATTAGTGAAGGTGAAAAAAATGGTCCAGCACAAATAGAAACGCGACACCCACGAAAACAAGCAGCGCCATCTTCACACCCGGTTCTTTGTTCACCTCCGGTATCAAGTCCGAAGCGGCGACGTAGATGGTTACGCCCGCTGACAAGGGAAGGCCAAACGCGACCTCGTGGCGAAAGGCGGCCATCACCAGCACGCCGGCAAGCGTCGCCGCGCCCAGAAGGATGGAGGAGCCCCAGGCAATCCCGCGGCTCCGGCCGCTGGCCAGCATCACCGATGCCACCGTAAAGCCCTCGGGAATTTTGTGCAGGAACACCGCCGTGAAAATAATCCACCCCAGCCAGTCGGAGACGATGAAGCCGGACGCGATAGCGATCCCGTCGAAAAACGTGTGGATCACCAGCCCCATCAGAACCGAATAGCCTTTGTGCGATTGCACGAATTCGTCTTTATGGGTTTCTTCTCCGAAATGAAAGTGCGGGGTGACGGTGTGCTCGAAGAAGTGGACGATCAGGTATCCCAGCAACACCAGGAATCCCGCCCCGCTGCCGCGCAAGCTCAGGCTGGCGGGCACCATCTCCACCAGCGCCGTGGCCAGCATGAATCCCGCGCCCAGGGCGACGAAGTAGTTCAAGTAGGCGCGTTCCCAACGCCTTTGGACGATGATGGCCCCGCCGAAGACATTGGCGGCGGCCGCCGTTAACCCGAGTAAAAGGCTAACCACGATGGGGTGCATGGGAGGAAGCAGAATATCAGTACCCAGTACCTAGTACCTAGTACCCAGTCACCAAGTCAGGATTCAGGCTTGGCGAGCGAGTTGATCAGACCGCCCAAGATGCGTCCGACCTCATGAACGCGCTGCAACATCTCCTGTGCTGAAGATTCAGTAGTTGAGCCGTCCAGCCAGCAGGAGTTGAGTCTCAAGCTCGGCTAAGGAGCCGGAAGAATGCCGCAAGAAATGCAGGAACTCACGCTTGTTGAAGTGGGCTTGTCCCTCGGCGATATTGCTCGGGATCGAAACAGCCGCCCGACGGATCTGGTCGGTGAGGCTGTACACCTCGCGCTTCGGAAACTGTTCCGTGGCTCTATATACTTCAACTACTAGGTCCATCGCCTTTTGCCAGACCACAAGATCTTTGTAGTGCTGCCCCATCGCCACCGACTCCGATCCGGAACTGGCCACTGGGTACTGGCTACTGGGTACTATTCCACCGTATGCTTTGCGGTATATCCCTCCCGCGCGACCACTTGATACTTCACGTCTTTGCCCTTCTGATCGCGAACCTTGAGCGGGCCCCCGTCCGGCGCCACTACCTCGACCTTCAGCTTTCGATAGGTGCCGTCCAGCTTCGGGTTGGTGGGATGGTACGCCAGGTTGTACTGGTTGCGAATGGCGCCCGCGATGTCGTGGAAGATTCCCGGCAGCTCTCCCTGAAAACGTGGGAAGTAGGCGCGGCCTCCCGTCATGCGGGCAAAGGTGTTCATTTCGTTGTCGCCCTGCAGGTAATCCATGTTGTTGACCGGAATACCAATCCCATGCGTGTAACCGCAGTTTGTGGTCTCACAGTAGATGCGTAGCGCCTGACCCACACTGACCGGGAAGATGGTCACGTCTTTCGTGGTCTTGATCTTCTTCATGATCTGGTCGAGATTCAGCTTGCTGAAGGTGTCGATCCCCGTCGTGATCAGGATGACATACTTGCGTCCCGGGATGCGGTCCAGCCGGTCCAACGTGTCGAACAGCGCATCGAACAGATTGGTCTCGGCGAAACCGGGAACCCGCAACTGACCGAGCCCGCCGTAAACCTCCTGTTTGTTCTGCGTGAAGTCCACCAGGATATGCGGCTTCATGTCATAGGACACCACCGCCACCCAGTCATCTTTCTTCAGTGTTCCCGCAAACGAGTAGGCAGCGTTCAGCGCTTCATTCATGAAGACGTAGTTGGTCGCCGCAAACTCCACCAGCAGCGCCGCCGTAATCGGCGCTTGTGAAACTTCGAAGTTGCTCACCGTCTGCGGCACACCATCTTCCAGCACGCGGAAATTATCTTTCCCCAGGTTGGGAATGAACTGCCCATCCTTGGTCGTGACCAGCACGTCCACGTTGACCAGGGGCACGTCCACCCGAATGGAATAATCCGGCATGCCTTCGATCTTCTTCGGCCTCTCCGGCGGCGGCGGGGGCGGCTCATCCTTCTTCTTCGGAATGGCCATCGGCCCGACATCGCTCTGCGGCCCCCCGGCCTCGGGAGGCGGTTCCTGTTTCTGCTGGCTGCTGCCCGGCGAAGCGGCCGCAGGCTGGTCCTGGGCGGTTAGCGGAAACACCTGCCAGACAAAGACTTCCAAGGCGAGCACCAGCAATGCGATCGCCCCGAAACCCTTACGAAACCGCGAGGAATGTAGCGCTAGACGAGTAGAAAACATGGAACCTCTTCCCAGAACACTATGCTAGTATAGACGCACTGCTTCGCGATTGGGATGTTTCGCTGCACCCTCCTCCGACCCGGCCGACCCGGGAAAACACCGCGAACAGCCAGAATTTGGGTGGACCGTTGGCGGTCCTCCGGGGTCAATGTTCATGAGACGAGCGGTACTCGCGTGTGCGGTAGTTTGCACTTTCCTACTCTCCCCAGCCACCTACGCTGAAACAAGTTCCAAGCCAGTGGAAACCATCCCCGTCAGCCAGATTCACGCTGGCATGCGCGGCGTCGCCTACACCGTGTTTCAGGGGACAAAACCCGAACCCATGGAGGTCGAGGTGCTCGGCATTCTGAAGAATGCCAACGGCCCCAAGGGTGACGTGATTCTGGTTCGCCTGCACGGCGCCAAAGTCGAGTACACCGGCGTCGTCGCCGGCATGAGCGGCAGCCCGGTGTATCTGGATGGCAAGCTGGCCGGGGCGCTGGCGTTTCGCATTGGAGAGTTTTCCAAGGAACCGATCGCCGGTGTAACCCCGATCGGCGAGATGCTGGAAATCAACGCCATGGACAGCAGCCCCGCGGCCAGTCCGGTGCAAGCCAGGGCAGCCGCCAGTATGCCCAATAAAACTTCCAGCCCCAGCCTCTCGAGCATGCCTGTCCAGGACTTCGCCAATTACCTGAAACCGATCGAAGCGCCGCTGGTGTTCAGTGGTTTCTCGGAAGAAGCCGTTCAGCGTTTCGCGCCGCAGTTCGCCGCGGCCGGAATCGTCCCCGTGATGGGTGTCGGCTCGGTCAGCGATGTGAAACAACCCGAACCGCTTGAGCCGGGCTCGGCGGTGAGCGCCGTCCTGGTGCGTGGCGACATGGATATCGCCGCCACCTGCACCGTTACCTACATGGACGCGCAACACCTGCTCGCCTGCGGCCACCCGTTGCTGCAGTTCGGCATGGTCGACATCCCCATGACCAAGACCGACGTCATCGCCACCCTGGCCTCGCCTCTGAATGCGTTCAAGATTGTGAACGCAACCGAGCCCGTGGGCGCATTCGTGCAGGATCGCCACACCGGCATCCTGGGTGAATTCGGCAAGAAGCCCGCCATGATTCCGGTCACGCTGAACATTCACGGTGGAGCCAACACCAAGCAGTTCCATTACGAGGTACTCAACAACGCGCGTCTCAGCCCCGTGGCCATGATGGCCACCGTTTTCAATGCGCTGCACGGCATCAATGAGTACGGCGAAGAAACCACCTATCGCATGAACGGCCGCATCAGCGTGAACGGCTACCCGGACCTGGCCTTGGACAACATGTTTGCTCCCTCCGATGGCGGGCAGCCAGCCGCGGTTCTGGCGGCGCTTTCCGTCGGCGACCGCTTCGGCCGCATCTACGACAATCCGTATAACGTGCCCGACGTTCGTGGCGTGCAGCTTGACTTTGATATCGTCCATGACCGCCGCTGGGCTCGTCTCGAAACCGCTCGTACCGACCTGACCGAAGCTCGCCCCGGCGATGACATTACCATTGAAGCCGTGGTGCGCCCCTATCGCGGTGAGCGCATGGTGCAGCAGATTCCCATTCGCATTCCCACTTCCACGTCCAAGGGACCGTTGCGCATCCTGGTGAGCGATGGCGACACGCTGGACCGCCTGCGCCACAGCGCGCCGTTGTTTGGTCGCCAGCTGGATCTGGCTTCCACCATCGCGCTGCTCAACAAGCAGCACGTCAACAATCGCATCTACGTTTCCCTGCTGGAAGCGGACCCCGAAGCCATGGTGGCCGACAAGGTCATGCCCACGCTCCCGCTCTCCATCATGAACGTCATGGATGGCATGCGCGGTACCCAGGAGATGGTTGTAGTCGGAGAGTCTTCGGTCAATGAAGCCGCCACCGCGCCCCTCGATTACGTAGTCGCCGGCGCCCAGGTGCTGACCATCGCGATCAAGTAGTCAGAAGTCAGAAGTCCGTAGTCAGCGTTCGGAGGCAAGTGTCGGCTCCTGACTACTCGCTCCACGCCGTGTTACTCTGATCTCTTCCACCAAAAAATTGAGGTATGAACTTGGCAATCCGTCCGCGTAAGCAATCCGTCATTATCTCTGCTTTACTGGTGCTTCTGGTCGCGCCTATCGCGCTTGCTGAAGGCACACGGATGTGGGAGCAGTCGAAGTTCGACGACCTGATCCGGGGCACCGCCCAAGGCGTAGCCATCCGCAGCACGGGCGGCCTCGAACTCGCGCCGGCGTTCAAAGCTCTCACTACCACTCCTTCCACCTATATCTGGTCGATCACCTCTGATGCAAGCGGCAATCTCTTCGCGGCCACCGGCTCTCCGGCGCGCGTCTACCGCATCGCGCCCGACGGCCAGTCCACCGTGATTTTTGAGCCCCAGGAACTGCAGGTGCAAACTCTAGTGGTGGACAAGAACGGCCTCATCTATGCTGCCACCAACCCCGACGGCAAGGTGTATCGCATCGAACCCAGCGCTAATCCCGCCGCTCCCGCGGCCAAAGGCACTGACGCAAAGGCCAAGCCCCCGGCTGATTCCTGGAGTTCCTCGGTTTATTTCGACCCCGGCACCAAGTACATCTGGGACATCGAACTCGATAATGCCGGGAACCTGTACGTAGCTACCGGAGACCACGGCGAGATTTACCGGGTCACACCCAAAGGCGAGCACTCTGTCTTCTTCAAGAGCGACGAAGCCCACATCCGCGTGCTGGCGTTCGATCCCAAAGGCAACCTGATTGCCGGCTCCGATGGCAGCGGCCTGCTGTATCGCATCTCGCCGGTAGGTGAAGGGTTCGTCCTCTACAGTGCCCCCAAGAAAGAAATCACCGCGCTCGCCATCGACCAGGCCGGCAACATCTACGCTGCCGGTGCGGGAGAGAAGCGCCCGGGCGCAGCTCCTGTGAGTTTCCCCACTGCGCCGATACCCTCAGCGTCGCCTTCCCCCGCAAGCGGACAGCAGGGCAACATCGTGATCAGCAACGTAGCTCCCGGCACGCCGCCGGTTGGGGCCAGCTTTCCTGCCCCCGGCGTGGGTGCCAGCGGCGGTTCGGAGATTTACCGCATCGCGCCCGATGGCTCGCCCAGCCGCATCTGGAGTTCACGCGAGGATCTGGTCTACGCCCTGGCCTTCGATTCCCACGGACGCCTGCTCGCCGGCACCGGCAATCGCGGCCATATTTTCGCCATCCGCGGCGAAGACGAGTTCACCGATCTGCTCAAGGCCAGCGCCACCCAGGTCACTGCCTTCGCCAAGGCTCCCGGCGGCGGGCTTTACGCCTCCACCAGCAACCTGGGAAAAGTTTTCCTCCTGAGCGCCCCTCCCCAGCCCGAAGGCACCTACGAGAGCGACGTTTTTGACGCAAAGATCTTTTCCCGCTGGGGGCGCGCCGAATACCGCGGCGCCGGCAATGTGGAACTCTTCGCCCGCAGCGGCAACGTGGACTATCCCGACCGCAACTGGAGCCCGTGGAAGAAAGTGGATCTGCTCAAGGGCGCCGAAGTCCTGGTTCCCCCGGCGCGCTTCATCCAGTGGAAGGCCGTGCTGCGCGCGGGCGATCCGCCGCCGCACTTGGATAGCGTTCTGCTCAACTATCTGCCCAAGAACGTAGCCCCGGATTTTGATGACGTCACCGTACAGGTTGGCGTGCACTACCAGTCGCTTCCCAGGCAACCCGGCAGCGATCCTTCGGCCATGGCCAACATGCCTCCGCCGCAAGTCCGCGACCGTGATGCCGTCGGCGTCAAATGGACTGTGCACGACGACAACGACGACCAGATGACGTACTCAGCCTTTTACCGCGGCGACGGCGAGACTCGTTGGCTGCTCCTTAAAGACGACCTCAGCGATAAGTTCTACTCCTTCGACGCCTCGCTTCTGCCTGATGGGGGTTACAACATAAAAGTAATGGCTTCCGACGCGCCTTCCCATTCCCCCGACCAGGCTCTGACCGCAGAAAAGGAAAGCGCCCGCTTCGAGGTGGACACCACTCCGCCCCAGATTGAAAATCTCACCGCCGGATTGGAAGGCGGCGCCATTCACGTCAGCTTTCGCGCGGTGGATGGCTTCTCGTCGATCAAGCGCGCCGAATACTCCATCGACGCCGACGACTGGCAGTTCGTCGAACCTGTGGGCCAGATCGCGGATTCAAGAACCGAGAACTACGATTTCCGCGCTGCCATTCCCGCAGACTCCGCCCATCCCCGCGCGGCGGCAGCTGCAGCCAACAGCGCGGCGGGTCAGCTCGAGCACGTCGTGGTCGTCCGGGTCTACGACCGCTTCGACAACATGAATTCAACCAAAACCGTGATCCGAGGCAAGTAGCTTTTGCGTCGATGGAGGACGGGCGTCCTCGCCCGTCCGGTCGAGCGAAGCAAGCAAGTAGGTTAGAATCGTCGCGTGTTGCAGCTGCTCCAGACGCTGGGCTGGCTGGCCTGCGTCGTCTATTCCACCATTCCGTCCTTCTGGCTGGTCATCCATCCGCGCGTGGACTACTGGCGATCGCGCCCGCGCTCCCCCTACCGCGTGCTGGTGCCGCTCTGGATTGCCATGTGGATCGTGCTTGTCGTGATGACCGCACCCTGGCGCCGCATTGTGCTCTACCACGCCCCGTGGTCGTGGCTCCCCGCAATTCTTCTGTTCGCCTCCGGCCTCTACCTCTACTCGCAATCCGGAAAGCACTTCAGCCGCAGCCAACTCGGCGGCATGCCCGAACTTCTGCCCGGCCACCGTGAACAACGACTCGTAACCACGGGCATCCGCGCCCGTGTCCGCCATCCCGTCTATCTCGCCCACCTCTGCGAGATGCTGGCCTGGAGCCTCGGCACAGGACTGGTGGTCTGCTATGCACTGACGGCATTCGCCATCACAACCGGCGCCATCATGATCCGCATGGAAGACGCCGAACTCGAGCAGCGCTTCGGAGAGGAGTACCGGCAATATCGGCAGCGCGTTCCTGCCGTGCTCCCCCGAATCCTCGCCTGATCTCCAGAGTTGTCATCCCGACCCTGAGCGAAGCCGAAGGGGAGGGATCCCTACCCGCACCACGAAATCCGCCGTTGTCCACACCGCACTCGTTATAATCCCGATTGGCTGAGTGCTGAATGCTGAGTGCTCTGTTCGGCAACGGCTAACTGCTCAAATGAAATTCGAACTCTTCATCGCCTCGCGATATCTCCGTGCCAAGCGCCGCCAGGCCGTCATCGGCGTCATCACCGGCATTTCGATCCTGGGTGTCGCCGCCGGAGTGGCTTCCCTCATCATCGCACTCGCCATCAACAACGGCTTCCGCCAGGACCTGCAAGATCGCCTGCTCGGCTCCACTTCCCACGTGAATTTGCTGCGCATCCAGAGCGACGGCATCAAGGACTGGCAGCCGCTGATGGACCGCCTTTCGAAAGAACCCCACGTCACCGCCGCCGCTCCGGCGATCTACGAGCAGGTGCTGATCTCGCGCGGCCCGCGCGCCCGCGGAGCCGTGTTGAAGGGCATGATCCCCGCCGCTGAACGCAAAGTCAGCGACCTGCTAAAGACCGTGACCCTTGGCTCTGCAGACGCTCTTGACGAACGTGCCGAAACTCCCAATGCTGCGGGCGAGGGCACCCGCACCACACAAGAACCTCAATCCCCTGATTCGCTCGAGGGCGTTGAGAACCGCCTCGCCGCCATGCCGCCCATCATTCTCGGCAAAGACATGGCCGACGAACTGGGGGCGACTGTCGGCTCGGTGGTGCTGGTCACCAGCCCGCAAGGCGAACTGACTCCCTTCGGCATGGTGCCCAAGTACAACCGCTTTCGTGTGGTGGGAATTTTCAACTCCGGCTTCTACGACTACGACAGCTCCTGGGCTTTCGCCCGCCTGTCCGACGCGCAACGCCTCTTCGGACTCGGTGACCTGGTCTCCGTCCTCGAATTCAAAGTGGACGACATCTACCAGGCCGACCAGGTCGCCAAACAAATTGAGCAAGCTGCCGGCAAGGGGTTCATGGCGACCAGTTGGATGGAGCAGAACAAGGCCATCTTCCGCGCCCTGCGCCTGGAGCGCGTAGTCACCTTCATCACCATCGGCCTGATCGTCTTCGTCGCCGCCCTGAACATTCTCATCTCGCTCACCATGATGGTCATGGAGAAAACTCGCGACATCGCCGTGCTCATGTCCATGGGCACACGCAAATCGCAGGTACGTCGCGTCTTCATCGCGCAGGGCCTGCTGATCGGCATAATCGGGACCGCCATGGGCCTCGTCCTGGGATACGCGCTCTCCTGGGCCGGTGGACACTACCACCTGCTCTCGCTTGCCCCCGAGGTGTACTCGATCGACTACGTCCCCTTCGCCCCCCGCGCCATGGACGGCGTCCTCGTAGCCCTGGTCGCCATCGGAATCTCTTTCATCGCCACGGTCTACCCCTCCTGGTCCGCGGCCCGCATCCTGCCCGCCGAAGCCCTGCGCTACGAATAGAAAATGTAGCGCCGGCGTCTCGCCGGCTGTCGCGGGGGCGTCCCCGCCCCCGCACCCGAGCGAACCAACACTTCCCGTTTTCTGTCATGCTTCCGGCGGCATTCTGTCATCCCCATCCGCCCACCCGCACCCCCTCGTACCCCTCTCGGTGACTTATGTCACATTGCGCTGGTGCGGAACGGGTATACAGTTCCGCATAGATGCTTCCCGAAACGGAAGCTGCAACCAAGGCCACTGCTCATGTTCTAATGGTTAACAGGCATCCGCCATGCTGCTTGGCGGACTGCCACTGAACCTTGAGCCGAGGAGCAAGCGGGTTGCATCCAATGGGGCAAGTGATGTTACGGATCGAGGGCCTCAAGAAGGTCTTTCGCTCCGGAGAATCGGACCTGGTGCTCTTTGACAACCTCTCATTCCAGGTAGCCAAGGGGGAAATGCTCGCCATCGTCGGCGAATCAGGCGCGGGCAAGAGTACCTTGTTGCACATCCTGGGCGCTCTTGATAGCGCTTCCGCTGGTGACGTATACTGCGCCCACTTGCGGTTGAGTTCGCTTTCGCAGGATGACGCCGCCGATTTTCGTAACCGCGATGTCGGCTTCGTCTGGCAGTTCCACTACCTGTTGCCGGAATTTACGGCATTGGAGAATGTGGCCATGCCGCTCCTGCTCCGGGGCCGTCCCTGGCAGGAGGCACAAGGAGAAGCTTCGCGTTGGCTGCGCGAGGTCGGACTGGGGCAGCGTTCGCATCACCGTTCGGGGGAACTCTCCGGCGGAGAACAGCAGCGCGTAGCCCTGGCACGGGCGCTCATCACCCAACCCAAGTTGTTGCTGGCCGATGAGCCCACCGGAGACCTCGACAGCCGCACGGCGGACTCGGTTTTTGAATTGATCGCCACCTTACATCGCGACTACCAGCTGACCTCTTTGATTGCCACCCATAACTTCGCCTTTGCCCGGCGTTGCCACCGCGTGCTGCGGATGCAACACGGCAAAATGGAGGAGGTCGCCCCAGAGTCGCTGCCAGCATAGGTCGTTAGTGGGATTGACAATATGCTTAACAGCTACTGGAATGAGCGCAAGCGCACGACCGCAATGTTGCAACCGCTTGCGGACAGAGAAGCCCAGGTGTCTTCGGTAACGGATTGCAGGTTCCAAACGCAGGGTTTGGACTTGGGCCCGTTGGCACCTTGATTGCATAATGTATTCTGGGCCAAGGGGTTCCCCAGGGGTAGGGCTGGCCGCAGCGGCCCGCTGGTCTCCCGGAGAGCTCAGGGGAGAAGGGCTATATGTTTGAACGCTATACGGAGAAAGCCAGGCGCGTCATCTTCTTTGCGCGCTACGAAGCCAGCCAGTTTGGGTCTCCTTATATTGAGACCGAGCATCTGCTGCTCGGTCTGCTGCGTGAAGACAAGGCCCTGACCAATCGCTTCCTGCGCTCCCATGCCTCGGTCGAATCCATTCGCAAGCAGATTGAGGGTCACACGACCATCCGGGAGAAGGTCTCCACCTCGGTCGACCTTCCTTTAAGCAATGAGTGCAAGCGGGTTCTGGCCTATGCCGCTGAAGAAGCCGAGCGCCTTTCCCACAAGCACATTGGCACCGAACATCTCCTTCTAGGACTGCTGCGCGAAGAGAAGTGCTTTGCCGCCGAGATTCTGCACGAGCGCGGCCTGCGGCTCTCGACCATTCGCGAAGAACTGGCCCGCACCAGCCAGGAGAAAGCCCAGCCGCAACGGCAGCGTGAAAGTTCGCTGCTCAGCGAGTTTTCGCGCGATCTCACCCAGGCCGCAATGGACAACCAACTCGACCCGTTGGTTGGACGCGAAGGCGAGTTGGAGCGCGTGGTGCAGATCCTGTGCCGCCGCACCAAGAACAATCCGGTGCTCATCGGCGAACCCGGCGTGGGCAAGACCGCCATTGTCGAAGGCCTGGCCCAGCGTATCGCGGACGGCGAAGTTCCGTCGTTCCTGGCCGACAAGCGCATCCTGGGGCTTGACCTGTCGCTGATTGTCGCCGGCACCAAATATCGCGGCCAGTTCGAAGAGCGCATCAAGGCCGTCATGAACGAGGTCACGCGGGCCAAGAACGTCATCCTGTTCATCGACGAATTGCACACACTGGTCGGTGCGGGTGGCGCGGAAGGCGCGATCGACGCATCGAACGTGCTCAAGCCGGCGCTGTCGCGCGGCGAGATTCAGT
>JBGPJK010000040.1:0-21426 GCA_041485425.1 Terriglobia bacterium | reverse complement strand
GGCGGCCGTTCCCAGGTGCGCTTGCCGCGATTTCATCGTCGCCCGCAACCGCAGTGTGACCAGTTCCAGTTCCCGGTCGGGATAGCTGTAGCCGTAGCGCCGCTGATGCTCGCGGCGGAAGTCGTCCACCAACCGGCGGCTGTAGGGAATGTTCAGTTCGTAGCCCTGGCCGCGATAGCGCACGTCCACGCTACGCCGATATTGAATGGCACCATGCCAGCTCTCATCGCGGAAGTCTTTCTCCGCGGCACGGCGCAACGCCCTGAATTCTTTATCGAGCGGACTAACGGGAATCGTCTTTAGCGCCCGCCACAGCACGGTGCGCGAGTAGTCTTTCACCACGTCGCTGACCAGAATCCCGAAGGCCGAGAGCGCGCCGGGCATTGCAGGCACAATCACCCGGGGGATGCCCAGCGCTTCCGCGAGTTCGCAGGCGTGCAGGCCGCCCGCACCGCCGAAGGCCACCAGAGCAAACTCGCGCGGGTCATAGCCGCGTTCAATCGACACGATGCGAATCGCTTTCTCCATGGTGGCGTTCACCACGCGGATTACGCCGGCGGCGAACTTCTCCAGCGTCAGCCTGGAGCGCTGCTGCTTCAGCCAGTCAGCGACCAGGCGGCGCGTGCGCTCCAGATCGAGCCGGAACTCGCCGCCAAGAAAACGGTCTGGCTGCAGACGTCCCAGCAGCAGGTTGGCGTCCGTCACCGTGGGCTGCATGCCTCGGCCGTAGCAGATGGGGCCGGGATCGGCGCCCGCGGACTCGGGCCCGACGCGTAGCGCGCCGGCAGCATCGAAGCGGGCGATGGAACCACCTCCGGCGCCGACGGTGTGTATGTCGAGCATCGGCACCCCGACGGGCAGTCCCGCGATCTCGGTCTGGCTGCCCGCCCGAATCTCGCGGTCCAGCAGCGCCGCATCGGTAGAAGTGCCGCCCATGTCGAAGGAGATGATGCGCTCGAACCCGCTGCGCCGGGCCATGGCCGCCGCCCCGACCACCCCACCCGCGGGTCCGGAAAGCACGGTGCGCACCGGTTCACGCGCGGCGGAGCCGAGCGCGGTAATGCCGCCGCTGGATTGCATCACGAAAATCCTGGCCTGCCGCGCAGAGTTCGCCGGTAGAGACGCAGCTTGCCGCGTCTCTGTTTCCGCCCTGTTGAGCCATTCCTCGGTGCGAAGATCCAGATTTTCCAGATAACGCTGCATCACCGGTTGCAGGTAAGCATTCACCACCACGGTGCTGGTGCGCTCGTATTCGCGGAACTCCGGCAGGATCAGATGGGAAACTGAGAGCGGCACGCCGAGTGATTGCAATGCAGCGGCCAGCATGCGTTCGTGTTGCGGATTGGCAAACGAGAAGAGCAGGCAGATGGCGATGGCTTCGGGCTTGCTCCGGCGAACTTTCTCGACCAGCGCCTCGAGTTCTTCCCGCGAAGGTGCTTCCAGGATTTCGCCTTCGCTGTCGATGCGTTCGTTCACGCCGAAGCGCAGGTCAGAAGTCACCAGCGGCGCAACGCGATCGAAGAAGAAGTCGTAGAGTTTGGGTCGAGCCTGCCGGCCGATCTCGATCGCGTCTTCGAAACCCGTGGTGGTCACCAGCGCCACCCGCGCGCCCTGGCGCTGCAGCAGCGTGTTTGTGCCAACCGTGGTGCCGTGCAGCAGGGTGAGCGCACCACGCAAGCTGATTTTCTCCAGCGCCTCGACAATCGCCTGGGAAGGGTCGGCCGGAGTGGAGAAGACCTTGAGCAACCGCACTTGACCGCGCTCCACCCAGACGCAGTCGGTGAAGGTGCCGCCGGTATCGATGGCAACGCGGAACTGTTGGCTGCGAGGCGCTGGCATGGGGTTCGAATCGGAAGGCTAGGGTACCATTTTGGCGGGGTGTTTCAGCCACCGCAAAGCTGTAACCGCACTAAGCCGGAGGACCGACTGTGACGAGATACGATTTTCTGGTCGAAACCTACGAAACCGAGCGCATCAAGGTGGTCAGCGTATGGAGCGAGTTCAAGGACGAGGACCTTTCCATACGGCCCAACCCGCAGGACCCGCGCGGGCGCAGCGTCCACGAGCAGATGGTGCATCAGTGTGTCAGTGAAGACCTGTGGTTTCGCACCATGTTTGGCATTGACGTGGGCGCGCCACCGTTGCCGAAACCAGAAACCCGCATGGAGTTCATGAAACGCTATGCGGAAGACAGCGGAAAACGCCTGGCTGTGCTGCGCGAAAAAAACGAGGCGTGGTGGGAAGAGATGGCGACGTTTTTTGATGGGCCACGCTCGCGGGCCTGGATCATGACCCGGCGCCTCACCCACACCTCCCACCACCGCGGGCAACAGATGGCCATGCTCCGCATGCTGGGTCGTGACCTGCATAGTAACTACGGGCCGACCGCCGATACCGGAGGGCTGATGCAGAACCATGCTCCGACCGTCTACGCCTATTCCAGCTTGAACGCCCTGTTTGAGGGAGAAGCAGCAGGCGGCGCAAAATCGCGGTTACCGGGCCCCGGCGACAAGCCGCCAACAGAGCGTCCGGTGAGCCCTCGGTGAACCCACGATCACCGGTTGGGGCTGGCCGCAGCGGCCGGGTTGGATTGCGCCGGCGGTTGGATGCTCTCCGGCGGCAGCAACACCAGGGTGCATCCCGAGTTGTGGCAGGCGAGTGTGCCGCGACGAATGATTTTCACCGATGATACATCCGGAAATTTCACCGGGTAATCTTTCTGGCGCAATTGCTGGCCGGCGTTGCGCAAGCTCTCGTCTCCACCGAAGTATTCGGCGCGCTCCGGTTTCGTGGAACTCTCGAATACCAGGTTGAACTGCGCCGAAGTGTCCTTGGTAGTGATCGAAGGCAGGGTCACGGTTCGCATCTGCAACAGTTCCGCTTGCGCCTGCACAATTTCCCGCTGCGCCGCGTCAGGACTGGAGGAGAGTTTGAGCAGTTCCTGCCGCGAAGCCTGGACCTCGTCGCCGCCCCCCGCAACGGCCAGCGCGAACATGTGCCGCGCCTTGTCTTGCTGCCCTTCCTTTGCGAGTGCGCGCGCCAACCGATTGGCGACAGTCCCGGACTGGCTCAGCGTCCAGGACGCGTTCAAGTACTGCATGCCTTCCAGGGTTTCTCCCTGCAGGAAGTTGGCCCAACCGATTCGCGCCCAGGCCAGCGCCACCAGGTTCATGGCGGAAAAGGCGGAGGGTCCAAGGCGCTCGTACTCTCCGGAGTCGAACTGGTCTCCGATCTGGTCCAGGGCCTGTCGCGCGTCGCGCAGCGATTGGTTCAGGTCCATGTCATCGCGAAGCGCCTGCGCGTAGATGTCGGCGCCGGGCTTCAGCGAGGCAGTCCCGGTGATGTCTTTCATCAGCGTCTGCGCTTTTTCCTTGTCGCCGGTGCGCTGGTACACCTGCGCCAGGGCAACTTTGACTTCCGGATCGTCCGGGGAGATGGCGGCTGCCGTTTCCAGTTCGGTGCGGGCATCCTGGTCGCGTTTCAGTTGGGCGAGGATCAAACCCAGGTTCTTGTGCGCCGATTTGTCGCTGGGAGCGATCTCGAGCTGCTTACGGTACGCGGCGACAGCCTCGTCCAGTTGCCCCAATTGCTGCAACTCCGCGCCCAGATCGTTATTGGCGCGGGGATGAAAGGCATTCACTTCAATCTGCTTGCGGAAGGCGCGGGCGGCGTCTTCATGGTTATTGAGCCGGGCGTAGGCGAGGCCCAATTCATCCCAAGCCTCTTGCTCCTTCGGGTCCTGCTCGACCACGCGCTTCAACAAGTCCACCGCGGTGCTGAAATCGTCGTGATGCATGGCCGTGGTAGCGGCCTTGCGCAACTCTTCCGGGCTGCCGCTGGTTTTGGCCACGGAAGTGGCGGTGGAACCGGAAGGCCGCGTGATCGCAACCGAGAGCATCTGCTGCCCCGCGCCGCCCCCCACGTTGCGGAAAGACTCAAAGTCTGACCGGCGCGATGCCGGCAGTTCGTTTACGCGAAGCACCATCCGGCGCTCTCCCTGAAGCACATTTTTCGTCAGGGTGTAGGTCGCGGAATACTCACCGTAGTCCCGCGTCATCTTGACGCTGGGAGGAATGTCGATGGTGTAATTCGCCGGGAACTCCAAACGAGCGCGGTAATCCTGCTCGATTGCTGGGCCCACGTCGAGTGGGTCGGAACTCTCCTTTTTTCCCCGAGGCCGCGCGAGCACCATGGGCGGGACCGCAAGAAAGCGGGCGTCGGGATTGGGAACCGCAAAGTAATCGTCCTTGTGGTAGTGGTAGCTCGCATGAAACGGTTTGCTGGTGTCCTCGAGCGGTCCCACACGCACCTCGGAGACTTCTCCGTCCAATCCCCACGCGGCGGAAAAGTACTTGAGCAGGTCGTCCCAGCGGGCTTGGGGAAGCTCGCGGAAAGCGGCACGGAACAGCACGTCGCTGTCCCCCTGGGCGGTCACCTCGATGTTGGCGTCAAGCGCGCCGAGTTCGCTGAATTTGCCATCGACACTGACAGTCGCCAGGTTCTTCACCGGGGAATCGGCCGGCGTGCGCCGCAGGCCGGCTTCGGCGTCATTCGAAGCAAACAGCGCCTGCTTGTTCCGAAGTTGATAGAGGATGAGGCCGTAGGGTGCAACTTCGGCCGTAGTGTCGAGCCAGACGAGGTTGGCGCCGACCCGTACCGCGCTGATGACGTGATCGAATTGCGCGGGCGACGGCATATCCGGATCGAGTTTGCGGCTGCTGGGAATCAGCACGGGATAGCTGGCAATGTCCTCGGCGCGCAGCAGGGCAGCGAGCAGGGTGTGCTTGTCCTTGCAGTCGCCGTAGCCGTTCTGCAGGACTTCGCTGGCAGCGTGCGGCTCGTAGCGGCCCACCCCGAACGACAGGCTGACATAGCGAATGTTCAAGGCCACGAAATTATAAAGACGCTGTATTTTCTCCGTCGTGCTGGTTGCCCCACGCGTCAGTTCGGCCGCCTTCTTGCGCAGGGCGTCGTCCGGCACTGCCTGGTCGCCCTCCAGTTTGGCATACCACTTGGCCACCTGCGGCCAGTCGGTAAAGGTTGAGATCTGGACATCGGGTTTGCGTTCGCTGAGATCGGCCTCGTCGTCGTCGCTGTCTTTTTTCCGCTCCCGCGCGATGTTCTGCACCACCCAGGTGTAGACGCGGCGGTCGCCCGTCTCCCGGACTTCATACTTGCGATCCGGGCTCTTCAATTTCAGTTCGCGGGACTTGGGAACATCGATCTCCAGGCGGTCTTCATTTACGAACACGCCTTTGGGAAAGCTGTGCTCGTACCAGAACTGTCCCGGCACCACCGACTGGGTCACGTGGACAATGGTGTGGTACTCCAGAACATCTCCGGCCTGGAGCCCGACCACCGAAACATGGCGCTGCCGGTAATCGCTATACATGGGAGCTTGCTGCAGAATTTCCGGAGTCAACTCCTGCGCATTTGCCGCCGGAGTCTCGACCACTTGTCCATCTGGTTTGCGAACCCGCACGTAGTTGACTTCCAGGTTCTCGGTGGCCGACGAATAACCAAGGATGAGCTGTCCGAATTGCTGAACGCCTGCCTGGCTCTGAACCCGGATGACGGCGGTGGTGTCTCGTATGCCGGTGCCATCGTTTTCAAAGCGCATACGGTTATCGATGCGCTCGAAAACCGCGGCTTCTTTCGCGGCATCCGGTTGCTCGTTTGGCTTCGCGGGGGTCTGCGCGCAGGCTTGAATCACGGCCGAAACGACCAGGCAGCAGAGCAGAAACCAACGGCACAACATGCTCGGCTTGTAATACGAAGCGGAGGGAAAGTCAATTGCGAAAGCGCCTACCCCTTGGTGGTGAAAGCCAGCGACAGCAGCGTCTTCTGCTCCACTTCATGCGCCTTGGCGGAACCGGTTGCCGGGCTCGCGTTGGCCGAGCGTTTTACCGACATCACCGGGCGCTCGCCGGCAATTCGCCGCAGCCGCGGCAGCACGTAAAACAGCGCACCCATGTTGGCGGGCTCTTCCTGCACCCACACGATTTCGCGCGCGGATGCATGCGGCTCGATCGCGGCCGCCAGTTCTTCCTCGGGAAACGGATAGAGCTGCTCGAGAAACACGATCGCGGTCGAAGTTCCTTTTCCCTTCTTGCGCGCGCTGTGCAGTTCGTGGCCGATTTTCCCGGTGCAGATCAGAACGCGGCTCGCGTCGCTGACTTCCGAATCCGGCAGCACCGTTAGGAATCGCTGCTGCGTGAAGTCTTCGATGGGCGACGACGCATCCGGATGCCGCAGCATGCTTTTTGGAGTAAAGACCACCAGCGGTTTCCGCCACGTCCGCAGCGCCTGCCGGCGCAGCAGATGAAAGTATTGCGCCGCATTCGACGGCTGGCAGATTTGGAAATTGTCGCGCGCGGCCAGTTGCAGGAAGCGCTCGATGCGGGCACTGGAGTGCTCCGGACCCTGTCCCTCATAGCCGTGCGGCAGCAGCAGCACCACGCCCGACAGCAATCCCCACTTGTCTTCGCCCGCACTGATGAACTGATCAATCACCGCCTGGGCCACGTTGGCGAAATCGCCGAACTGCGCCTCCCACAGCACCAGGGTCTCGGGATAATCCCGGCTGTACCCGTACTCGAACCCGAGCACGCCGGCTTCGGAGAGGGTGGAGTTATAGATATCGCAGCGCGCCTGGCCGGCGCCTATGTGCCCCAGCGGCATATATTCCTGTTCGTTTTCGATGTCGAGCAGTACGGAGTGGCGCTGGTTGAAGGTGCCGCGCCGGCTGTCCTGTCCGCTGAGCCGCACCGGCACTCCGGCTTTCACCAGGCTGCCGAACGCCAGGGCTTCCGCCATGCCGTAATCTACCGGACGCTTGCCGGTGCCCATCTCGGCGCGCTGCTCGAGCAACTTCTTCACCTTGGGATGGATGTGGAAACCCTCGGGATAGGTGGTGAGCCGTTCCGTGATCTGCCGCAGTTCGTCTTCCGGCAGGCCGGTATCGACTTCATATTCCGACTTGTAGCGCCCGCCCTGATAATGGTCCCAGTACGCCGGCAGATCGCGCAGCGTGGGCTTTTTGGTGATGGAGCCGGCCTTCTTCTGCGCCGCTTCGAACTCGGCCCGGATTTGCTGCACTCGCGCTTCCACATTTTCCGCGCCGCTATCTTCCGCGTAGATCTCCCACAACGGCGGATGATGCTTGATCGCCTTGTACAGCAGCGGCTGGGTGACGGTGGGATCGTCCACTTCGCTGTGACCGTGGCGCCGGTAGCCGATCATGTCGATCACTACGTCGCTGCCAAAGGCGTAACGGTATTCCAGCGCCATGCGGCCTACCCGCACCACGGCGTCCACATCTTCTGCGTTGACGTGAAAAATCGGCACCTCCTGCCGCCTGGCAAGCTGGGCAGCGAAACGCGCAGAGTGCAATTCGCTGCACAGAGTGGTGAAGCCCAGCAGGTTGTTGACGATGACATGCACGGTGCCGCCCACGCTGTAGCCTTTTAGATCGGCGTAGTTCAGAGTCTCCGCAAAAATGCCCTGGCCGGCAAAAGCGCCGTCGCCGTGCACCAGCAGCGGAAGATATTTTTGCGGGCCGCCGTCTCCGGCGCGGATCTGCTTGGCTTTGGTGCGGCCCACCGTGACCGGGTCCACCGCCTCCAGGTGGCTTGGGTTCGATACCAGGTGGATGTTGATGTTCACGCCGCCACGGGTGACGTAGTCTCCAGTCGCCCCCATGTGATACTTCACGTCGCCCCCGCCCAGCACGCTGCGCGGGTCCACATCTTCGAAGCCGGCAAACACTTCTTCGGCCGGGCGCCGGGCCACGTGAGCGATCACATTCAGCCGCCCCCGGTGGCTCATGCCCATCACCAGTTGGACCGCGCCGTGCTCTCCCGCGGCTTCCAGAATCTCATCCACCAGCGGCAACAGCGCGGTCACGCCTTCCAGCGAAAAGCGCTTGCTGCCGAGATAGCGCTGCTGCAACACCTGCTCGAACAGGTCGGCGCGGATGAGCTGATCGAGTACCTGCTCCTGGTCCACGGCGGTCTGCGGACCCTCCATGTGCTCCTGGATCCAGCGCCGCCGCTCGGGATCAGCGATGTACATGAACTCCGCGCCCACCGTGCCGCAGTACACCCGCCGCGCCTGGCGGGCAAGTTCGCCCTCTATCTGCAAGTCGGGATGCTTGAGCGGACGCAGAAATCCCAGCGGATCAAGGTCCGCTTCGAGATATCCCCAGTGGCGGAAGGCGTCGAATACCCGCTCCCGCTCCGGCTGGGGAGCGTCGATGACTTCTTCCGCCATATTCTTCGGTCGAGTGGCCATAGTTTTCATTACTAGAATAAAGGATGAACCGTCATGTGTGCCCGATTCCGAGGGGGGCACGCGGGAAATTGCGCCGGAAGCCATTACAATCGCCACGGAGAACCGAAGCTATGTCGATCAAGACCGCTGCGCGACCCAGCTCACCCGTCGTTCTCGGGGTTCCCTTCGACGCCAACTCTTCCTACCTTCCGGGAGCAGCCGGCGCGCCGCCTCTCATTCGGGAAGCGTTGCGCTGCGACTCGTCGAATCTGTGGACCGAAACCGGCGTGGATCTTGGAACAGATCAAGCCTTTGAGGATGCGGGCGATTTGCATCTCACCGGAAGCGACGCATTTGCCCAGATCGAGAGTGCCGTGGGAGATCTGCTGGACCATGGTCACCGGCCGATCTGCCTCGGCGGCGACCATTCCATTACCTATCCCATCGTGCGGGCATTTGCCCGCAGCTTCAAAGACCTGACCATCGTCCACTTCGATGCGCATCCCGATCTTTACGATGAACTACAGGGCAACCGTCATTCCCATGCCTGTCCGTTTGCGCGAATCATGGAACAAGGTCTCACCCAGCGGCTGGTGCAGGTCGGGATTCGCACCATGAACGGACACCAGCGCGCGCAGGCCGCTCGCTTCGGGGTGGAGGTGATCGCAATGCAAGACTTGCCGGCGCTTGACCGGCTGAACAAGATCAAGGGGCCGATCTATGTTTCTTTCGACATGGACGTACTCGATCCCGCCTTCGCGCCCGGAATCTCCCACCGCGAGCCGGGAGGAATGTCGGTGCGGGAGGTGATCTCGCATCTGCACGCCATCGCGGCCACAATCGTCGGAGCCGACATCGTGGAGTACAACCCGAAGCAGGACGTGGCGCAGCTCACTGCGATGGTGGGGGCAAAAATCCTGAAGGAAATTCTGGGCAAGATGATCGGAGGTTGACTGCGTAGCTAAAAATCAGTTTGGGCGGCCAACGAAGGCGCACCGCCCCAGCCAGCCTGTTTCCCGTGGCCCATTCCTACTTGCATCCGCAATCCGCCGTCCGCGTGCCGCTCGGCCGTGAAACCGCGACCCCGGTGACCGTTCCTGCAACCGCAATGCCCCCGATGATCAGGAGGTTACGCTTCCAGTGCGAGGTTCGCACCACGCTCACATTGTCGTCGGGAAGATCCGTGTCCTGAATGCTCGCTTGCAGCACGGGCGGTGGCGTGGCGGAGGGCTTCAGTTGGTCGGGCGAGCTGTCGACGCCTATTTCCACCATCTCCCCAGGGTTGAGCAGAATTCCGGGATACACATCCTTCGTCTTTTCGCCGGACTCTGCAGAACTCTTCGTGACGTGGGCGCTGCCCAGCGGGGTAACCGAAACCTGGCCTTTGTAGCAGATCACCGTGGTGCGGTTGTTCTCATGGGCCACATAAAAGTCGGTACCGATGACGCCAATCACGGCCAGGGGTGTCCGCACTTCATACTTGCCGCCCGGCCGGGTGATCTTGACCACACGGTTGCGCATCTTTCCGAAGTTCATCTCCAGTTCGGTCTGCTGCGAGGCGGCATCGTGCTGTAGCACCCGCAGTTGACTGTCCGAACCCAGGCTGAGAATGGATCCGTCGGCCAGAGCCGTACGCAGCCGGCCGCTGTGCTCGGTCTTGAGCAGGTCATTCCAGTCCACGTCCCCCTTCACCTGGGCGGGTTGGCCATTGCGCGAGGCTGCCGGGATCATGGCGTTGATCTGTCCGGCGTGCTGCGGCGCATCCGGTGCGGCGCACAGGACGGGCAGAGGAGAAAGTAGAAAACAGAGTGCACAAGCGACGAGACGAGTGGCTAAGTTCAACGGATTACCTCCCAACAATTCCACCCCGGGTGGGCGGGATTCTTACACACACCCTCTTTTGGAAACGGTGGAATTCGAACCAACTGATGAAGACGTTGGCCATTCGGCTGACGGCTCCGATACGCTGCCGACGTGCCTGCGATACAGATAGATGGCTAGAGGCCGCCAACAGAAAGGCCCAAGCATTTTCCTACTATCTTGAATATTGTCAAGGGGAATTAAGGAGTCGGTAATGGGACCCCAGAGCCGGGGTGTGGCTGCAAGAAATTGCACATGCCTGGAATCGCGTAGCTCCCGGGGGATTTGGTGTGCGGGTGCAGAAAGCGGTAGAGTAAGCGGTCGCGCCCAGGATGGCGCCCAGGTGCCGAAACTGAATCCGTATGGCCAATGACAAAGAAAAAGAGGCGGCCGCGAAAGCCAGCGTGGGTTTCGTGAACAACGGCGACGTGGTGGGGTTGGGCACGGGCTCGACCGCCGCGCATGTGGTTCGCTTTCTCGGCGAGCGGGTGCAGGCCGGACTCAAGATGGTTGGCATTCCAACCTCGGTCCGCACCAAAGAGCTGGCCGCCAGCCTGGGGATTCCCCTGACCACGCTCGACGAGTGCCAGCAGATCGACGTCGCCATCGACGGGGCCGACGAATTCGATCCCCAGTTGTGCCTGACCAAAGGTGGCGGCGGTGCGCTGCTGCGCGAGAAGATTATCGCTTCGGCCTCGCGGCAATTCGTGGTCATTGCCGATTCCAGCAAGCAGGTGCCGGTGCTCGGAGCCTTTCCTCTGCCCATCGAAGTGATTCCGTTCGCCGAGGCCCTGGTGGCGAAGAAGATTGCGGCATTGGGCGCCAAGGTCAGCGTGCGCCAATCGTCCGATGGCAAGCCTTTTATCACCGACGAGGGCCATCACATTCTGGACTGCCGTTTCGGTCAGATTTCCGATCCCCCCGCCCTCGCCCGCCAACTCAGCGACATGCCCGGAATTGTCGAGCACGGCCTGTTCATCAATATGGCGAACGTGGTCTTGATGGGGAAAGGCGATGAGGTGGTAGAGTTTCGGCGCAAATAATCAGCGCCGCTCCGCAACCCACTGAGAACCGAGAACCGAGAACTGCTCTTCCTCCTACGCGCTTCCCCAAATCTCACCGAAAGCGCGATAAAAGTTTTTCCCCAGCACCTTCTCCACCACGTCCGGCGGATAACCGCGCTTACTCAACCCCGCCGCAATGATCTCCAACCGGTGCGTGGTGTTCAGATCCGGCGAATACGGCGGGCGATCTTCCTCCGGGGCGGCGATGCCCTGCCGCTTTCGGTTGGCCATGTCATCGGCGAATGCCTTGCGCTGCTCGGGAGTGTCGGAGAAAGTGTCGAGAACACCGTCGCTGCCGATGCCGACATGATCGCTCCCAGCCACCTTCAAGGCATGGTCGAGATGTTCGAGTGCGTGCTCCCGGGTAGGTGAAATCGGACTGGCCACCAGGTAGGGCATGAAGTAAATGCCGATCACGCCGCCGTGATCAGCCAGGGCGCGCAGCTCGCGATCATCTTTGTTACGGGGATGCGGGTGGATGGCATTGCACCCGCTATGCGTAATCACCACCGGTTTGGCGGATGCCTCGATGCCTTCGGCCGTAGTTCGCTGTCCGGAGTGGCTGAGGTCCACGGCAATGCCAAGCTCGTTCATTTTCGCGACCGCGGCCCGTCCCAGCTTGCTCAACCCCGCGTTGCCCGGCTCCAAACAGCCATCGCCGAACAGGCCGCGATTGTTGTACGTGAGCTGCATGGCCCGCACCCCGAGCCTGCGGAATGTCTCGAGGCGCCCCAGATCCGGCCCCATGGGCTCCGGATGCTGGAATCCAAGGATGATGCCGATCTTCTGTTCACGCTTCGCCCGTTCGAAATCGGAGTGGCGGCGGACAATCAGCCAATGCGCCGGATCGCTTTCAATCAACCCTTCGATGAACGCGATGTTTTCCACCGTTCCTTCAAAATCCGGTTGCGAGACCGTCCAGTTGCACGCCGTGACCCCCGATTCCAGCGCCTGCTTAAGAGTTTGCGGCTTGAGTGGAATGTCGTCCGCACTGACACCCGCCAGCGCATCGATGACCAGAGCCTTGCGATATAGACTTTCGATCGGCTGTGGAATCTCGGTGTCCACCGCGGCGAACGCCAGCGGGCCGAGCTTCATCAGCAAGCCAAGTTGTGCCGTGTTCCAGAGGAACGTGCGTCGATTCATGACGCTCCCTTCTCATGGAGCGACGGGCGTCCTCGCCCGTCTTTATTGGTCGGAGTGAATCGATCCTGTCAACCCACAATTTCCCGCAACGCTGCCAGCAGCCGGTCCACTTCTTCCGCGGTATTGTAGTGAACCAGCCCGATACGCAAGAATCCGCCATCCTTTTCCACGTCCAGGCGCTCGGTCAGGTTCAGCGCATAGTAATTCCCGTCCCAAGTGAAAAACCCGCACTCGCCGAGTTTGGTAGCAAGCTCGAGGGGCGTGTGTCCTGCGATACGCAACGCGACCGTGGGACAGCGTTGGTCAAATCGGTCAGGGTCGCTGATGCCATAAAGCCTTAGCCCGGGGATGGGGAGCAAGCCTCGAATCAATCGCTGCACCAACCCGCGCTCGTGTTCCTGAATTGCGCTATAAGCGGCCAGCAGCGCCGCTCGCCGCGTAGACGCGGCAGGGTTGGCGCGCCGCCCCAACTCAGCCAGGTACTCCACGCAAGCGGTGATCCCCGCGATGCACTCGTGATTGAGTGTGCCCCACTCCCAGCGCTGCGGGACGGCGTCGGTGTTCGCCCGCACCTTGTATGGCTGCAAGCGCTTGAGGTGCTCGCGCTTGCCGTAGAGCACACCCATGTGCGGTCCGAAGAACTTGTAAGTTGAGCAGACCAGGAAGTCGCAATCCAGCGCACGGACATCAATCGAGCCATGAGGCGCGTAGTGGACGGCATCAATGTACGCCATCGCCCCGGCGTCATGCGCGAGACGCACAACCTCCTTCACGTGGTTGATGCTGCCCACTGCATTCGAGGCATAGCCCACCGCCACCAGCCGGGTGTGACCGCTGATCTTGCGCGCCAGATCGATCATGTCGAGGGTGCAGTCTTCCTCTCGCACCTCGGCGAAGCGGACCACCGCGCCGGTCTCCTCCAGTGCCCGCCACGGCGAGACGTTGGCATCATGATCGAGGTGGGTGACCAGCACTTCGTTGCCCGGTCCTAATCCACGGCCGATGGCCCGGCTCATGGCGAATGTCAGCGAGGTCATGTTGGGGCCAAAAACGATTTCGTCCGGATCACAATTGAGGAAATCCGCCATCGCGCTGCGGGCCGCATCAATGACGGCGTTGGTGCGATAGCTGGTCAGGTACGCGCCATTGGTGTTGGCGTTCGACTGTTTCAGATAGTCGCTGATGGCGTCGATCACGCGCTGCGCAACCTGCGTGCCGCCGGGACCGTCCAGAAACGCCGCCGGATGGCCGTTCACGGTTTGCGCCAGGGAAGGGAATTGGGAGCGTACCCAGGCGAGGTCGAGTTTCATGGTCGTTTCGTTTTGTGTGGTCTGCATGGAACACCCTCAGACTGTAGAAATGCAGCTGGCTGCGTCTTCATGTCGCAACCGCGCGGACAAAGTCCGCCAGCATCCCGTAGGCGGTAGCTTTCAGGCCGGGATCGTTCTCGGTGATGGCCAGCCCGGGGAAAATATCGGTTTCAAAATACACGATCGACGACGTCCCCGCGACCCAGGCCAGCGGATCGCGGAGTGACACTTGCTCCGGGCGGACGCTGGCCGTGACTCCTTGCCCGGCACGCTGGGCGCGGCACACCAGCTTGTAAGGCTTGCCCTCGGCGCGGGCGGCGCGCACCACCTCAGCCCTCAGGCCGCCGATTCCTTCGCGCTGAATAGCGTCCAGCCGGATCGGCACGCCCATCAGCACCGTAACCAGCGCGGCGACCTTGACTGCCGCATCCCAGCCATCCGTGTCGTGGCTGGCATCGGTTTCCGCCACCCCAAGCTGCTGGGCTTTTTGCAGGGACTCCTCGAAGCTCAGTCCCTCCTCCATCCCGCTGAGCATGACGTTGGTAGTCGAGTTCAGAATGCCGCGAAAGCCGCGCAGATGCAGAGCGGGCAAACTGTCGCGAAACATGGAGAAGATGGGCACCCCGTCCATCACGGTCGACTCAAACAGAAACCGCCGCCCTTTGGCCGCAGCCAAAGAGCGCAGTTCCTCGTAGGCGTGCACGATCGGACCCTTGTTGGCGGTGATGGCGTGCGCGCCCGACTCGAGGGCGGCGCGAATATGATCGACGGCGGGCTGCCCGTCTTGCGGATGGAGCGATGTGGCTTCGAACAGCACGTCGGCGCGGGCGGCGCGCAACCACTCGCGTATGTTGTGGAGGTCGGGCGTCCTCGCCCGGTTGGACCCAACCGCTGCGGGCGGTTCCGTTTCGAGCAGACCCAAATCCAGACCCTCCGGATCGGCCAGCCAACCCAGCCTCCGCGTGGCCACGCCGGCAATGCGCCAAGCAATGTCGCGCGCCCGCAGCTCCTGCTCTTTCTCCCGCAGCAGGCGCACCAGCGTCCGATTTACATTGCCGAACCCGAGCAGGCAGAGATTGTAGGTGCGAATGGAACGCTCCTCGATTTGATTCCGGGGGCAAGATGCCCCCGGGACAGCCGGCGGGACGCCGGCGCTACCCCATCATGGTGGTGTGTTCGGGTTGGATCCGGTAGATGACGCGCACTTCGTCCGCCTGACGATAGGGATACTTGTCCACGCCCAGGTATTTCTTGGCCAGCTTGTCGATGTGAGCATCGGCGTCCTGCTCGGTGATTTCGACCACGCGGCCGCGAATTTCGAGGTAGCGGTAGGGGTTGTCCGGATCGACGATCGCCAGCGCCACCCGCGGATCGCGGCGCACGTTGCGGTCCTTCTGCCGGCCCTTGGCGGAATTGAAGATCACGAAGTCGCCGTCGATATCGCACCACACCGGCGTTACCTGCGGGCGGCCGTCGGGCATCAGCGTGCCCAGGGTGGCAAAGGCGCGTTTGCTGAACAGATCGCGATACTTGTCGGGGATGGCCTGCGACATGACTACCTCCTCCTAAGGAAGACTGGAATTCGCGCAAAGGGAGATTATAGCGGTTGAGACCCCGCGCTTCCGCCTGCACGCCCCAAACCCGAAGACCTGAGACCCAAGATGTGGCACCTGAACTTCCAGTCCTGCTGCCCGGGGGTTACAATGCGACCTTAAATCCAGAGCACAACAGCCATGTCCTACCAAGCTGCACCGGGGCGGGAAGTACGGTTCTTTCTGCTGCTGGTGGTGTTGTCCGTTAGCACCTGGCCTGCTGCCGTGCGGGCACAGGAGGCGCAGCCCAAAGCTCCGCCCACCATCGTTTTCATGACCGACTTCGGCGCCGTGGACGACTCCGTGGCGATCTGCAAAGGGGTGATGTATTCCATCGACCCCGAGCTGCGGATCGTGGATCTCACTCACCAGGTCACGCCGTTTTCCATTCTCGACGGGGCGCGCTTCCTCTACGGGGCGACTGCCTACTATCCGGCGGGAACAGTGTTCGTGGTCGTCGTCGATCCCGGTGTGGGCAGCGAGCGCAAAGCCGTCGTGGTGAAATCCCATCGTGGGCAGTATTTCGTGCTTCCCGATAACGGCCTGATGACCCTGGTGGAAGATCGCGACGGAATTGAGGGTGCGCATGAGATCACCAATCGCGACTGGATGATTGGCGCCGCTCTGTCCTCCACCTTCCACGGACGCGACATCTTCGCCCCCGTAGGAGCGCGCCTGGCCCGAGGCGAGGACTGGACAAAGGTCGGGCCGGACCTGCCGCTAAGAGATCTGGTCCGCTTGAAACTCGCTCCCGCCCGGCTGGATGACCGCGGTCTGCGCGGCGAAGTGATCGCCACCGATGGTCCGTTCGGCAATCTCGTCACCAACATCAACGGCGAAGATTTCCTGAAACTGGGCTACGGGCGCGGGCAGAACGTCCACATCACCATTGGCAAAGCCGAGATGAACATTCCCTTTGTCCGCACCTTCAGCGACGTGGCGCTCAAGAAACCGCTCCTGTACATCGATTCGCGCGGCCACCTGGGTTTGGCGGTCAACCAGGGGAGCTTTGCCGCCACCTACAGCATCAAGCTGCCGGTCGCGATTTTTGTTGAGCGAGCCAGAAACTGAATGGCGTTGGTTGAAGAAAGAATCCGGATGTGGTTTTGAAACATCTGTTCGTCATCCGTCGCCCAGCCACAAGGGGAGGAAAAAGCTTATGCGTAGCCTAAAGCCAGTTGCCGCAACCAGAAACATCGCCTCCAGACACATCTCGGTTGTCATTGTTCTGATACTGCTCATGCCTGGTCTTCTTGTGGCCCAGAGCTACCGCGGCTCCATTCGTGGAAAGGTGGTAGATCCCCAGGGGAACGTGATTGCCGGGGCCAAGGTCACCGCGAAGAATTCCGCCACCGGACAGGTGCGCGAAACCATCAGCAGTGACGACGGCGGTTACGTCCTGGCTGAGTTGCCCGCGGGCCAGTACGTGGTGGTGGCGGAATCGGCCGGGCTGTCGCCGGTCGCACAAAACGTCGTGGTCAATGTCGGCCTGGACACCACGGCGAACTTCGACCTGACCAAGGTACAACAGAGAATTGAGCAGGTGACCGTGAGCACTTCCGCGCCCCTGGTCGATAACACGCGTGACGTCCTGGGTGAGGTGGTGAATGAACGATTAGTCACCGATCTGCCGCTGAACGGGCGCGACTTCGGCAAACTGGTGGCGCTGGTGCCGGGCGCGACCGTGGAACCCTCGGGCGTGGCCGCTATCCAGAGCGGCTTCGGACAGTTCTCCATCAACGGCAATCGCGACCGCTCGAACAATTACACGCTCGACGGCACCGACAACAACGATCCCTTCTTCAATAATTCCGCCTTCAACCAGGTAGGGATCGGGGGCGCACCCGCCTCGGTGCTGCCCATTGATTCCATCCAGGAATTCAACCTGCAGTCGCACTTCAGCGCGGAGTACGGCCGGAACAGCGGCTCCGTGGTCAACATCATCAGCAAATCGGGCAGCAACCAGTTGCATGGTTCGGCGTTTGAATTCTTGCGCAATGATGCTCTGGACGCGCGCAACTTCTTCAACCGCGACCCTGCCCCCAAGAGCGCATTCCGCAATAACCAGTTTGGTGTCTCGCTGGGCGGTCCGATTATCAAGGACAAGACCTTCTTCTTCGGAGCGTACGAAGGCCAGCGAGAGCGTGTGACTTCCGATTTCAGCCTCAGGGTTCCCACGCCACAGCAGATCGCGGATGGCCAGGCCTTGGCGGCAGGGAACGAAGTGACTGCCAGTCCGGTGCTGACCTCCATCCTCGGTCTGTACCCGGCTGCCACGAACTCTGCGGGGATCATGCCCGGCAGTGTGCTGGACAAGAATGACGTGGACAGTTTGATTGCCAAGGTGGATCACCAGATCAGCTCTTCGGAATCGCTCTCCGGACGTTATGCCTTCGCGCGCAGTGAACAAGTCTTCCCCCTGGGTGGACAAGGCTTCGGCGCGGGCTCGCGCCTGCCGCAGTTTGCGCAAACGTCCCCCACGCGGGTGCAGTTGGTCTCCATCAGCCTGCTGTCCACGTTCAGCCCACGAAAAATCAATGAAGTGCGCTTTGGATACAGCCGCTACCGCACCTCTTTCAGCTCACTGGATGCGAATTTCGATCCTTCCACTCTGGGCATTAACTTCGGCACCGGAAAGCTGGGCCTGCCGGAGTTCGACTTTGGCGGCGTCTTCGACAATCTGGGAGCCACGGCATTCAGTATTCCTCGCGGCCGTACCAGCCAGAGCTTCCAGATTCTCGACAACTTCACCTGGTTGAGCGGACGTCATACCTTCAAGTTTGGCGGAGAGTACCGGCGCGCCGCTATCGAAAACTTCAACGACAACCTGGCGCGCGGGCTTTTCAGCTTCAGTCCTGATATGAGTGCTCTGGACTTGTGCACGGCTGCGGTACCTGACCCGCGGTGCGGCAGCGACTCCGAAGCGGTGGTGCTGGCCAATTTCTACATCGGTAACTCCTTTACCCTGGCGAATTCCGGCAACACCCACCGCAACACTTTCAACAACGGGCTGAGCTTTTTCGCGCAGGATGACATTCGGGTGCGCCCCAACCTCACTCTCAATCTCGGGGTGCGCTGGGAGTATTTCGGCCCCATCAGCGAGCAGCACAACCTGCTTTCGAATCTCGGGCAGGACGGAAACCTCGCCCTGGTCGGCACGGATGGCGTGAATGGAGCGTATCGGCGCGACCTCAACAACTTCGGCCCTCGCGTCGGCTTTGCCTGGAACGTCCATCCCAAGACCGTTCTCCGCGGGGCCTACGGCATCTACCATGACTACATTCCGCAGGACCTGCTGATTGCGAATTTCACTTCTTCGGCAGGTCTCGTCACCAACCCCATCGGATCGGAGCCGGTGGTGCCTTTCAACTTCGATTCGGCCGCGTTTATTGCGCCGAGCCCGACCCCACCAGTTCTGACCGCTCCTACGCCGCCATTTACAGGCGCCAGTATTTTTGTCACGCCGCGCAACCTGGCAACTCCTTACGTGCAGAACTGGAATTTCAATTTTGAGCAGGAACTGAGCAACAGTGTGGCTCTGCAGGTTGGCTACGTGGGTAGCAAAGGCACGAAGCTGACCCGTCTGCGCGATGCCAACCAGCCCGACGTGAACGGCAATCGCAACAACTTCCCGCAATACGGCGCAGTGGACCAGTTCACCACAGTCGCCGCCTCTACCTATCATGCGCTACAGGCAACCTTGCGCACCCGCAGCTGGTACGGCCTCTCCGGTTTTGCAGGCTATACCTGGTCCAAGTCGCTCGACGACGCCTCGGACGGCATCGACTTTAATTTTTCCACCGTGGCCTTCCCGCAGGACTCCAACAACCTGCATGCCGAACACGGCCCCTCAAACTTCGACACCCGGCATCGTTTCACGGCTGCTTTCAGCTACGACCTGCCCCGGTTCGGAGGACCCAGGCGGCTGTCGGAAGGCTGGCAGCTCAACACCATCGTGACCGCGCAAAGCGGACGCCCGGTCCCAATCGTGAGCGCCAATGACACCAGCGCGTTCTTCAATGACAATTTCAACACCCGTTCGAACTTCCACCAGCGGCCGAACGTGGTGCTGGGGGTGAATCCCGTCAACTCGAACTGGAGGTCCGGTCCGGATTCAATCGGTTACCTCAACGGCAATGCGTTCTCGCAACCGCCCGATGGCACCTTCGGCAACCTGGGGCGCAACTCCATCTTTGGACCCAGTTTCTTCAACCTGGATTTCGCCGTCACCAAGAACACCCGGATTTGCGAGCGCCTGAACCTGCAACTCCGGGCGGAGTTCTTCAACATCCTGAATCACCCGAACTTCGCCTTGCCGAATTTCTTCGTTGATCCAGGATCTTCCCAACAAGGCCTCATCACCCAAACCCCCGACCAGGCCCAGACCAACCCTGGCCTGGGTGGTGGCGGTCCCCGCGTGATCCAGTTGGGAGCGAAGTTTACGTTCTGATCGGCTGGTGGAGGACGGGCGTCCGCGCCCGTCTCACCCGCCAGCCAAGCTTGGCAATTGGCCTGCGTGGCGCGGGCACCCCTCGCTCGATGCGAATTGCTCTCTGCGCTCTCCGCGAGGGCTCCGAGCCCTCCGCGGTTTAAGATTTTGCTTTGAGCCGCGATCCCGCTACTTCACATCCGCCGCGATCCTCGGCAGCACCGCCCGCAGCAGCGTCGCCAAATCCCCCTTCACCCGCTCGCCGGTCTCGAGTACCTCTTCGTGGTTAATCGGCTTGTCGAGAATTCCCGCGGCCAGGTTGGTCACGCAGGAAATGGCCAGCACCTTCATGCCCATGTGCCGAGCCGCAATGACTTCGGCAATCGTCGACATGCCCACCAGGTCGGCGCCGATGATGCGCAAGTAGCGGATCTCCGCCGGAGTCTCGTAGCTCGGCCCCAGCAGCCCGGCATACACACCCTGATACAAGGACTTGCCCAGCTTGCGGGCTTCTTCCTGCGCGATCTCGCGATACGGCTTCCAGTACGCCTGCGTCATGTCCGGAAAGCGCGGGCCAAAGCGCTCGTCATTCGCCCCCACCAGCGGGTTGCGCCCTTGCAGGTTGATGTGATCGGTGATGAGCACCAGCACGCCCTGCTTGTATTCGAGGTTGATGCCGCCGGCCGCATTGGTGAGGACCAGGGCCCGAATGCCCATCCGTCCGAACACCCGCGTGGGGAACGCCACTTCTTGTGGGGAATAGCCTTCGTAGAGATGCACGCGTCCCTGCATCACCGCCACGGCAGTGTCGCCCGCCTTCCCGATCACCATGTTCCCGGCATGGCCCACCGCAGTCGAGCGTGGGAAATAAGGAATGCTTTCGTAGGGAATTCGCGTGACGGCAGAGAGTTCCTCGGCAAGTCCGCCAAGGCCTGATCCCAGCACCAGGCCGACCCTGGGAGACAGCGGCGTCTCAGAAAGCACAAACTGTGCCGCGGATTCCGCGCGATTGAATTCGTCTGACATAAAGGTTTCAGGGTTTCAAGGTTTCAGAGTTGTGAAGGCAACGTCTTTGTCGGAAACCTTGCAACCTTGAAGCTTTGAAACCTGTTTTTTTCAAAACCTGTTCTCAAACTTCGCAAACTCCTCTTCCAGCTTCCACTGCATCCGGGCCCGCTCGTTGGCGTCGAGAAACTTTTGGCATCCGGCCGAGACTTTCGCCGGCCCCGCGTGGTCCGCAGCACACTCTGCCACCGCACGGAACTGCTGCGTCTCCGCCCACAGGCCGGCTCCCGGAAGGAAGCTGTGCTCCAGGCTCTGACGCGCCATGCGCTTGAGCTCGACATAGGACACGGCATAGGTTTGGACCGCGCGCAGGTACTCGTGGGTCATATCGGAACGCGACACGCCCTGGTCGTCGGTCGCCAGCGCCACCGGCACACGGTATTGCCGGTACACGGGAAAGGGATGGTCCTGCCCGCGAACCCCCAGGATCAGATCGTTTGAGGTCAGGCAGATTTCCACCAGCAGGTTGCGCTGCGCCATCTCCCGGAGCAGGCCCACAGGATCGCGCTCGTTCATCACCGAAACCCCGTGGCCGATGCGCTCCGCGTGCCCGCGTTCGATGGACTGGCGAATGTGAAAGCGCAACCCTTCCGGCGGCACCAGTCCCATGGCCAGCTCCCCCGCATGCAGGCTGATATGCACCTTGGGATAGACGCCGTGCAGGTAGTCGAGCATCTTCATGTGCAGGT
>JBGPJK010000039.1:0-21585 GCA_041485425.1 Terriglobia bacterium | reverse complement strand
TCATGAATCCTTCCACCAGCGCCTTCATGATGGATGCCTGGGGTGAGGCCAGCACCGGCCGCAAGTCTCCCGGCAGCGCTTCCCCAAACTGAAAGGTGCGGGCTAGCATCACGACCGTAAGTCCGGCGGCAATTGCCGCAGCGATCACGCCCAGGAATTTCACTTTCTCTTGTGCTGACGGGGTGGAGCCCAGCCAATACCCGGTCTTGAGATCGGTAATCGCCTGACCTGACACCGATAGTGCGGTGCACACCATGCCCGCGATCGCCATGACGAAGAACATTCCCGTCGTACCCGAGAGTCCGAATCGCAGCAGCACAACGGAGGAAATAATAATGGTGAGTATGGTCATTCCGGAGACGGGGTTGCGGGCGGTTGTGGCAATCGCGTTGGCCGCAACCGAGGTAAAGAAGAACGAGAATACCAGCGTCAATACCAGGCCCAGCGCGACCACAGTCCAGGAAACCGGCAGATGCCCGAGAAATGCGGCGACTCCCATGGCGCCCAGCACGACTCCAAGGAAGATCGCGATCATGGGAATATCACGGTCAGTGCGTTCCGGCGCTGCAGCTTCACCTTTGTGGAATACACGCAGCGCGATGCTGAATGATCCCGCGACGATTCTCAACGACTTGGCGATCCCGAAGATCCCCGCGGTAGCGATGGCGCCCACGCCGACGAACCGCACATAGCTGCGATAGATCTGCACGGCAGTCATTTTCGCAATCGGGATGGCCGCCGGGTACACCGCCGCATCGAAGTGACTGCCAATGAAAAAGATCAACGGAACCAGCACGAAATTGGAAAGCACACCGCCCGCACACAGGATCATGGAGCTGCGCAAACCCATCACGTAACCGAGGCCGAGGATGAAGCCAATCGCGTCGAAGCTGAACACCATGCGAGCGCGCTCGGAAAGAGTGCGCATCACGGGGACGAACTGGAAATCAACAAACTCCTTCCAGACCTGAAACGTGGTCACGAACAAATCGTAGATGCCGGCGATGGCGGTTGCCTGCAGCAATAGCTTGGCTTGCGATCCGCCTTTCTCCCCGGTGACCAGAACTTCGGTGATGGCCGTCGCCTCCGGATACGGCAGCAGGCCGTGCATATCGCGCACGAAATAGCGCCGCAAGGGAATCAGGAAGAGAACCCCAAGACACCCGCCCGCCAGACAGATGAAGATGGTTTGTACCGGGTGAGGATCGAGCTTGAGGATGTAGAGCGCCGGAACCGTGAACACCGCACCCGCGACCACGGAGCCGGCCACGCCCCCAATGCCCGTCATAATCACGTTCTCGAGCAGGCTCGAGCGCCGAGAGTAAAGGCGGGCGAGGCCGATGGCAAGAATGGAGATGGGGATTGCGGCCTCCATCACCTGGCCCACCTTCAGTCCCGAGTAGGCGGAGGCGATGGTAAAGATCACGCAGAGGAAGATGCCCCAGCCGATGGATCGTGGCGTGAGCTCCGGTAATTTCGCTTCGGGGGGCACGATGGGCGGGTAGGACTCGCCCGGTTTAAGCGGTGCGTAGGCATTTTCTGGGAGGGACTTGGTTTCGACTTCGGTGGTCAACGGACGATCCTCCTGGCGGTCAGCAGAGGCGTCAGCCGTAGCACTCGCCCACGCTCCACTCCCGGTAATCCACACTGAATATCAGGTTTTTCGCCTGGGTGCGGATATTTCGGAGTTCATCACTGCCAACCGGCCGAAGCAAGTACGCAAGTCACATGGAGCAGTGGCAGTCTACTCCAGGCACAGGGGTTCAGGACCAGGGGGAACCCGCCCAGCCGCAACTAGTTGAGGCGCTGCTCGATCCTTTCCACAACGGTGCGCACGACTTTGGTACGGGCAAAAAGCTTGTCGTTGGATTCCACCACGGTCCAGGGCGCGTAGGGCGTGCTGGTGTGGGCCAGCATATTCTCGACCGCTTCCTGGTAGTTGTTCCATTTGGCGCGATTGCGCCAGTCTTCGTCGGTCAGCTTGTAGCTACGAAAGGGATCGAACTCGCGCCCCTTGAAACGGCGCAACTGCTCTTCCCGGGTGATGTGCAACCAGAACTTGCAGATCACCATGCCAAAACTGCTCTGGTGCGACTCGAATTCATTGATCTCGCGATAGGCGCGCTGCCATTCGTTTTCCGCGCAGAATCCTTCCACCCGCTCCACCAGCACGCGACCGTAGTAGCTGCGATCGAAGATGGCCAAATGGCCGGCGCGCGGCAGGTTGCGCCAGAAGCGCCAGAGGTACTGATGGGTCTTCTCGTCCCCCTTGGGTGCGGCATAGGAGGAAACAGTGAATCCGCGGGGATCCAGCAACTCGGTCACGCGCTTGATGGCGCCGCCCTTACCCGCCGCATCCCAGCCCTCGAACATACACAACACCGGGACTTGCTGTTTGAAGATTTCAAATTCCATTGCGCGCAGGCGCACTTGCAACTTGGGCAGATCCTGCGCGTATTGTTTGGGGGAGAGCTTCTGGTTCATTTTCAATTTTTCAAGCATGGGCCACCTCGGCCAATCGAGTGCGCGCGCCAGCACGCTTCGCCACCTGCCGCTTTGGCTGGCTAGCCGCGGTTTCCCTGGCCCGCGATTTGCGACGCGCGAGTTCAGCTTCGAGCGCAGTGACGATGGTGCGCAGGAAGCGCACCCGGGCCCACCGAAGGTCGTTGGCTTCGATCACGGTCCAGGGCGCGTAGGGCGAGTCCGTCTTGGCCAGCATCTCCTCCACCGCATCCACCCAGCGATCGTACTGGCGGTGGTGCCGCCGGTACTCCCTGGTAATTTTCCAGCGCAACAGGGGATCGGCCAGGGCCTCGCGGAATCGCTTTTTCTGTTCCGCCCTGGAAATGTGCAGCCAGAACTTCAACAGCACCTGGCGATCGTCCGCCAGCCAGCGTTCGAACTCGTTGATCTGCTGATAGCCTTCCCGCCAGTGCTTCTTTTTGGTCAGCTTGTCGCAGCGTTCCACCAGCACGCGCCCGTACCAGGAATGATCGAACAGCGTCATCTCGCCGTAATTGGGCAGGGCCATCTGGTACCGCCACAGGAAGTGGTAGCGTTGCTCCAATGGTGAAGGGGGCGAGCCCGGACGGATGCGGAACAACCGCGGATCCAGCTTCTCGGTCAGTTTCTTGATGAGGTGACCTTTGCCGGCGAGGTCCCAGCCTTCCAGGCAGATGATCACGGCCACGCCGCTGTCTTTAGCCGCGTATTGCAGGGTCCGGAGTTTTTCCTGCAGCGCGGGCATCTGCTTGGCGTATGCCGTCTTCGACAGCTTCTTTTTCAGGTCAACGGTTTCCAGCATCATGGCCTCCACCAGTGGTTTCAGAGCCCAAGAGGTCTACTGAGTCGATTCACGTCCGCAACCGTGGTTGCCCCGCTGCCCAGGCTGAAGAACCGCGAGATGCGGGCGAAGAAGTCCTTCTGCGCGTGGGTCATCATGCGGGCCCGGGCTTCGGCGTCCAGATTTTCACGTACGGCATCCAGTTCCACCTTGCGACGCGCCAGCACGTGCGAGATGTGTTCCGCGATCTCCGGGCGCTTCTGAAGGATTTCGTTCAAGCCCTCTTTATCCATACGGTAAGAATCGGTCTGCTCCAGCGCGATCACGGTGGCGGTGCGGGGCGACCCGGTCATGAGCGCAATCTCGCCGAAGAAATCGCCACAGTGCAGCAGGGCCACGCTCCGCCGGAGGCCATCCGCGCCGGTGACGAAAACCTCCCCTGAGCCGCGGGTGATGACGTATAGCGAGTGCGCAACCGCGCCCTGCCGGGTCATCGCTTCCCCTTCGGTAAAGGGCGCGAAACGCAAGCGCTCAGCCAAAGTGCGCAGTTCTTCCGGGTTCAGGGTATGGAACAGCTCCACTCCCTGCAGCGCCTTAACCCTGAGATTGATCTCCTTCTCCTGGTGCAGGTCCTTGCGCTCCACCGTCTCCTCGGTAAGGAAGACGGCATGAGCCGGGATCGATGGGGTAATTCCGGCGCGTTTCAAGGCGAAGAAGATGCGGTTGCGCACGCGCGAGTTCGTGGGATCATCCTGCGCCAAATCGGTCAGCCAGTAGCGAGCCGCATACTGGATGTAGCTCTCCTTGAAGTCCCAGGTGATGCAATGTGGTTTGGGCTCAGTGGCGACGCCATCGATTTCGACGGACTGCAGAGCGTCGTTGACGATCGAGATCACTTCGCTCGGAAGCACCCGGAAATCGACGTTGAAGTATACCCACTGGCGGTGCTGCACCGGCTGGTCCGAGCGCCTGCCTAGCACGGTCACGGGGCCTTTCATCAGAACGCTGTTGGGAATCACCACCGTGTCCCAGTTGCGGGTCTCGATCGCGGTGTGGCGCCAGCGCAGTTCCTTAACCCGGCCCTCAGCTTGCTCCACGCGGATCCAATCTCCCACGCGGATGGTGCCCTCCAGTTGCAGCGCCAGACCGCCCATGAGGTTTCCCAGGGTGTCCTGAAGGGCAAAGGCGACCACGGCGGTGATCACTGCCGAGGTAGTGACAATGCTGGAAAGCGTCACCCCGGCGCGCGACAAGAGCCAGAACACCACCCCCACGTAGCCCAAGGCCACGCACAGATCGCGCAAAATGCGGGGCGTCTGGGGTCGGAAGAAGTCCACCCCGACCCCGAACAAGAGCGCCGAGATCAGGTTGACGATGGCCACGCCGCCGACCAGCAAGGCCGCCACGTGAAAGGCGTTGCCGGCAGAGGGCATGGCGAACCACTGAAACAGGCTGGAGAGCAGCAGCAGGACCAGCGAGACACCGAACAAGCCGCCGGCGGTGCGCACTTCGCCGCGCTCCCTGGGGCGCGCGATCATAACGATCGCCGCCAGTACAGCCGCGGCGGCGGTGATCAGCAGCACCTGATCCAGCTTCGCCGAATGCACGAAGAACGGCCAAAAGTTCGGTTGTTGAACCACAGTCACAGGGCTCCAGAGCAAAATCCCACCACCGGGACAAAGTACAGTTTCAGGCTAGCCGCCTCGGTGTTCGAGAAGGTCTCGAATCGCCAGCGCGATCTGCTCGGCGGTCCCTCCGCCATCGACGCGGCGCAGGGTGCCGCACTTCTGGTAATAATCGGTGAGCGGCAAGGTCTCGCGCTCGTAGGTTTTCAGGCGCTCCACGATGACCTCTTCCCGGTCATCTTTGCGGGTGATCAGCGCCGCGCCGTCCACGTCGCACACCCCTGGCTGGCGAGGCGAGTTGAAGTGGAGGTTGTAGATGGCGCCGCACTGCGGGCAGGTACGACGAGCGGTCAAGCGCTCCACCAAGAGAGCGTGATCGATGGCAATGTCGATGACCAGCAGCGGCACCTTTTCCGCCGGTTTTCCGCGCAGGAGCCCGGCCTGCAAGCGGCCGTCCAGCCAGTGGGCCTGTCCCACGGTCCGGGGAAAGCCATCGAGGATGAAACCCCGCGCACAATCTGGTTCCGCCAGCCGTTGCCCAACCATGTCGCAGACCAACTGGTCGGGCACCAATTCGCCACGCCCCATGATGGCCTGCGCCTGCTGGCCCAGCGGAGTGTTCCTGTGGACGTGGTCGCGGAGAAGGTCGCCGGTGGAGACTTGCGGAATGCCGAAGTGCACCGCGATCTGCTTGGCCTGGGTGCCCTTGCCCGCTCCCGGCGCGCCCAGAAGAACGATTGGACCGGTGGCGAGCTTCGGGTTGGCAGCAACAGGGACTGCATGAGCATCCACGGTTGGCCTCCTGTGCCCCTGCGCCTGCGCACGGGGCTGGGTGTGAGCATTCCCGAGACTCCGCCTCGGGAGGGGCTTATCTTACAGGCGAATACCGGCCAGCGAAAGGGGAAGTTCGGCCTAACCGGGGGCAAGGTTCAGGGCAGATGGGCGGTTACGGTCCAACGGAGTTGTCAAACTGGGAGCTTTTGGCAATGCTGGTCCCAAGCTCTGGCAGGCCGCGATAGACTACTGCCAATATGAGTTGGGTCGCGGTGTCAGTGAGGTCAAGGCGCATTGAGTGAAGAAAACCGCAAAGGCGTCGACTGGCTCGATGTGGCGTGGCTGCTTTTCCTGGCCGGTCTGGCCATTTTGCCGCCGGTGCGGGAGATTCACAAGCAACTCACACTGCTGGCGATTGGCGTGGTGCAGATCATCGAGGGCAGGCTCATCGCCCGCTTCCAACGATGGGGACGGTACTACGCTGTCCTGCTGAAGCTCCTACTGGCAACGCTGCTGCTTGCCCACACCGGCGGGCCGGGCATTAACAGCAGCTACTATCCCATCTATTACCTGCCCGTAGTCACCGCGGCGGTGTACTTCGGCCCGCGCACCACGCTGCTGTGGACGCTGCTGGCCTCGGGATTGTACTGCTCGTTTCTCTATCCCGCGCTGCAGGAGTATGAACTGACCGCGGCGGGCATCACGGAACTCGCCATCCGCATTCTGTTCTTTTTCCTGGCCGCCCTGGTGGTGAACCGGTTTGCGGTGGAAAACCGCCGGCAGACGAGCCGCTATCAAACGGTGGCGGAGCAACTTGCGGATACTAATCGCCAACTCCAACGTGCCCAGGCCGAGGCTCGCCGTTCGGAGCGGCTGGCGGCCCTGGGACAGCTCTCCGCAGGACTGGCCCATGAAATTCGCAATCCGTTGGGGGTCATCAAGGGATCCGCGGAGATGCTGAATCAGAAGCTGGAGACGTCGAATCCACTGGCCAGTGAACTGGCGGGCTACATTTCCAGCGAGGTCAACCGGGTGAGCGTGCTGGTCAGCCGATTCCTGGACTTCGCGCGACCGCTGCACACCGAAACTCGCCCGCAAGCAGTGACGGATTTGCTGGATCGGGCGCTGAAGTCGGTGGCCGAGCAGTGGCGGGGCGGGACGGTCACGGTGGAACGCGAGTATCAGAAAAATCTGCCGCTGTTGCAGCTCGACGAAAACCTTTGCGAGCAGGCCTTCGTGAATCTGGTGCAGAATGCTTACGAGGCCATGGGCAGCAACGGTGGAACATTCCGGGTGGAGGTGTCGGAAGCGCACTGGAATGGTGGTCGCGGAGTCGAGGTCCGGCTGAAAGACACGGGTCCCGGCATACCCGCTGAACTCCGTGAACAGATTTTCAATCCGTTCGTTACTACCAAGAAGACCGGCGTGGGGCTCGGGCTTTCCGTTGTCTCCAAGATCGTGGATGAGCACCGTGGCTGGATTCGGCTGGAGAGCGCGCCCAACGAAGGGGCTTGTTTCGTGATCTTTCTGCCGGCAGAGGAAGCAGTCGCAATGAAGGAAGGAGCACGGGCCTCGGGATGACAGCCAAAGCCAACATCTTGATCGTCGAGGATGAAGCGAAGATGCGGCGACTGCTCGAGCTCAATCTCGGCGAGGATGGATTTGCGACGCTCGCCGCCGCGGACGCCGAATCCGGCTTGAAGCTGTTGCAGAACGCGACCGTGGATCTGGTCATCACGGATCTCAGGCTGCCGGGCATGAACGGCCTGGAATTCCTGCAGGCGGTGAAGCGCTTTAACGCCGCAATGCCGGTGATTGTGATGACCGCGTTTGGCACGGTCGAGACGGCGGTGGAGGCGATGAAGGCGGGAGCCAGCGACTACGTGCTGAAGCCGTTCTCCCTCGCCGAAATGCGCATGGTGGTCCACAAGGAACTGGATGTGCACCGCCTGCGCGAGGAGAATCGCTCGCTTCGGGAGGCGCTGCAAAAGCGCTACGAACATCCCAACATCGTAGCGCGCAGCCCCAAGATGCAAGATGTGCTGGCCACAGTGGAGCGGGTGGCGGCCACGAATTCCACGGTACTGCTGGGCGGAGAAAGCGGGGTTGGCAAGGACCTGATTGCCCGTGCCATTCACGAGAAGTCGCGGCGCGCTTCGGGACCGTTCATCAAGATCAACAGCACGGCAATTCCGGAGAACCTGCTGGAGAGCGAACTGTTCGGCTACGAGAGGGGCGCCTTCACCGGCGCTGTCGCCAGCAAGCCTGGCAAGTTCGAGCTGGCGGACAAAGGAACACTGTTCCTGGATGAAATCGGGGATGTGCCGGCTGCCACGCAAGTGAAGCTCCTGCGGGTTCTCCAGGAGCGCGAGTTCGAACGGTTGGGCGGCACGCGTACTTTGAAAGTGGACGTGCGGCTGGTGGCGGCCACCAATCGCGACTTGCGCGCCGCGCTTGAGCAAGGAACATTTCGGGAAGATCTCTACTATCGCCTGAATGTGGTGCCCATTGATATCCCGCCGCTGCGGGAGCACAAAGAAGATATCCCGGAACTGGTGAATCTGTTTCTGGCGCGCGCCGCCGCGGAATCCGGCAAAGAGATCATGGGGGTCACACCCGATGCCGTGAAGGTTCTGATGGGCTACCACTGGCCCGGAAATGTGCGCGAACTTCAGAACATCATCGAGCGCGCATCGGCGCTGGCCAAGGGACCGGTGCTCGAGCCTTCTGACATCCATCTCGATCCCCAGCGCTCGAAGCCGGCGAACTCCGGGGCCGCGCTTCTTCCCGAAGGGATGACGATGGAGCAGTGGGAAGACGAGATGATCCGCGAAGCGCTGCGGCGGGCCAACGGCAACAAGAGCCAGGCGGCGCGCATGCTGGGGCTGTCGCGGAACGCGTTGCGCTACCGGCTGTCCAAGATCGGGATCGAGGATGAGGCGGAGAACGGAAAAGAAAGTTAGGAGCGGTCCGGGCCTTCGCCGCCGCAGCGATCTCAAATTTCCCTGCACCGTGGAATGGCCGGATGCAAAAGCCATAAGTTGTGGTATCCGTCCCCCTCCCCCCTCCCCCCTCCCCCCGATTCTTTAGAATCATGTGGTTGGGGTGCTATTGTGGTGTAAATCAATGGATTCACGGGAGTTGCAGAACATCTTGGGAACAAATGGGTTAGCCGGGCGCGGCGGGGATGGCGCGGGCGACTGGGAGTTAACGGGGAAGAACGGGGACGGCAGGGTGGGCGGCTCTTTTCCTGTAAGATAATTTATATTTCTCATTAATAGCTCCATAGTAATGCGATGGGCGGGGGTTGTCTGTGATGGGGGTCACGGAGGGGTGTGTCGAAGGGAGTGAGCCCCAGAGTCTGCCGCTGCGTGCACCCACCCTCCGAAAACCGCGGAGGGTGGGGCAACCGAGGTATAAGGTCAACAGGGGAAAGGGTGGGCCAGCCCCCGACCCTTTGTGGTTGAGGGATATGCATTTCAAACCCAGGAACGAGGGTGGGGCCACCGGCCCGCCCCTACTTTAGGCCAATGTGTAAGTACGCCCGCGCGAGAATGTCCACGAGCGGAAAGACGTAAAAGACGCACCCTGTCCAGAACCGGACCCCTTTCCTGATCGGCATCTCGCTGATTCCTGACGGACAGTTCTCGAGTTGCTTCCTGTAGTACCTCAGACGAGTTGAAACATACAAGAAAAGCCGGAAAAAGATCGTTGCCAAAAGTGTGAGGAAGAATGTGCCGAGCAGATACCGGTTCAACGGCACGGTCATTAGGGCGTCTCCACTGGCATTTCCTCCTGCGCCACCATTGACGTTCGAGAGAGCAACTTCCCTCCGGACGAAGAACAGTGCGGTCTGAACGCTGACCAACACCGTGACGCCCCAGCTCATTACCCGAACCGCGATCAACTGAAGCGCCCTGACCTCGTCCCTAATCATCCTTTCTCTTTCTAGCCCTGGATCTCTCCCGGCACCCACCGCGCTTGCCATATACCACCTCCTCTCCAAGTATGGAGTATTAACACTGTAATATGATTCACATTATACGTCAATGCAATAATATACATACATAAGCTATAGTATGTCTTGGGAATGAATAGTATATATTTTGTATGAAATGTCGTATGTAGTGGTATAATGCCGATTTTTCAAGGAGGATTGCGTGGCTGAGGAGCACAGACTTGTGGTGGCACGGAACAGTTTAGGTTTCACCCAGAAAGAACTCGGACTCAAGGTCGCCGTGCTTAGCGGGCAGCGAATATCGGATGCACACGCGCAGAAGAAAGTCAGCTACTGGGAGGGGGGGCAAGCAAGGCCGACTCCAGTCGAAATTACCGCTCTCAGCGAGGTGCTCAAAAGATCGGAGACGGAGATTGAATCTTGGTTCGTGAAGCTTCCTTCTTCTGCAGAGGATTTGTTCATGCAGTTGGCACAGGCTCAGCTTCCGTCCCTGATAGCGGCCTGTTATTCCGGAGCCCCCGCAGCTGCACGTGACCCAGCCGTTTTTGCTGCGCTCACAGCGGGCATCTCCAAACGGGTCTCACTCGCTATGTTTTTTCCTTTTCCAGAGGAGCTAAGCGTCCAGAACAGTGCAAGCACCGCCGGTGACCTAAAGCAGAACTATGGAACCGTCTGGACGAGCGTTCGCAGCCACTACGAGATCTTGTTTTCAACCTGCGACCAGCAAGCCAGGGAGGAGCGCCTTGGCCTCTACATTCCCACGTTGTCGGGCCACCCCGCAAACATCTTGATTCCGCCAGGTTCGAACAGGTACACCGTCATTGTGCAACAAACTGCGCCCCAATCCCCTCCATCACGAAGCTTGCATGTGTGGGTGGAATCCGAGCGACTTGAAGGTCTGTATCGGGTTGGAACATTCGCGCACCAAGATATCTATCATCCACAGCTCCTTGCATGGCAGGCGTACTTTGGTGCAGTAATCGAAGGTTGGATTCGAAACGAGGGGGTTTTGCCCGACTCGGTTCCTCCGTGGACACGATATCGATTGGCACGATAGGCGCGTTCGTCCTGATGCGGCCCGATCTTTGTCCCTCGCCTTCTAACGGCGAAGGCCGGCGGCCGGGAAGCCCCACTCATTCCCAAAGAACGCGAATGAGTGGGCCAGCCTCCGAAAACCGCGGAGGGTGGGACAACCAGGTGTAAACTTCGTCCGGACAGGGTGGGCCAGCCCCGGGCAGGCTCTTAGTTAAGGAAACGTCCCGTCTGTCCCCAGTTTGTCCCAGTTTGTCCCAGTTTGTCCAAAAACCTCGGGGGGTAGGGCAACCGTGGTTCAAAGTCAACCGGGGAAGGGCCAGCCCCTAACCGAAATGCGTTTTCTCACGCCCTTCGTTTGCTGGCGGAAGGCTTCTCCGTCGCGTCGATGATGACCAACTTCGGCACTTTCTTGCCAGCTGCTCGTGCCATGTTGTGAATCTCCTGAACATGCTTTATTTGCGCCTCCGACTCGGTCACACGGATTACAACGTAAACGCTCGACGTGGTGTTTTCGCTTTTCTCATATGTGGGCAACTGGTTCTCGAAACCCTGAACAAGGTGCGGATTCGATGACAGCTTGATTTCCACGAGAACCCGTGCGTCGTAACCACTGCTGACCTTAAAGTCGACTGGGCCATTCCCGCCATTAGGTTCGCGGCTCAGGTCGAGATTATTGGCCGCACAATAAGTATCAGCAGCAGCGAAGAATAGACGCTGGCTGTAACGCTCATGAAGTGGCGAACCATCTTCCCTGAACAGATGCTCCCTCAGACCGTTGTCTTCGATGTTGCGCTTGAACTGCGAGACTATGCTTTCAACGACCCTTTCCACCCCAGGCAAGCCTTCATCCGGTCGAAAAGCTAGAGTCAGTGGGAACCTGTCGGCTGAATCTTTCCCAAAGAAGTACCACTTCACTTCCCCGGCTGGGTCAGTCGCAAAGTCATACGGCTTCGGCCTGCTGGCTCTGTACACGCGAATCAGTTCTCTCAAGGCGTCGGGGTTTTCGAAAATCGCCTTGCGCAAGTCGGGTTTCGGAATCCTTCGCCGTTTACCCCAAACGCCAGCGACCATTTCGTTGATACGTTGCCGAAGTGCTTGGTTATGGGCGGCCACCGCGTCGATCGCATCCCATGATTGCGCGACGGGAAGATCTTGCAAGATTTCCGTGGGCAGAAAGATCAAAGGCTTTGTCCTGCTGGGATGATGAGGTACTTGGTAAGTTTTCCCCGCAGTCTTCAAATCTGCGAGATCCTTGAGACCCAGTTCTTTGCTCATTCTGTCGGTGTATTCGAACAAGTCCTCACTGATGATCCGTATGGTCATGTCGCTCAGACGATCCGCTCCGAAATCCTCTTCAAACAGACCCAACAACTCAAAAATGACCGGGTCAGAGATTCCGAGTCTGATAATCTCGGATGCCGACTGCAGCAAACGTTCGCCGAGAATAGGGCCAATACCTCTCCCATCGTCAGACTTTGCCGAATGGCCGATGGCAGTACCCGGTAGCTCGTGAAATACGAGTCGCTCTTTGGCACCACGCCACGCGCGGTCCTCACGCTTTTCAGACTTGGAGACTAGCAACAAAATCTCTCCATAATGCTTCTCGATCTTCTGCCGCGAGGTCTTAAACTCAGGTGTCTTCGCGACATTCAGCAAAAGGGGATCAACGTAAAGACGAGTATCAACTCCGATCACCGTATCTAGGACACCGGCATTTTCTAGATCGTCGGATTTGATGCCGAGATATGTGCTTATTTGTTGGGCCATTTGACACTCACGTCCGGCGGGTGGCTACGATGCTGCCCGGCAGCAGTGCTTTGTTCGGTCATCACGGAGCGGCCCCGCCGCTGGCCCTGAGGAACGTTTTGCCTCAGAGCTGTCGCCTACTCGGATGCATCATGGCCTTCAGAATTTCGATAATCTCTGAGGCATTAAGATCCCTTCCGGTCATGCTGCGCCGGATCGGGTCGAAGACGGAAAGCATGCGCCGATAGGCCTCAATCGTCGGCATGTGCGCGTTGAGATCCCGGCCCTTAAAGCCGGTGAATCGGTCAAGTTGGTTGATCAAGAAGTCCGCGACGCCGCAGTACTCGGCTTCATTGTTCCCATCGAAACCAGTAAAAACGACATGCTTGCCGAACGGCTCCGCTTCTGCCGCGACGCGATCTTTGTCCTTTTTGGACAGCCTGCTGAACCCACTTTCGAGGAAAGACCACATATCGAGGACATTGACCACCTCGGTAACAACCGCCTTCGCGTCTTCATGGCCATGGAAAATGCCGGGATACCTCCAGCCAAATCCCCAGTAGTGTCCTCCGTGTATAGCTGCTTCCACGAATTCGGGCTCAACCTCGGTCTTCAGCTTCAACTGCTTGAACAACTGGCATAACATTACTAGGATCAGCTTGTCCCCGTCGCTAAGCTTTATCTGGCTGTCCCGTCCGGTCGCGCCCAAGCCCGCTTCAACTAGGCGACGCACGGCCTCCGATCTTGATGGAATATCGTCTTGGCGGGCGCGCCAGGCATCCACCTTTTCCAGTACAGATTGACCGAGGCGCATTTCAAAACGTTCCGTCATTGCTCCCGTGCTCATTCTTTGCCCACCCTTCGTGGTACGTAGATACACCGTAAGATACGTACGTCGATACGTATATTACGAGAGATTACGTAGCGTTGTCAAGGAAGCGGGGCCTCATGTCTCGCCGCTCTATTGCGAGAAGTGGGCGGAGACCTACTCATTCGCGCTCTTTGCGAAAGGGCGGGCACGTTCTCCCTGGCGAAGGGCTGCGCGGTGGGTACAGTCTTCTTGATCTCCAACGGCACCGTCGAAGGCGGGGCCGCCCATGCTATATGATCGGGCTCGCAGGTTTGCTATGGACCAAATACCTCGATATGTCGCCAATCCGCTGTTGGAGTTTCTTGAGTACCAGAAACAAAGCATGCGAATTCTGCACATGTGTATGAGCGGAATATCAATGCAGACGCACATGCCGCACACGCTTCGTGTTTTGGAAGAAACAGACCACGCACGGCGCACGGAAGAGGAGGCCCTGCAGCGCAAGAAGGAGTATCAACGCGAATTGACAATTGCCGAAATGCGGGCACAATTTGCAACCAAGGAATGCGAGAGCGGCTTCCCGTTGCTCCACGCCCAATCACTTGTAGGCCTATGGGGAGCGTTTGAAGCTGCCGTTGAGGACGCTTTGGTTGGAATGTTATTGAATGAACCCGGACTCATTCAATCTGAAACATTCTCAAAGATCCGCGTGTCACTTGCCGAGTTTGAAACCCTTGAACGAGAAGAACGAATGCAGTACCTATTGCAAGAGCTCAAAAGAGGTCAAAGTCTTGGTAGGATGCAGGGCGTAGACGCGTTTGAGATGTTGTTTCAACAGGTAAAGCTCTCTGGACAAGTGAATCCCGATACTAAGAAATCAGTTTGGGAAATGCATCACCTGAGAAATACCATCGTCCATCGCAAGTCGCTCGCCGATAGACGCCTGATTCAGAACTGCCCATGGTTAGGACTTAAGGTAGGTGGCAGGGTCGTCACCGATCACGAATCGCTTGGGAAATATTCCCATGCTCTGGGTGACTATTTGATGACCATTATCTATAGGCTCGGGGAAAAGTATGAGGTTGATGTGGGTGGTCTCATTAAGGCTGAGAAGCGGAAACGTGACGAGGAGGATGTGGAGGACATCGCTTGACTGGTCGTAGGCGACTGGCGCGGCCTTCGACGGGTAATCATTGGGTCAAGAACGACCGCGGGGTACACCGCCACTCGCGCTCCTTGCGAAAGGGCGGGCAGCACAGGGCCAGGACTTTCCTCATCCCGTGGCTCAGACGATTCGGCACCAATGTTGAAGATGAGGCGCTCAGGTGCTGGCGGGGACAAACCCCACTTCTCGCGAAGAACGAGAAATGGGGCACCCCGCGTAGGAACGGAAGCTACTCCACTCCCACTCCTCGGGACTGTCTACCAGTCCGCGCTTGACCGGATTGCGGTGCAGGTAGCGCAGCTTCTGCGCCATGGATGCGGTCCTTCCACCAAGCGAGGGTTCAGCGGAGGGGTAAACAAAGGCCCCACTTCTCGCACAGAACGGGAGAAATGGGGCACCCCGCAGGCTGCATGGCAACTCCTGTGCCGTCCCTGAAGGGACTCGCGGCGCTCCATTCTGCTGACCCCGGACTTACGTCCGGGGCTATTTTCTGCCGCCGCTGCGCGGCTGGAGGTGTCGCCCGGGCCACCCGTGCCGGGTAGAACTCCGGGAGGCGGCAGGGGAGGTGGAGGCGGGGTAGGGTCCTTCGACTGCGTGAGTGCCTCGCTGCGCGACGCACTCGCTCCGCTCAGGATGACAGAGTTGGGAGATGTGGCACGGAGTCAGCGAGGGACGAAACACCCCCGCCCAAGCGGAGCTTGAGCGGGGCACCCTCCAGAGTTAGGCGGTACACGAGGCCCGGGTCAGCCGCCTATTTTTTCTTCGACTCGTCCAGTCCCCAATCGGACCACAGCGAGCCAGCGACCTCGTACATCACCAGTTCCTTGGAGTGGCGAGTCAGGAAGGTGCGCAGGAGGATGCTTTTGGCGTAGAGAGTCTGGGTGAAGTAGTAGTCTTTGCCGGCTTCCAGCTTCACGCGCAGGCCGACGATGTCGTAGTTCTGGCCGTCCAGAAAGTACTCGCCCGGGTCGAGATAGAAAAAGGTATAGCATCCGGGGCCGTTCACCGCGACGAGCACGTAATTGGCGTGGAGCAGGGTGACGCCGTAGTGCTTCTCCGGGCCGATGCGCTTCATGATGGTGGCCGGGGTTGCTACCACCACCAGGGCCTTATCGGGACGCAATTCGGGCAGCGGGTGCTGCTTGTCGGTGTTGATGTAGCGGAGTGGGGCCTTGGCGGGGATGATGTGCTGCTTGTCTCCAATCAGGACAGGAATGGAATCAGGGCCGGCGATTGCGGTCCTGCCGGAGATGAGCTGCGCCTTTTCCATCTTCTCGGATTTTTCGTCGAACACCGGAACCTGGACGCGATCCCCGAAAGCGGTCTGCAGCGCCTGCAACGCCTGCGGCACGGATTGCTTGCCGATGGTCATCCCATAGGGAGCGATGCTGCCATTGGGCTGCTTGTATTCGAGATAGACGAAGTGGTCGTTGTCGAAAGGCTTGTCGATGGAGGTGGCGATGGCGTTGCCGAGAAGAAAGCCCCCGGCAGCCCATCCCACGAACGACGCGCCGAAGTTGGCCTTGCGGCCCAGCGTGTCCACCTCAACGACGACCTTCTGCACGTCGTCGAAGCTGATGTCCAAGGGGCGGTCGCTGGACTTGACATGCAGGCGGCGGGCGGTCTGGTCGAGCACCAGGTCGGCGCCTTTTTCGTCCATCTCGCGTTTGTTGGATTTGACGAACCGAACTTTGACGTCGGTGAAGGTGGCTTGCTGCGCGGCGGTGCTGATAGCGAGCAGCAGGAGGAGTGCGAGGATACCGAAGCGCTTCATCCCAACCTCCCTGGTCGCAGCGCCGGAAGCGGCGCAGATTGTCGGAATACGCGCGATCGAAGTCGAGCGAATTTTCAGCGTTGTGGAGCTCGTCGAAGGGGTGGTGCGCTACAGCTTAGCAATGCGTCCGCCTGACTCCACGTCCGAAACGAAAGCCGAACCAATCTTAGGATCACGGATAGCCCGCGTCCATGACTGGGGTCACTGGATCATGTGAGATGTTTCGGATCGGAGAAGCGCGGCTTGGTCCGCGAAACCCGATCAGTGGGCTTGGAGCAGAGTTGCGGCGCGCCTGAAGGCGCGCCCTTTCAAATCAGGAACGGAAACGCGAACTCTCTGGCCTGGTGGCCGAAATCCACCACCTCTGGCCGAGGCCAACCAGACCTGAACCGAACCTGAAGATCAGCTTTGCATCCCCCCTTTTAACTCCTTGGAAAGAAATGCTTTCCCATCGGCCCCGAATCGTCGGAGTTGGCACGTCACCTGCATTTGGCATGGGTGCGTGAGTGGTCCCCGAAACCCGCTCACGCAGGTGAGGTGGGCCATGAAAAGCAAACTGCTTGCAGGGCTTTCCGTTCTGGTGCTGGTAGTGTTCGGCACCGCAGGGGCAAACGCTCAGGAGGAGTTGTCCGCGGGGGTGGGACGCGTCAGTCTGATTCACGGCGATGTTTCGACGCAGCGGGGCGACTCCGGAGATTGGGCCGCCGCGGCACTGAATCAGCCGATGGTCAGCGGTGACAGGGTTTCGACGGGAGAGCGTTCCCGCGCCGAGGTGCAACTCGACTACGCAAATATCCTGCGTCTCGGCGACAACTCGCAGGCCACGCTCGCCAGCCTCACACGAACCCAGATCCAGATTCAAATCGGCCGAGGCATTGCCGATTACAGCGTCTTCAAAGGCACTGAGGCTGAGGTTGAGATTGACACGCCGAACGTGGCCATCCATCCCCGTGTGAAGGATGGGGTTTACCGCATTGAGGTGAACGGCGAGGAGACGCAACTGATCGTGCGCAAGGGAGAAGCGGAAATTTCCACGCCGCAGGGCAGCACCCGGGTCGAAAAGGGTCAAGCCGTAACCGTGCGCGGCAGCGGAGATGACACGCAGTACAAGGTTGCCGATGCACCGTCGAAGGACAGTTGGGACTCCTGGAACAACGACCGCGATGGCGTGATCCGCAATGCTGAGGGTTGGAGGCACACCAACAACTATTACGTCGGAGCCGAGGACCTGGATGCGTACGGACACTGGGTCAACGTGCCGGACTATGGTTCGGTGTGGGCTCCGGTGGTTCCCGTGGGCTGGGCTCCGTATCGTGCCGGCCGCTGGGTATGGGAACCGTACTGGGGTTGGACGTGGGTATCCTACGAACCGTGGGGCTGGGCACCGTATCACTACGGGCGCTGGTTTCCGTATGGCGGTTCGTGGGTGTGGTGGCCGGGACCGGTTTATCCCTACTACCGGCCAGTGTGGGCGCCGGCGTATGTGTCGTTCTTCGGATTCGGCAGCGGAGGAGGATTTTTCTTCGGCTTCGGCTCGGTGGGCTGGCTGCCGATCGGGCCGTGTGACCCGTTCTTCCCGTGGTACGGTCGTCACCGTTCAAACTTCAACGTGGTCAACATCACCAACATCACGATCATCAACAACCGGGGGCGCAGATTCCATGGAATCGCACCGCTTCGCAGCGGGAATCTGTATTCCAACCTGCGGCTGGCCGAGAGGGATGAGCACATTCGCCAGGCGATCTCCACGGTTCCGGCGGAGCACTTTGGCACCGGACTCGCGCGGCCAGCGCCATATAGCCACAAGGGGTTCCTCGATGGCGGCATGATTACGGGAAACCTGCCGATCGTTCCGAAGCGCGAGAACCTTTCGGCGAGCGACCGTCCGGCAGCCCCGTCCACGCTGCACGGTGGACCGCAAGAGCGGTTCTTCACGAAGACTCGGCCGGCGGTTGCGCCACAGCCGTTCGAAAAACAGGCAGCACAAATGCAACAGGACATCCAGCGGAACGGCGGGTTTGCGACCAACCGTCCAGAGGCGCCGCCCGAGGCACGCGGTGCGAAGCCCCCTGCGTCGATGAACAACCCGGCCATGAGCACGCCGCGAACTCCGGGGCAAGAGCCGAGAACGCCCGTGCAGCCGAAGAACGGCAGAGGCCAGGACCCTCCAGCCCAAGGTGTGGAGAAACCGGGCGCGGGCCTTAAGTCCGCTCCGCCGAGCGACGGCTGGCGGCACTTTAGTTCCGACCTGGCGGAGAACCGGCCGCCAGAGACTCCGCAGAAAGATACATCCAAGACGAAGCCGGCCGCGTCCGCACCTGCGCCTGCGCAACCGGCGAAGGGGCAGCAACAGGGTGCCAAACCCAGTGCTCCCGATCAGTCCGGTTGGCGCCGATTCTCGGACACCAAGGCCGGGCAGAGCGGGGACCGTACCGGTCCCGCTGGCCAGCAGCCCGAAAATCGTAGCGGGAGACCCTCGGGTCCGGTGAACACTCCGCCATCGCGATCCGCGAATCCGGGGAATGCGACTTCTCCTTCGCCGGAAGCTGCGCCGGATCGCAACGACGGCTGGCGCCGGTTCACGCCGCAGCCAAGGTCGGCTGCGCCGGAATCCCCCGATCGCGGGAACCAGGCCAATGATCAGGGGAATCGCTTCCCCTCCCGTGGGGAAGCACCCGCGGCGCAAAACGACTCGAGAGGGACTCGGCCGCCCGCTTATGGCGATACCACGCGAAGCTCCCGGCCACCGCTGGATCTGAAACAGCCCATCGTGACCCCGCGTTCACCGGCTGGAATGTCGGGTGGGCGCGAGGCCCCGAGCCATAGGGGCGGGGATTCCAGGCCGGAACCGAGGAGCGGAGGAGGAAACCGCGGGGGATCGGGCAATAGCGGACAACCGCATCCACCCTCCGGGAATAAACCTCCTCGATAGTGGTCCACCAGGTCCGTAGCAGGAGTGCAGGTACGGGGGCCTCAGGCCCCCGTTTTCAATGCCGGCAGGGACGCACTTCGGCAGACTAGGTTAGGATTAGCCCTGGTTTGCCAAGCAGATGCGAACTGCTTGCGAGGAAAGAATTCCGGTTTGGAACTGCTCTGCAGCTGGAGCAGTATTCACGGCTTCCCTTTCCTGCCAAAACCGCTGATATGCTAGGTCTGCAGAGGTGGGGCCATGGACGTTCCCGCGGCACCCCGGAAGTTGGCCGGGCGATACGAGGTAAGAGAGATTCTGGGTCAGGGCGGAATGGGCTTGGTGTACCGAGCCTACGATACCGTTATCCGTCGCGAAGTGGCGGTCAAAACCATTCTTGATATACCCGATCCGGCCTCCCTGCAGTTGTTCTACAAGGAGTGCGATGTGCTCGCCTCCATGAGCCATCCCAACATCGTGGAGATCTTCGACATCGGAGAGTTCGAAGAAGAGGGCAAGCAAAAACCGTACTTTGTGATGCCGCTGCTGCCGGGCACGACCCTGGACGAATTCATCCGCAAAGCCAGTCATCGTTTGACGGTGGAGCGCACCGTGGAAATCATCTCCCAGACCTGCCGCGGCTTGCAGGCGGCGCATGAACGAGGCCTGGTGCACCGGGACTTGAAGCCGAGCAACATCTTCGTGATGGAAGACGACTCGGTCAAGATCATCGATTTCGGCGTGGCTCACATGACCGATACTCGCACCACCAGGGGCCAGAAGGGGACGCTGCTCTACATGTCTCCGGAGCAGATTGAAGTGAAGCCGTTGTCCCCGCTCTCCGACATTTTCTCGCTGAGCGTGGTCTGTTATGAAGCCCTGACTGGACGGCAACCGTTCCAGCGAGCCCGGGCCGACGAGATCGTCGATGCCATTCTGCACCAGATTCCGCCTCCGGCCTCGGAACTGAACCCGGCGGTGAGCCAGGCCATCAGCCGCGTGGTTCACAAAGGCATGGCGAAGCAGTCGTGGCATCGTTTTTCCAGCGCGCGTGAGTTTGGTGACACGCTCAACAAAGCACTGCGAGGTGAAACCATCGAGTTCTTCGATCCGGCGCGGACTCGACCCCGGGTGGAACGCGCAACCAAAGCGCTGGAACAAGGGGACTACCAGTTTGCCGGGGAAATTCTGGGGGAGTTGGAGGCCGAAGGCCATCTCGATACTGCGATTGGCGCGCTGCGGCAGCAACTGGACGGGGTGGTGCGGCGGAAGACCATCGCGCAACTGCTGGATGCCGCCAAGGCCCGCTTTGAGGAAGAAGAAGACCCCCTGGCGCTGCAGAAGCTTCAGGATGTGCTGCAGATGGAGCCCGACAACGCGAGCGCGTTGGCGCTCAAGAGCAAGATCGAAAACCGGCGCAGCGAGCGGCAGATTGAAAACTGGTACCGCCTGGCGCGCCAGCACATGGACAATCATGCGTACCCGCACGCGCGCGAAGCTTTGCAGAATGTTCTGCAGCTCCGGCCTGGGGAAGCCCGCGCGCTGCAGTTGATCGCGGAGGTCGACCGCCAGGAGCAGGAGTACAACAAGCTCCGCCAGGAAAAGACGCAACTCCACCGCGCCGCCATGGAGGCATGGCAAAAGGGCGATGTCAGTAGCGCACTGGTCAAGCTGGGGGTGGTTTTGGAACTGGACCGGCGCGCCCCGGATTCTTCCAATCCCGACTCCATCGGCACCTACCAGAGTTTCTACAACCAGGTGCGATCTGAGCATGATTCGATCAACGCTGCGTACGCAGAAGCCCGCAAGCATCTCGCGGAACGCAACTTCGCCAAAGCCCTGGCAGTGTGCGACAGCTACCTGACCAAGTACCCCAACAACGCGATTTTCCAGGCATTCAAGTACGACATCGAGGAGCAGCAAAGGCAGGAACTGTCTGCCTTCATTGCCTCCATCGACCGGCGGGTGGAGGCGGAACCGGACCTGGACAAACGGGTCAACATCCTTAAGGAAGCTCTCGAACTGCACCCGGGAGAAACACATTTCGAGCGCGCGCTGCGGCTGGTACAGGACAAACGTGACCTGGTGAACTCGATCGTGGCCAGGGCTCACCACCACGAGGAGCAGGGAGCGTTCGGCGATGCGCTGAACGACTGGGAAATCCTGCGCACGATCTACAGCCAATATCCGGGTTTGAAGTTCGAGATCGAGCGGCTGCAGAAACGCCGCGAGCAGCAGTCGCGTATCGAAGCCAAGACCCAGCTGGTGGAGCAGATCGATGCCTGCATGCATGTCAGCGATTACGGGCGGGCATTGGATCTGCTGGAAAAGGCGAGATTGGAGTTTCCCAATGATGCTGAACTGGGAGAACTGGAGAACCTGGCAAATGAAGGAGTGCAACGCAAAGCCGAAGCCCACCGACTGATGACCGAAGGCCAGGACCTGTCTGCCCAAGGCGGGTTTGCGGAGGGGCTCAAGCTGCTGCGCGAGGCCTATGAACTGGATG
>JBGPJK010000038.1:0-21586 GCA_041485425.1 Terriglobia bacterium | reverse complement strand
GCCCGTGGCATGCTCGATGCCCCGGGTGTCGATGCCCCGTTGCTTGAAGACGCCTTCATGCTCAGCGGTGAAGTCGTCGCCAACCACCGCCACCATGCGCACCACGGTGAAGTAACTGGCGGCCAGGGCGAAGTACGTGGCCGAGCCGCCCAGCACATTTTCCGCGCGCCCGGAGGGCGTGGCGATGGAATCGAAAGCAATCGAACCTACAGCGATGATGCTCATTTATGAAGTCTTGTTGTCCAGGTATTTGTCGAGAATGAGTTTTAGCTTCTGACGGGTGGCCAAAGGAATCTCGCCGCGATCGGTAATTATGGCATGCGCCAGGGCTTCGCCGCATTTGCAGGAACGCCCTTTCGGCATGGCGGCTACGGTTTCGCGGACCACGTTGCAGGCGTTCTCCGCATTCTTGAGCAGCACCGCGACGATCTGATTGACCGTGACCGAATCATGCTGTGGATGCCAGCAGTCATAATCCGTCACCATCGCCACCGTCACGTAACAGATCTCGGCCTCGCGTGCCAGCTTCGCTTCCTGCAGGTTGGTCATGCCGATTACATCCATACCCCAACGGCGGTAGAGATTCGACTCTGCCTTGGTCGAAAACTGCGGCCCTTCCATGCACAGGTAGGTGCCGCCGTGTTTACCGGTCACACTGACTCTCTTGCAGGCGGCTTCCACTACTTTCGCGAGTTCGGGGCAGATGGGGTCGGCAAACGCAATGTGCGCCACTACTCCATCGCCGAAGAACGTATCCACGCGATGGCGTGTACGGTCGAAAAACTGATCAGGAATCACGAAGTCGAGCGGCTTGTGTTCCTCCTTGAGCGAACCCACCGCGGAAATGGAAATGATGCGCTCGACGCCCAGTTGCTTGAAGCCGTAAATGTTCGCCCGAAAATTCAGCTCCGTAGGCATAAAGCGATGCCCACGCCCATGGCGAGCCAGAAACGCAACCTTACGGCCTGCCAGCGTGCCTAAAACATAAGCATCCGAAGGATCGCCAAACGGAGTCTGCTGGCGGAGCTCCTGCACCTCGGTCAGCCCTGTCATGGCGTACAACCCGCTACCGCCGATGATCCCAATTTCCGCTTGCGACAAAGATCTTCTCCCTGGCTCGATTAGCAGACTGAGAACTGAGAACTGGTGATTATACAAAAGCACGCTGCCAAGACTGTCTCCGCCGCCTCTCCACCCGATACAATTCCTGCATGAGGCTCGCTACCGCATGGTTTATCGTCTGCTTGCTCGCCTGCTCCGCCCTGGCTCAAACCGCTCCCACTTCCGTCACCGTACCCATCACGCTCGACCACAACCGCATCATCATCGACGTCCGCTTTCCCCTGCCTGACGGCAGCACGACTCGCGTTCGCGGCTGGGTGGACAACGGCAATTCCGATATGTGGATCACCGGATCGCTGGCCCAGAAGCTGGGGCTGGAGGTTTCTGGTGAAGTCAAAGACACGCCTTTCGGCAGGGAGCAGACCGCGCCCGTACCGAGCGTGCTGCTGGTCGGCGGGATGGCGCTGCACGCCACCGGCCTAAAACAGGCCCAGGTCGTGCTGGACCGCGACAGCATTGGCCCGGGAACAAGCGCCGCAATCAACTTGCCATCCACCGTGCTGCGGAATTACGACGTTCTCGTGGATTACCTCAACCGCGAGTTGACCATCGCCATTCCCGGTACGTTGCACTTCAAGGGCACGGCGGCCAAGGCTTCGCTTAATCCCGACAACGCACTAATTCAACTTCCGGCGAAAATTGCGGGCGAGGACGTCAACCTCGCGCTCGATGTGGGTGCACCGTTCGGACTGCTCTCGCAGGATCTGCTAGCCAAGTTGCGGCAAACGCATCCGCAATGGCCCCACATGACCGGCGGCGTCGGACCGGCAAATTTCTGGGGTTTGCCTGAGGAAGCGCATTGGGAGTTACTACGCATTCCCAGGCTGCAATACGGCGGCATTCCACTCATAGACGTTGGCGTGGCATCGTTCCCCAAGGAAATCATGAGCTGGTTTGAGAAACGGGCGGGCATGCCCACGGCTGGGTTGATTGGTAGCAACGCGCTGTTGAATTATCGCGTGGGCATTGACTACGCGCACAGCACGGTGTACTTCGAGCAGATCTCGAAGGGGCGCGCTCCAGAGATGGACGTGGTGGGCCTGACCCTGCGCCCCGAGCCGGATGGAAAATACACCGTCATCGGCGTCGCAGAATTTGATGGCAAGCCATCAGTGGCGGATGTGAAAGCGGGCGACGTGCTGGTCGCGATCGACAAAGTCCCGGCGAAGGGCGGCACCATGGGGCAAGTATGGTCTTTGCTGGGCGGCAGCCCCGGTGAGGTGCGCACCTTGACCCTTGATCGTTCCGGCAAACAGTTCACCGTGGAGGCGACCGTGCACCGGTTTCTGAGTGCGGAGCCTGCAGACGCGAAGAAGTCAAAGACGAAAAAAGCGTCGAAGTAGGTTCTTACTTCACCGCCGCGGTCGCGGGCTCGAATACCTCATCCTCCAGCTTGTCGGTCGCGGCCTGATCGAGGCTTTCCGTCACCAGCACGGTGTCTCCTTCTACCGCGATCACCACCGGGCCCTCTTCGGTGAGCCAAGTGTGCTTGCCCATAAGAGTCTCAAGCGCTCCCAGATCGAGCTCCGGGTTCTTCGGGCCATCCTGCACCTCGTGCACACGCTGGTAACGTTTGGGGAGCGATTTGGCGTAGATCGCGGCGAACTCCGCCGCGTGTTCTACGGTTGACCAGCGCGAGACGTACAGCAACCCCAGTGGCGCCGATGCATCGCCCTTGGGACGCGCCGCGTAGTAGTAACCTCCGCGCCAATGCGGATACAGCCCCCGCGAAGCTTCCACACCCGCATACTGATCCACCAGCAGGGTGACGTCGAACTCTCCCACTCCGCCGACATCGAAGCGGTCGTAGTTCTTGAACGTAGCGGCGAAGTCGGGCAGGTGCATGGGCTCAATGTGCTCCCCGGAGAGATAGGTCAGCGGCTGCATGATCTGCCGCGTGGTATGCGGGGGATTCGCAAACGCCCCTGCAAAGGCCTTCTGCTTCCCGCCGCTCGCCACCAACTCCGCCTCGAAGTCCACCCCGTAGCGGTAGGGAAAGGTGAGCGCTTCCCTGAGATAGATCGGCGCATTGTGAAACTCGACCGAGTCCCGAGTGCCCACCAGCATGCCCTGTTTCAATTCGTTCAACAATTGCCTGGAACTAGCGAACGTGTTTCCGGAGGGGAAGAGCATGTAATCCAGCATGACGGCCATCGCTTGCCCTTCCACTACCGCTTGCCGCGCGGTATTGATTTCGTCATTTTCAATGTCCTCGGGCGTCGGCTGTTTCTTGTCGGCTAGGTCGGCGTCACCTGCCTTCATCCATTGCTCCAGGCCGAATGACTGGTCTTGCAACGCGTGCGTCAGTTCATGCGCCATCACCGGGCGCTGCTGTCCGACCTCGAGCCAGTTCAGGAGGTTCACGGTCTTGGTTTTGGGATCGTAGTAGCCCGCCACCTGTTCCTTCAGCAGCGCTACCAGGAAGGTCTCCAGGTTGAAGTCGCGCGGCAGCAGACCGAATTTCTTCAGCACCAGTTCGGACCGCCGCAGGCGCTGCGCGTCCTTGTCTTCCGACATATTCCTCTGGAGGTAGGCCTCAACTTCGTCCCGGCTGGTGAGCCGCTTTTTCACTTCCTGCTTGATGGGCAACCCAGTGTCCTGGCTGGCAAACTTCAGAATCTCATCCACCGAGCGAAAAAGTTCTTCCGCCTCTTTCGGCGAAATCTTGCGTTCCGCCGTAGCGCCGGCGTCCTCGCCGGCTGCCTTGGGCTTCTGCTCCTGTGTGGCGCGGGAGCCCGCGGCAGCTTCCCCTTGTGGGGGTCGGGTGTCCCCGACCGGCGCTGTCTGCCCTTGCGCCGGTGCTTGCTGCGCGGGCGCCTGCGCCCAGCCCAACGTCCCCAGCAGCAGCACCACCACCCAAACTGTGGAAAGCCGCATCCCCGATTTCCTATAAGATTTCTTCGTTTCCGCCATCGCGTCCTTTATGCCCGAAGCCGAGCTTTGTGAGACCGCCGCCGAGTTCTTCCGCAAGGCCTACGAGCTGCAGATGTCCTGCGACTACCAGCAGGCCCCGCTCCATTGATGCCTTCCCCACCGCCGAGGCCTACACCTTCCGAGGCTGGGCATACTCCTTCCTCGGCGACTACGACCGCGCCATCGCCGAATGCCTGGAGGTCATTGAAGTGGATCCGGAATTTGGCAATCCGTACAACGATATCGGGGCTTACCTGATTGAACAAGAAAAATGGGACGACGCCATCCCGTGGTTCAAAAAAGCAATCGCGGCCAAACGCTACGAGGCCCGCTGCTATCCGCACTTCAACCTAGGACGAGTGTACGAGCACCAACATCAATGGCGGAAGGCGAAAGAATGCTACGCGCAGGCGTTTGCATTGGACCAGAGATACATGGCGGCGCTGGCGGGGATCCGAAGGCTGCGGGCGATGTTCAACTGAATTTGTTTGCGCGGATTGACGGCGGCAAGAACAGAACCTTTAACCGCAGAGGTCGCTGAGAACGGCCGCGGAGAACGCTGCGAAATCAATCCAGGTAATCGGTGTTCATCCGTGGCGAATGAAGGTCGCAATCGCGTCCCCCGCCTCCCGCGTCCCTAGCGTCCCGCCGACATCGACCGTCGTCTTCTTCTCCCGCACCGCCGCCAGCACCGCTGCTTCGATCTTCTCCGCCTCCCTGGTGAGCCCGAGATGATTCAGCATCATCGCCGCCGTCAAGATCGCGCCAAACGGGTTGGCCATGTTCTTGCCCGCGATCGTCGGCGCCGAGCCGTGCACCGGCTCGAACATCGAGGTCTTCCCGGGGTGAATATTTCCACTGGCCGCCATGCCCAGGCCGCCCTGCAGGCCGGCGGCAAGATCGGTAATGATGTCTCCGAACATATTATTCGTGACGATCACATCGAACTGGCGCGGGTCGCGCACCATCTGCATGCACAGGGCGTCCACGTACATGTGCTCGGCGGTGATTTGCGGATACTCGCGGCTCACTTCCTTGAACACGCGCTGCCACAGCCCGCCTGCGTGAGTCATGGCGTTCGACTTGTCGCACATCAAAACCTTGCGTCGCGCGGACCCATCCAGCTTCTTGTGCCGCTCGCAATACTCAAACGCGTACCGGATAATCCGCTCCACTCCCTTGCGGGTGTTGATGTCCTCCTGGGTGGCGATTTCATCGGGAGTGCCCTGCTTGAACACCCCGCCCGCGTCGGTATACACGCCCTCGGTATTCTCGCGAATCACGACGAAATCAATATCCTTCGGCTCAATTCCCTTCAGCGGGCACAAGCCTGCATCCAGCAGCCGCACCGGCCGCACGTTGGCGTACAAGTCCATCTTGAAGCGCATGCCCAACAGGATTTCCTTGGCATGAATATTGGTTTTGACGCGAGGATCGCCGAAGGCGCCGACCAGGATGGCGTCGAAGTCGCGGCCCAGCATGGTGAAGCCATCTGGCGGCACGGTGACGCCGTCTTTCAAATAGCGCTCGGCGCTCCAGTCAAATTCGGTCAGTTCAACCGGTGCGCCCGTAGCCTGGATCACCTGCACCGCCACGGGAATCACCTCGCGCCCAATGCCGTCGCCCGGGATGATGGCAATTCGCTTCCTGGTGCTCACCGGGAGAAGATAACAGAACGCCGGGACGCTGGCATCTGCCGGCGGGGTTGCCGTGGCACGCGAGATCCTTCGTCGGCTGAAGCCGCCTCAGGATGACGCCTATCAGTGAGTGTTCATCCTGGATGGCGTCATCCTGAGCCGCCGTGCGGCGAAGGATCTGGCGTGCAGTGGCCCTGCACTCGAACCCGGCCACGCCGCCACATCCTCAACGCTTGGTTATAATTGAAAGTTTACTATGACGGCGACGGCGTTCCATGACAAGCTGGGCTCGAATCGCACCGATTTCGGCGACGTTGGCGCCGAATTCCGCGCGCTGCTTGCCGATTCTGGCGTCTATGATCTCGGCTGGCGCGCCAAGATTGTGCTCACCGGCAGCGACCGGGTGCGTTGGTTGAACGGCATGGTCACCAACAACGTCCGCGACCTCGCCGCGGGGCACGGGCTTTATGCCTTCCTGCTCAATCCGCAGGGGCACATCCTCGCTGATTTGTATGTTTACAATCGCGGCGATTCCCTGCTGGTCGATACCGAACACTCCCAACTGGAGAAGGTGCTCCAGGTTTTTGACCACTACATCATCATGGACGACGTGGAGGTCGCGAACGTCAGTGACAAGCTGACAGCGATCGGGATGGCCGGGCCGAAGGCGCGCGAAGTGTTGCGGGCCGTGGCATTGGAATGCCCCGAACCGGGGCCGCTGCAATTTGTGGACTTGGTATGGCGGGAAGCCAGCCTCACAGTGGTTCGCGGCGATAACCAGAATGTCGAATCGTACTAGCTGTGGCTGGCGCCCGCGAATGTTGCCTCCCTGTGGACAGCGCTGGGCACGGCCGGGGCCAAGCCGGTGGGCACGGCCGCGCTGGACCTGGTTCGCATTGCATCCGGCGTCCCCCGCTACGGCCAGGACATCCGCGAACGCGACCTGCCGCAGGAAACCGAGCAGGGCCGCGCTCTCCACTTCAGCAAGGGATGTTACATCGGGCAGGAGATCGTGGAGCGGATCCGCTCGCGCGGCAACGTCCACCGCAAGTTCACTGGCTTCGACATTGAAGGACCCTTACCTGCTCCGGGGACCAAGATCCAGGCAGCCGGCAAGGAAATCGGAGAGATCACCAGCGCCGCCTCTCTGCCCCTTGCGAGGGGCGAACGTCCAGTAGCGCTGGGCTACGTCCGCCGCGAATTTGCAGTACCGGGCAAGGAAGTGGAGGCGGGCGGTGCCAGGATTAAAGTGGCAGACCTGCCATTCGCAGAAGTCTTTCAGCAATGAAGGAAAAACTTATGCCGGAAAAGAAGCAAGACAGCTTCACCGTAACTGATCGGCGTCTGTTCACCTCGGAGGGCGAGCTTCGCAAAGACTTGCCGGAAGAGCAGCCGCCGGTTTCCAAGCCCGCTTCTCAGCCGGCCCCTGTTACGATTCAGGCCTCGGCGGCGCCGGAAGCGGCTGCAACGGCAGAGTCTCCTGCTCCCCCTACGCCGACCGCCGCCGAGCAGCAGGAGCAGGCCGACGCCTATCGCAAATCGGCGAAGGATCTGGACCGGCGCGTGGAACTCGGCGGACACTCCGCCAAAGATCTGGAAATGACCTTTGAGCGTTTCATGGCTTCGCTGTACATGACGGCCATGCTGCAGCTCGGCCTGATGCACGAAGAAGGCGGCCAGCCGCGCATCGACCTGATCGGGGCGCGCCAGACTATCGACACGCTCAGCCTGCTGGCGGAAAAAACCAAGAGCAACCTCAGCAGCACCGAAGAAAATTTCCTGCAAAATTGTCTGTACGAGTTGCGCATGGCCTACGTCGAGGTGACCAACGCGCTGGCTCGTCCACCGCAGGCTCCCGTCAAGGGCACGGGGACCAGCTAAGATGAAGGCCAGGCTCACGGTGCTGGGCAGCGGCACGTCCATGGGCGTGCCCACCATCGGCTGCGATTGCGCCGTGTGCCACTCCTCCGATCCGCGCGACCGCCGCACCCGGCCCTCGGTGCTGATCGAGTACGCCGGCAAGACCGTTCTCATCGACACTACGCCGGATTTCCGTGAGCAGGCCATCCGCGAGCAAATCCGCAAGCTGGACGCCGTGCTCTATACCCACGCTCACGCCGACCACATCCTGGGTATCGACGATCTTCGCCCGCTCAGCTTCCATCGGCCGAACAAGATCCCGCTGTACGCGCGGCCGGAAGCAGCCGAGTTCCTGCGCACCATGTTCCGCTACATCTTCGAGGCTGACTACAAGTACGGTGGTTTGGCGCAAGTGGAGCTCAACCCCATTGATGGCCCGGTAGAACTTTTCGGGGCGCGCTTTGAGCCGGTCAAGGTCATGCACGGAGACGCGGAGATCATCGGCTTTCGTTTTGGGTCGGCGGCGTACTTGACCGACTTCAGCGACATTCCGGAGGACTCGTTCGCGCAGTTGCAAGATCTCGACATTCTGTTCCTGGATGCGTTGCGCCACCGGCCTCATCCCACGCACTCGACCGTGGACAACTCGTTGCGCATTGTGGAACGCGTGCAGCCGAAGCGGACTTTCTTTACCCATATCTGTCACGACTTGCCGCACGAGGCGACCAATGCAGCCCTGCCGCCGCACGTACGCTTGTCCTATGACGGGATGAAGCTGGAGTTCGAGATTTAGGTTCATTGCCAATTGAAACCTGGGTGCAATCGGCAGTTGGCAATTGAGAATTCAAGTGCAAGTTTTCCACAAACTCGACGACGTTCCCTCCGGCTTCGGCCCCACTCTGCTGAGCGTAGGGAACTTCGACGGTGTGCACCGCGCACACCTCCACGTGCTGAAGGAGATCGTCGGCCTGGCGCGGCAACGGGGACTCAAAGCCATGGCGGTCGCCTTCGAGCCGCATCCCATCCGCATTCTGCGGCCCGACTCGGGACTGAAACTGCTCACGCCCACTCCGGAGAAGTTGCGTCTGCTTGAAGCCAGCGGCCTGGACGCGGCCCTGCTCCTGCCCTTTACCCGCGACCTGTCTCTGATGACGCCCCATCATTTCGTCCACGACATCCTCCACAAGCGCCTGCAGGCCCGCGAGGTGCACGAAGGCTACAACTTCCGCTTCGGCCACAAAGCGGCGGGCAATGTGGCCCTGCTCAGCGCCTTGGGGCGCGAGATGGGATTCGAGGTGAAGGTCTATCCCGAAATGCGGCTGCGCGGCGAGCCCGTTTCCAGCAGCCACATCCGCAAGCTGCTGAGCGCGGGCCGCGCAGGCCGGGCACGGCATCTGCTGGGACGGCCGTTCGCGATTCTTTCGACGCCGGGACGCGGACGCGGTTACGGCTCCAGGCACACCGTGCCCACCATCAATTTGAGCCGCTATGACGAACTCGTCCCGAAAGACGGCGTCTACATCACCCGCACCCGTGTCGCCCAGGAATGCTTCGACTCGGTGACGAACGTCGGAAATCGTCCCACGTTCGGCGCTGAATCTTTCGCGGTCGAATCTCACCTGCTGAACTTCCATCCCATCGAATTGACGCCGGAAACAGAGGTTGAAATCCACTTCCTCGACCGGCTGCGGGATGAAATCAAATTTCCCTCCATCGAAGCCCTCAAAGAACAGATCGGAAAAGATGTGAGGAAGGCACGGCGATACTTCCGGTTACTGGCCGAGCTTGGCACATCAGCGTCCGGTTTCGCCTCATGACGCCCGCCAACATCCCCGAGGCGGTGCGACTCAAAGGGGCCGCCCTCGGCCCAGAATTCGGATGAAGCTAGGGCGGTTTTCAATTGCCAATTATCAACTGACCATCGACAATCCAGCGGATGGCCACCAGCCTTACCCAGACCCTGTCCCAGATCACCTCGGCGCAACGCCGCACCCTGCTCGCGGCCGCACTGGGGTGGATGCTCGACGCCTTCGACGCCATGCTCTATGTCATGGTCCTGGCCCATGTCATGCGCGACCTGGGCATGAGTAAAGGCACCGCCGGTCTGCTCAATGGCCTGACCTTGCTGGCGTCCGGCATCGGCGGTCTCTTCTTCGGGTTCGTGGCTGACCGCATCGGGCGCAAGCGCGCGCTGATGCTCAGCATTCTGACGTACTCCGTCTGCTCGTTCGCCTCAGGTCTCTCGACGTCGGTGCGGATGCTCGCCGGCTTCCGTTTCATTCTCGGGCTGGGCATGGGCGGAGAGTGGAATACCGGCGCAACCTTGGTCGCGGAAACCTGGCCGACGGAATTGCGGGCCAAGGCTCTTGCCATGGTGCAAAGCTCGTTCGCCATCGGATACGCGCTCGCGGCGCTGGTGGCCGGAATCGTGCTGCGCTATGCCGATTGGCGCATGGTGTTCTTTGTCGGCATTCTGCCGGCGCTGGTCACCCTCTGGATTCAGAAGAGCGTGCCCGAATCGGAGATGTGGCAAGAACACCGCCGGCTGGCGCAGGAGTCGAAGCGCGTCGCCGACGCCCAGCATACCTACGCGCACGACAGCTTCGCCCGTATCTTCCAGCCGCCGGTATTGAACCATACGATCGCCCTCCTGCTGGTGAATTTCTTCGGCATGTTCGCCTGGTGGGGCCTGTTTACCTGGATTCCCCCGTATCTTTCGCTGCCAGTGGAACGAGGCGGACGCGGCTTCGGCGTCATGGGAACGACCACGCTCATGGTGGTGCTGACCCTGGTGGGAATGTTCCCCGGGTACGCCAGTTTCGGCTGGGTCGCGGACTACTTTGGAAGGCGCAAGTCGTTCATACTCTACACATTTATAGCAGCTCTTCTGGTACCTCTTTACGCCATGGCACGGAGCCCGGGAACGCTGCTGGTGGTGGGAACGGTAGTAGCGTTCTTCGGCACGGGGTTCTTTTCGGGTTCCTCCATTATCGGCAGTGAGATTTTCCCGACGCGCGTGCGAGCCCGGGCGCTGGGCTTCACCTACAACGGCGCCCGCACAATGAGCGCTGCGGCGCCGTTGGTGATCGGGCGGGTTGGCGACGCGCGCGGGTTGAACTGGGCGTTCTATCTGTGTGCCGTGTCGTTCCTACTGGCATCGCTGGTGGCGACGCAGTTGCCGGAGACCATGGGGAAACAGTTGGAGTAGGCAAAGGTTTCAAGGTTTCGAGAATCTCAACCCTGCAAAGTCTAAGGTTGGACAGCAGCGCAGCCTTTAGCGACAGCCGGGGCCGGCACGTGGAAGTACAGGTTCACTTTGAAACATTGCGACCTTTACTCAATTGGCTCCACCACTGTCATCTCTTCGTGCGACTTCCGGTCCGGCATCTGCACTACCACAATTGCCGCCAGCACAATCAAAATCCCGAGCGCCTGCCAGGGCCGCATCACTTCCCCCAAAGCGATCGCCGCAATCACGATGGAAAACACCGGCTCCAGGCAACTCACCACGATGGCGCGGGTCGGCTCCAGATGCTGCAGTCCGGCAAAATAGAGAGAAAACGGCCCGAGAACGGAGAGCAGTGAGAACACCAGCAGGAAAATCCACTGGCCTCCGGAGTAATGGGCGGCGGCCACTCTCCAGGGCGGATTGATCACGATCCAAAAGGCCGAGGCCGCCACCAGCGTCCACAGCAGAACAATCCAGCGATCGTAACGTGCCAGGATGCTATGTCCGCCCACGTTGTAAATGGCAAACGAGAATGCCGCCAGCAACGCCGCTGTCACACCAACCGTGTCCAGGCGCAGATGGCCCGGCCCGAACACGCCGATCACCAGGGCGATTCCAGCCACCGCCAATCCCACCGCTGCCACGCGCTGCAGCGTTGCTTTCTGCAGCCCGCGCGCCACCATGTACAGCAGAACCCACACCGGCGCGGTGTATTGGAGGATGATCGCCGTCGCCACATTCGTCCTCTGGATGGCGAGGTAATAAAAGTAGTTCGACGCCGCCACCCCCAGAATTCCCAACAGGAAAATTCGCCCCACATCCACCGTCGGCAGCCGCAATCGTCCCCACCCCTGCCGCATCGCAAGCGCGGGCAGCAGCACCAACAACGAGAACGTGGTGCGGCTCTGGGAAAGGATCAGAGGATCGATGGGCTGCAGCGCTTCCCCGCCGGGGAGCAACCGCCCGGTGAAGGCCGCCCGTCCCAGGCTGGCCGCAACTCCCCACAGGAAGGTAGCGGCAGCGATGTAAACATATCCGCGGACGGAATGCGCTCTATTGGCCAAGGAGCTGGTCGAGACGCTCGGGGTCGAATCCAATCATCACCTCGTCCCCGATGACGAGGGTGGGTGTAGAACGGCTGCCATATTTGTAAACCAGGTCCTGTACCGCATCCTGGTCACGGCTGACATCGCGTTCCTGGTACGCAAGTCCTCTCTCCGAGAGGTAGGCCCTGACTGTGTGGCAGGGCGGTCAACCGGGCTGGGTGAAGATGATGATCGTTGAGTTGGTCATGGGCTAGCCATCTTATTTGCGAAGTACGATTGGCGATTTTGATTGTTGATTGAAAAGCTCAAATCAAAAGGCTACAGATTTCCATTCAACAATCAACCATTCATTCTCCATATTCAATCGCAAAGCTGATCTTGGCGGCCTTCTGCAGCATAGCCGAAACCGAGCAGTACTTGTCCTCCGATAGCCGCACCGCATCCTCGACTGCCTTATGGGAAACCTTGCCTCCCACCCGGTAGATCAGCCGGATCTCAGTATAAACGGACGGTGGATCGGGCGCCCGTTCCGCCAGTGCACGTACTTCCAGGCTGGTAAAAGGCTCGCGCTTCTTGCGCAAAATGCTGGCCACATCATAGCCAGTGCATGCGCACAAGCCAATCAGCACCAGTTCCATGGGGCTGCTCCCGGTCTTCTTGTCGCCGTCGACCACGATGCCATGCCCGCTGCTGGCTTCGCCTACAAACCTTGCGTTGTCTGTCCACATAGTCTTCGCTTCAACCATTCATGCCTCTCAATCTGCAATCTGAAATTGCCTACCGCCGGTTGTCCGTGCTCGGCTCGGGATGGATCAGCACCCGAAACAATTCCGGCGCTTCCTGCTTGAAGCGGATTTCGAGTGCGGTCTGAATATCGTGCACGCGCGAGAGCGGCAGCTCGTCCGACAGCGTGCAATGGCAGGAAACATACAAGCGGCCGCGCACCCGCTTGAACTGCACCTCGTGCATGTCAAGGATTTCCTGGAACTCGCCGGCGACCGCCTTCAGGCGCTTCTCCAGCTTGGCGTCGTGCACCATCTCATCGCCGGGTTCGATGGTCGCCGGCTCGCTTTCGATGTGGGTCAGAATGGAAGCGATTTCCGGCACGTCGCGGCGGATTTCTGCTTCCAGTACGGTCACCTGGTCGTGAGCGTCTTTCAGGCTCAAGTGCTCGTCGAGCTCGAGGTGCTGCTCGACATGCAAGTGCCCGCGCAGGTCCTGCACGCTGACATCGTGCACGTTGCAATTGTGGCGCGTGGCCACGGCTCGGATGCGATCGAAAATATTTTCGGTGTTCACCGCCCGGGGTACGGAGTGCACTACCACGTCGGCATCGGGCAACACCTTGTGCACGGCCGCCGTGACTGCATCCGCCACTTGCTCGGACCGTTGAAAGGTCACATTCCGGGACAACCCAATGGAAAGGTCGGCGAAATACCGGTTGCCGGCCCGGCGAATGCGTACCCGGTCCACTTCCAGCAACCCGTCCACCTTCGACACGGCGCTGATAATGTTGTTCCGCACCCCGGCCGGCGCGGCATCCAGCAACGCGTCAATCGTCTTGCGCGCCAGACGCCAGCTCACGTACACCACCACGCCGGCCACAACGAGCGCCGCCCCTGGGTCAGCATCCCGTAACCAATCGATGCCGCGAATCCGCCCGCCCCACACCAGCAGCAGGCCCACGACCACCACCGCGCTCGACCAGATGTCGGTGGAAAAATGCAGCGCGTCGGCTTCCAGCGCCTGGCTGTCGTACTTGGCCGCAATCCTTCCCAGGGCGCGCGAACGCCAGAAGTCCACCGCCATGGAGAAGAACATCACTACAAAAGCGGCAATGCTGGGCTCAATCTCCACGTGGCGGAAGAACAGGCGCTTGACGGCTTCGTAGATGATCCAGACACAGGTCAGCAGCAACAAACCGGTCTCGATAAATGCCGAGAAGTTTTCCACCTTCCCGTGCCCGTACTGATGGTCCGCATCCGCCGGCTTGTCGGATACTCGGACGGAGAAGAAGGTAATCACGGCCGCGACCAGGTCGAGCCCGGAGTGAGCGGCTTCCGAGAGGATGCCCAGGCTGCCCGTGGTGATGCCCACTACGATCTTCAGCGTGGTAATGGCGATGGCTGCCAAGACCGAGTTTCCCGCCACCGCGCGTTTCTCCGCGCGCATCGACCCCGAGCTGTAAACCGCCGAAGAACCCACCATAGCCGCATTATCGCCGTACATCGGTCCCCCGCCAAGTCGCATCCTTTTTTTGAGCAGGGCCCCCACTTGGATACGGCAGAGCAGCCACTCTGTGCTAGGATTTTCTGTACGCTTTCCATCTTCTCTGGAGGAATCCTCAAAATGCTCTATCGTGGATTGGTCTGTCTGGTGCTTGGCACCCTGGCTTGGGGACAAGCAGCCAGCTCAACATCCGCCACATCGGCCAAGACACCGGCCCAAACGCCCGCCAGTACGTCCAGCGCCCCGCCCGCAAGCCCCGACTCGGAGGCCAAGGCGCCTGCGCCGGCTGAGGTCCCGCCGGACGCCGCCGTTATTACCCTCCCGGGTCTATGTGAGAACCCGCCCGCGGACAAGTCCAAGGCGTCCGATTGCAAGATGGTGGTCACTCGGGCCGAATTCGAGCAACTGTTGAGTCTGGTCGCGCCCAACACGCCGCCCGCTTCTCGCCGGCAAATCGCCAATCGCTATGCCATGGGGCTGGTGATGGAAGACGAAGCGCGCAAAATGGGCTTGGACAAAGGTCCCAAGTATGAACAGCTGATGAGAATCGCCCGCATGCAGGTGATGTCGCAGGAACTACAACACTCGTTGCAGGAGAAGGCCGCGGACGTTCCCGACAAAGATATTGAAGATTATTACAAGAAGAATGCTGCAGCCTACGACGAAGCCAGCCTGCAACGGGTGTTCATTCCCCACTCCAAGGTTTTGGAGGCTTCCAAGGAAAAACTAAGTGAAGCTGCAATGAAGAGGCGGCAAGACGAAGGGGAAGCGGCCATGAAAACGGAAGCCGAGGCGCTGCAGAAGCGTGCGGCCGCTGGCGCAGACCTCAATAAGCTGCAGGAAGAAGCATTTCAGTTCGCCGGGCAAAAAGCCAAGCCTCCGCAGACCAGCATGGGCAAAATCCGGCGCAGCAGCTTGCCCGCGAACCAGGCGGCGGTGTTCGAGCTGAAGCCGGGCGAAGTGTCGCAACTGATTTCTGACCCCTCGGGATACTTCGTGTACAAGATGGCGGAAAAGGAGACGCTGTCGCTGGATAAAGTGAAAGAAGAAATCCACAACACGCTGCGTGCACAGCGCATGCAGGATGCGATGCAAAACGTGCAGCAGTCTGTCACCCCCGCGTTTAATGACGCTTATTTCACGGTGCCAGGGGCTGCACCGGCGGGCGCACCGGCACCCGGCGCAAAGCCGCAGCCCAAGTCGCCACCGCCCAACCACAACTAATGACCGGTACGCATCCAACCGTCGTAGTCACCGGTATCGCCGGGAATCTTGGACTTCGTCTTCTGTCTCAACTGGCGGATTTCCAGGTCATTGGAGTGGACCTGAATCCGCCTAATACCACCCTTCCCGTGCGCTTTGAGCGTATGGATCTGGGCCAAGAGGAGTCCTGCCGGGAACTCTACCTTCTGCTGCGCGATACTCGTCCCGTGGCCGTGGTTCATCTGGCATTTGTGATCGATCCGGTGCGCAGCGGGGTGCTCGACGTGGACCGCATGTGGCACATCAATGTTGCCGGAACGGCGCGCGTGATGGAGGCGGTGACTGAGGCCAACCGTGACGACGTGATGGTGCAGAAGTTTATTTTTCCCAGCAGTGTCTCGGCTTACGGCCCGGATCTGCCTGGCCCGGTCAGCGAAGAGTTCCCGCTCGGGGCCCACACGCTACCCTACGCCATCCACAAGATGGAGAGTGACAAGGTGGTTCAACAGCGGGCTCCGTCGCTGCGGGGTTGCAGTGCGTACATGCTCCGTCCGCACATCTTTGCGGGCGCCAGCGTACAGAATTACCTGATGGGCGCGTTCCACGGCACACCGAACGGCCGGGGAAAGGTTGCCGCCAGAATGCGCGCTCAAGGCAAACGGCTTCCCTGCATCCTGCCGTACGGCAAACAGTATCTGGCAAACCGCATTCAGTTCGTGCATGTCGACGACATGGCCCGCCTCATTGCACACATCATTCGGAAGACCGAGCCAGAATCGCAACGCCTGACGGTGTTGAACGTTGCCGGGCGTGGCGAGCCTCTGAGCTTTGCGCGCTGCATGGAGATGGCCCGTGTGAAACTGGTTCGAGCGCCGGGGAAATGGGCGATGCGGCTGGTTCTCAAGCTAGGCTGGAAGTTCGGTATCTCCGCGATCCCGCCAGAGGCGGTTCCCTACATGGCCGGGGAGTACATCATGAATACCGATCGCCTGCAGAAATTTCTGGGAGCGGATTACGAAAAGGTCATCCGCCACACGATTGCGGACGCGTTCGCCGAATCGTTTGCGCAGGCTGCCCCGGCCATAGCCCAAAGTTCCGCCACCAGCTAGGTCTTCGTGGCAACGTCGTCCCCGCCGGCGAGCTGGCTCTGAGCAAAGCCCTACTGTGGGGACTTCTTGTCCCCGCATGCGCCGAACGCGAGGCTATCTCTTCCCGCGATACAGTCCCGCAATCCCGAACGTGTACGGCGTCCAGGTGACTTCGCGAAATCCCGCACCTCGCATGCGCTCGAGCATCTCGCCGGGCGCAGGAAAGCGCCCTACCGAGGCCGGCAGATAGGCATATGGCCCCTTCACGCCCGAGATGAGCGTGCCTACCGCCGGCAGCACCCGTTTGAAATATATCCGGTACAACCTCCCAATCACGCCGCGCGGCTCACCAAAATCCAGGATTCCGCATTCGCCTCCCGGACGCAGCACCCGCACAATCTCGCGCAACCCAGCGTCGTAATCACCCAGGTTGCGGAAGCCGAACGCCGCCGTGATCAAGTCAAACCGCCCATCCGCGAATGGCAGCCGCAGAGCATCCGCTTCCACCCAGCGCAGCGAAGTCCTCGCTGATTTGTCTGTGGCCCGCTGCAACATGGCATGAGAAAAGTCCGCCCCCAGAATGTTTGCCGACCTCGCCGCCTGCCGCTGCAGGGCAAAAGTCATGTCGCCCGTGCCGCAACACAGATCAAGCACCTGCACGTCCGGCCTGGCCAGAATGTGAGCAAAAGTCCGTGCCGCCCGCCACCACCAAAAGCGGTCCACATTGAAGGAAAGAACGTGATTCAGCAGGTCGTACCGGGGTGCGATCGAGGTGAACATCTCCCGAACGGCGCGTGCCGCGGATTGTGGGTCACTGGCCCCCTTCGGGGCAGCACCGACGATCGTGGTTTTGGTTGGATCGCTCACCGCTGGGAATTTCGAAGTACGATTTACAATGGTTGCTTAGACTGTAGACGTTATGGCTTTTCAAATCGTAAATTGCCGATTGAAAACGCTTCTCTGTGCCTCTGTGGTGAATTTCTTACTTTGACAGCCGCCGCAGCTCATCTACCGCTTGACCAACCACTTTCTCCGGCACGTCCCCAACCACTTCAACCTTGCCGATGGCCGTGGGAAGCACGAAATGCACAATGCCGTCGCGCGTTTTCTTGTCCGCTCGCAAGCGACTCACGATGTTTGCGCGACGCACATTGATCCGCGGCAACCGTCCCAGGCCCAGCACTGCATCCGCGATACGCCCCGCGGTAACGCTGTCTATTTTTCCAATCGACAACGCGATGTTGGTGGCGGCGATCATCCCCCAGGCAACTGCCTCTCCATGGAGCAGGCGCTGGTAGCGGGTTTCCGCTTCCATGGCATGGCCGATGGTGTGTCCGAGATTGAGCACCCGCCGCAGGCCGGATTCGCGCTCGTCCGCCGCCACGATGCCTGCCTTCAACTTCACCGACTCCGTGATCACCCACTCCAGCACCGCCGCATCGCGTTTCAGAATCTTGTCCTTGCTCTCCTCGAACTGCCGAAACAACTCCGGTCCGCCGATCACACCGCACTTCAGCGACTCATACAGCCCCGCGCGAAATTCTCGTTCCGGCAGCGTTGCCAGGACCGCCGGGTCGATCAGCACCACACGCGGCTGATGAAACGTGCCCAGCAGATTTTTTCCCGCCCGCAAGTTCACTCCGGTCTTGCCACCAATGCACGCATCCACCTGCGCCAGCACGGTCGTCGGCACCTGCACCACATCCACGCCGCGCATATACAGCGACGCCAGCAGCCCGGCCACATCCCCTACCACACCGCCGCCAAACGCCACGATCACCGCATCTCGATCCGCACCCAAATGCGACAGCTTCTCCGCCAACTCCTCCACCGTGGCCAGCTTCTTGGAGCGCTCGCCGTCGCGCATCTCCACCAACTTGGCCGAGAAGCCCGCGACTGACAGCGTGCTCATCAGCTTTCGTCCCCACTTCTGCCGCACCGGAGGCACGGTCACCACAAACAAGCGTTCGCCCCCGGTCAGGATTTCCCGCAAGTACGCGCCCGCGCGCGTCAGCAGACCGTTCTCGATGACGGCCTGGTACGGGCGTGGAGAGACCGCGATGGTGATTCGGGTCATGGGTTCTCATCATAACGTAACGTCCCGCACAGCCGCCGGTGTGGCCGCGTGATAACATTTTCTGTGTATGAAGTGTGCGCCAGCCGAAACCGACTTTCTGGTGATTGGAGCCGGCGTCGCCGGGCTTCGTGCCGCCATCGAGTTGATCACCGCGGGTCGGGTGGTCGTCCTGGCCAAGCGGGAGGTTACCGACTCGGCCACACACGTGGCCCAGGGCGGAATCGCAGCCGCACTCAGCGACGAGGACGAGATCAGTCTTCATCTCCAGGACACGCTGAACGCGGGCGACGGCCTGTGCAACCCCGAGGCCGCCAAGGTGCTGGTCGAGGAAGGCCCGGAGCGCATCGAGGAACTCATTCAGTGGGGCACGGAGTTCGACCGCAACGGCACCAAGCTGTCCTTCACCCGTGAAGGCGCACATAGCCGCAACCGCATCCTGCACGCACATGGTGACTCCACCGGACGCGAAATCCTGCGCGCCCTCTACGCCAAGGCCAAAACGCTGAAGAACATTTCTGTCTGTGAATTTGAGTTTTCCACCGACCTCGATGTGGACAGCGGTCGCGTCAGCGGCATTCACCTGATCGGCGACAAGGGCGATCAGGAACATATGACCGCTTCCGCTGTACTGCTCGCCACCGGCGGCCTGGGACAGCTTTATCGCAATACGACCAATCCTGCCGTCGCAACCGGAGACGGCGTGGCCATGGCCTTTCGCGCTGGCGCCGAGCTCAGTGACATGGAGTTCGTCCAGTTCCATCCCACTGCCCTCTACCTGAAGAAGGCACCTCGTTTTCTGCTTTCGGAGGCCCTGCGTGGGGAGGGCGCCTACCTGCGGAACATTGAGATGCATCGCTTCATGCCCAAGTACCACCCCATGGGCGAACTTGCGCCCCGCGATGTGGTGGCCCGCGCCATCGTTCACGAACTTGAGATCAGCCGCGCCCAGGATCCGATGGTTTACCTGGACCTCACTCACCTCAACGGTGAGCAGGTGAAGAAGCGCTTCCCTCGTATTTATGCCACCTGCATGGAGTACAACATCGACATCACCACGGACCTCATCCCGGTCCGTCCCGCAGCCCATTACGCCATGGGTGGCGTGCGCACCGATCTGGATGGTCGCGCCACAGTGCCGGGCCTATACGCGGCGGGTGAGGCGGCAGCCACGGGCGTGCATGGTGCCAACCGTCTGGCCAGCAATTCCCTGCTGGAAGGCCTGGTGTTTGGGGCGCGAGCGGGAAAAACCATGCGCGACCAACTTCGTCAATCGCCCACCAAACCGGGCAAGAACCAGCGTGCCGCTTTTTCCAACGGGCCAGTGGATGCCGGCATCGAGGAGACCATCGGCCAAATTCAGGATTTGATGTGGCAGGATGTGGGCATCGTGCGCAGCGGCACTGGACTGAAGCAAGCCTTGCAGCAACTGGAACACATCAGCCCTCGTCTTGCCCATCCTCATACCCGCCGGGCCTACGAAGCGCAGAACCTCCATTCCACCGGCCAGTTCGTCGCCCGTTCCGCCCTTGCCCGCGAAGAGAGCCGTGGGGCGCACTACCGTACCGATTTCCCGGCCCACAACGATGCCAAGTTCCTGAAGCACTCCATCGTCAAGGGCGAGTCCATCCGTTTCGCTTAAAAGCATCAACCACGAAGGACACGAAGGAAAGACAAAGAGCAGAGGACCCGGAATCGCTTTGTGTTCCTTCGTGTCCTTTGTGGTTAGGTTTCTGCCTTTCTCGGATGTACCACTGACGCCAGCACCGAAGCCAGCAACACTCCCGCCACCACCCCTAGCGCAAGCTCTGTCGGCATCTGGTAATAGTGCGAAACTAGCATCTTGACCCCGACAAAAATCAGGACCACGGAAAGCCCGTAATGCAAGTAGTGAAATACTTCCATCATGCCGGCCAGCGCGAAGTACATCGAGCGCAGTCCGAGAATCGCGAACACGTTCGAAGTGTACACAATGAATGCGTCGAGCGTGATGGCCAGAATGGCCGGTATGGAATCAACGGCAAAGAGCAGGTCCGTGGTCTCGACCACGAGGAGGACGATCAGCAGCGGAGTGGCATATAGACCCGGGCGCCGCACGAAGAAGTTCCCTCCTTCATAATCCTTCGTGACCGGCATCCAGCGGCGGAAGACTCGCAGCACCGGATTCTTCTCCGGATGGATCTCCATTTCCTCCTGGCGAAACAGCTTAATGCCGCTATACACGAGCAGGGCGCCAAAGACATATATGATCCAATGGAACTGCCGGATCAGTCCCACGCCGAGCAAGATAAAGATTCCGCGCATCACCAGCGCGCCCAATATTCCCCAGAACAACACCTTGTGCTGGTGGACCGGGGGGACGCGAAAGTAGCGGAAAATCAGCAGGAAGACAAAAAGATTATCGACGCTCAAAGAGAGTTCAATGACGTACCCGGTGACGAATTCGAGCGTGGCGCCGCGTCCATGCCAGAAGTAGACCAGAACCGCGAAGACCCCGGCGAGCGCGATCCACATGAGGCTCCAGCCCAGCGCCTCGCGAAATTTCACCCTGTGCGCGCGGCGATGGAACACCCCCAGGTCGAGGACCAGCATCGTCACCACAAACAGATTGAAGAGGAGCCAGAACAGTAGCTGATTCAATTCAGGTCTCGCCAGATGTTCAGTTGCCAAGGTTCAATTTCCAATTTGCGAAAACCCGTAACTCAATTGGCAATCGGAAATTGAGGACTTACTTCGCCCTTCCCCGCTTCCCTTTTTCCCATTGCTGCCACATACCGAACGTCTTCAACTGCCCATCCAGACCCGTCTCTCGCATGGTCTGTTCGATTTGCGCGTGATTCAGGCGCGGCCCGAGCTTCTCCGGAGAGTCGGCGATGGCAAACGTCACCCAGGCCGCTTCGGCTACATGCTTCTTCAACTGTGACAGGTCAACTTTGTCGAAGGTATCGGACATGGCGTGATAGTTGATCAGGTAATTCGCTTCGTCCTGGTTGGCCACCAGTGTGGGAACCCCTTCCAGCAAGAAATCGAAGTTATCCGTTCCCCATTCCGCGTCGGTAGTGAGTGTGGTGGCGTCAAACTGCCTCAGGGGCGCCACCATGCCGGTTGCCGCGCCAACCACGTCTTTGCGACCGCCCAGCGAAAACCCCGTGACTCGGCCAATGCCTGAGTCGAACACCACCACG
>JBGPJK010000037.1:0-20000 GCA_041485425.1 Terriglobia bacterium | reverse complement strand
CAGAACCGCCCATTTTGGGACGATCCGGAGCTTCTTGCGCGCAACAGAACGCCTCTTCCGCTGAACCCTGCGCATGCCCTTTCGGCACGTGCCGAAGCGGAAGGATATCGGTTGGTTAAAGATCGCTTGGAGGTTCTTGCGATGACGCCAAAACCCTTCGAGGAACCTTGTCCCCGAATGAGACCCCGTGGCCGGGGCCGATTCCAGGTTTTCCCTGTTCTTGTTTAGATGCCGGACGAGCGACGAGAGTTGCGGAAAATACGCCCGGCTAGCCACACACTGCTCTCGACGGAGTCCTTTATACCACGTGGGCTGCCATGGCGCAAGGGGGAGTTTACTGAGTTGGGTCCGGGACAGTCGAACGACTGCGGTCGGCGCGATCGCGGAACTCCGATCTGTGCTCGTCAAGGACGGGCGGGGACGCCCGTCCTCCATCGTCATGGGAACTCCAGCGTCACAAACTTCGCCGGTTGCTTGCCGACGTTGGTCAGGGTGTGGGTGTAGCCGCCGGGCAGCCACTTGGCGTCACCGGACTTGAAGTGTCCCGGCATGGCCCCCTGGCCTTCGACGTCGCTGTGCAGCTCCAGGTCGCTGGCGGCGATCAGCAGGTGTGGCCCGGTGTGGTGATGTCTGGGCAGGGTAGCGCCCGGCTGCAGTTCGATCTCGGAGACGCGCACCCCATCCTTCACAAACACAATGTCCTGCGTCCCGCCGTCGAAGACATGCAGCCCGCTCTCCTCATCCCATTTGGGTGGAGGCGTCTTCTGCGCCTCTCCGTCTTTGAGCAGCTCGATGGTCACATTGCGGAACGGTACGTCTGAAAGATTTTTGGCGAGGTGGGCGAAGTTGCCCGCGGAGAAACGCGTTTCGCCATCCTGCAGCTTGAGGGTCACCGGCGGCTTGCCGGCGACATCGTTCTCGACCTCGGTTGCGCCCAGAGTCACAAACACGTAGTCGTGGCGGTGACGGTGCAGCAGAGTCTGCCCGTGCGGCGCGACCTCGACTTTGAAAACCCGCACGTATTCGTTTCCCAGGAAGAGGTGATGCGAGGGTTCGGTCGTGATCTCGACTTCGGACGGAGCAGCCGTCTGGGCTGGCAGGAGGATGGCAAGGCAGATGAGAGTGAGCACCGCAACCTGCAATTTCATGGGGCAAATTGTAGCAGTTGGTCCCACCGAGCATTTTCCCGATGAACTAAAGCATTCGTCCCCCAATGCGATCCGACATGAGGGGGCTGGCAGCCTGCAAAGTGGAGCCAGTTTCTGCCGCGGACACCGCTGATCGCCGACGGCTTGCTACAACGCAAAGAACGTCTTCTTGTGCAGCCAACTGTTTTCATCGCCGATGAGCACGAGATTCTCCCACTCGGGCGCCGAAACCAGCAGCAGCCGCAGATGCCTGGCGTCGTCTGGCACCGCGAAATCCAGTTCAGTGGTGTAGGAATCGCCGGGCTTGAGCGGTGTGGTCAAGGATGCTGGCTTGCTGCCGGCCAAGTCGTATTGCCGTCCTCGCCCATCCACCAGGCGCACCTGGCGTGGATTGGGGGGCAGCGGAAGGTCCTTGGGACGATGGCTTGAAATCGTTGTCTCATCAAACCGGGTTCGCAGCGTAACGGCGTAGCGCATCGTGGTGCCTCCCCGGCAACCTGGTTTATCGCGGCAAGAACACCACGTTCTACTTTCCCATCGTCACGTCGGTTCTTCTGAGCGGGGTGCTTTCTGGGTTGCTGTATTGGATCAGCCGATTCAGACATTAGCACTCAGCAGTCAGCATTCAGCCGGTGCAGAGTTGTCGTGGTCCGACAGCGCCGACCTGGCTGGGTGCTGATGCTCGACTAGCAACGGGCAACTGGCAACTGTAAACTGCCTTGCAGTGTCCTCTGTCGACCAACTGGGATTCAGTTTCAAGCCGCCCGGGCGACGCATCTGGACGGTGCGCGAGCTGGTGGCGGCGGTTCGCACCCACATCGAGCGCGAATATTCCGATACCTGGGTAGAAGGCGAGATCTCCAACTTCCGGGCGCACGATTCCGGCCATCTTTACTTCACGCTGAAGGACCAAACTTCACAAATTCGCATTGTAATGTTTCGCTCGCAGGCGCGCCTGCTGCGGTTTCGTCCGGAAGACGGTATGCAAGTGGTGGTGCGCGGGCGCGTGACCATTTACGAAGATCGCGGGGAACTGCAGATTTCGGCGGAGTACCTGGAACCCAAAGGTGCGGGCGCGCTGCAGGTTGCGTTCGAGCAACTCAAGGCGAAGCTGGAGGCCGAAGGACTGTTCGACGGCGCCCGCAAGAAGCCGATTCCCACCCTGCCCCGGCGCATCGGGATCGTGACCTCGCCGCAAGCGGCGGCGCTGCGCGACATTCTGAACATCCTGCAGCGCCGGCATCACACCGCCAACGTTCTGATTTTTCCCGCGCAGGTGCAGGGAGAAGCTGCGCCGCTCGAAGTCAGCGCCGGGGTACGCCACTTCAACCAGGCTGGCAGCGTGGACGTGATCATTGTGGCCCGTGGCGGAGGTTCGGCTGAAGATCTGGCGGCGTTCAACCATGAAGGCCTGGCGCGCACCATTGCCGATTCTCACATCCCCGTCATCTCCGCCGTCGGCCACGAAACCGATTTCACTATCATCGATTTCGTCGCCGACCTGCGCGCGCCCACGCCTTCGGCGGCAGCGGAACTGGTGATTCGCTCCCGCCAGGAAATTGAAGAGCAAGCCGAAGGACTCCACCAACGCCTGGCCCGCGCCATGCGCTACCGATTGCTGATGGGCAGACAAGCTCTGACCGAACTCGCCCAGCATGCCGCCTTCGCGCACATGATGGACGCCATCAACCAGCGCCAGCAGAAGCTCGACGATTTGCTTCACCGGCTGGAGAGGGCGGAGCGGCAGAAGCTGGAGCAGCATCGCCGTCGCTGGGAAGTGGCTGCCGCCGCCGTCCGGCACTATGACGCCCGCCGCATGCTGGCTGGCATCCGCAGGGAGCTCGAGGCGCAAGTGGCTGCGATTGCCGCCGCCATAAAGACCCGGCTGCTACAGAGACAATCGCGCCTGGACCAGCTTTCGGGCCAGATCGAAGCGCTTTCTCCCGTTGCTATCCTCGAGCGTGGCTACGCCCTGGTGTTCGATGCGTCGGGGAAGCTTCTGAAGGACTCCAAGCGGGTGAGCCCGGGAGATGAGATCTCCGCCCGGTTAGCCCACGGCGGGTTTACGGCTACGGTGAAGAAACGAACCAGGTAGGGACGCTACAAAGGCCCGACCTCGGTGGCGTCTTGCCACCGCGGATGACTGACGACTCGTCCCCTTCGGGAACACCTTGCACCGCCGATTACTGGATTACAATGAGGCTAGCCGTCGGCGGATTTTCGAAAGGGGCTCCAGTTGACGCAGTTTTCAGCGCTGTGGCCACATGTGTCGGTGATCTCCATCATCGATATTCTGTTGGTCGCGGTAGTGATTTACGAGTTTTTGGCGCTGATCAAAGGCACGCGCGCCGCGCTCATGCTGGTGGGTGTGGCAGCACTGGCGCTTGGCTTTTATTTTTCCCGGCTGGGCGAGCTGTCAACGCTGAACTGGCTGATCAGCACTCTGCTTCCATACGCAGTGTTTGCGCTGATCGTGGTCTTCCAGGCGGAGATCCGGCAGGCCCTGGCGCGGCTGGGCCGCCGGCTCACCTTCAGCCGCACCATGTCGTCGGAAGGCGAAGTGTACGATGACATCGTGCTCGCGGCCAATCTGTTTTCCCAGAACCAGACCGGCGCCCTGATCGTGATTGAGCGCGAGATCGGGCTGCGCACCTACATCGAGAGCGGTGTGCCTCTGGATGCGCGTCTTTCTTATGATCTGCTGGCGACGGTGTTCCGCCCGAGCGCTCCACTGCACGACGGCGCGGTTATTATCCAGCGAGATCGCATCGCCGCTGCGGCATGTTTCCTCCCGCTCTCCATGAACCCGGTCCTCTCGACGCAGCTGGGCACGCGCCACCGCGCCGGCATCGGGGTCACCGAGGAGACCGATGCGATCGCCGTAATTGTTTCCGAAGAAACTGGTGCCATCAGCCTGGCGGTTGCGGGAAAAATCGAGCGTGATCTTAGTGTGGAGCAACTGCGGGAACGCCTGGGCGGACTGTTACGCCGGTACGTGCCTCCGTCCACCTTGCCCACCCCGATCACGAACGGGAGTGAAGCCCTGGACGGGGAACCCGATAGCTCGCGGAGCCTGCCGCGCACCGCGGAATCCCGGATTGATTCGGGAGCGGACGATTAACCATGGCTGACTTCCTTCACCGTAACGTGCTGCACAACTTCGGCCTGAAGCTGATCTCGCTCGGGCTGGCTGTGGGCCTGTGGCTGGCGGTGGCGCGCGATCCCATGGCGGAAGTGCCGGTCGACGTGCCCATTGAGTTTCACAACATTCCCGAGAACCTGGAAATCAGTGCCGAACATATTCCCCAGGCGCAGATTCGGGTGCGCGGTCCGGAGCGAATCATTCACCGGCTGCAGCCCTCCGATGTCCACGTAGAAATCGATCTCAGTCACACCGCAGCGGGCGAGCGCACTTTTGACCTGACAGCGCGCAACATCCGTGAACCGCATGACCTCGAGGTCGTCCAGGTGATCCCGGGCCAGCTTCACCTCACCTTTGACACCCGGCTCACCCGTCAGGTCGAAGTCCACCCGCGGGTGATCGGTACCTTCGCGGGCGGATACCGCATCGACCGCGTGGTAGCCGATCCGCCGGCCATCACCATCACCGGGCCGCAGAAGCGGGTACAAGCAGTCGAGGCCGCGATCACCGATCCCATCGACGTGAGCGGCATTATGGACCGCGGCACCTTCATTACCCACGCCTACGTTGCCGATCCGCTGGTGCAGGTGGTGCATCCCGTTCCCATCCGGGTGACGGTTATTATGGTGAAGCTCTCGGCTGAGAGTGCAGGCCACTAAACGCCGCAAGCAGAATGACCTTGCAGACACGACAGCTGTTCGGGACCGATGGCATTCGCGGGGTGGCCGGCGAATTTCCTCTGACGTTGGAAAACACCTACCTGATCGGGCGGGCGCTCGGACATGACTTGATTCGCAGCCATCCGCAGGCGCGCGCGGTAATTGGCCAGGACACGCGGGAATCGAGCGAATGGATCGCGGACCGGGTAATGCTCGGACTGGTTTCCGCCGGCATCGCAGTGTACAGCGCGGGGGTGATCACCACGCCGGGCGTGGCCTACCTGGCGCGCTGGCGACAGTATGCCGCGGGAGTGGTGATCTCCGCGTCACATAATCCCTGGACCGACAACGGCATCAAGGTCTTCTCCGGCGATGGCTACAAGCTGCCCGATGCGCACGAGCTTGCCATCGAGCAGGAAATCTTCGCCTTGCTGCAGAATCCGCAGTCGCATGTGGAACCGTCCAGCCAACCTGCGCCCAGCCTACCCGGGGAAGCCAGCCTGCGTCACGCCTATATCGAGTGGCTCGCGGGCAACGTGAAAACCGATCTGAGCCGCTTGCGGGTCCTTGTGGATTGTGCCAACGGTGCGGCCACCGCCGAAGCTCCGGAACTGTTCCGCGCCTGCGGTGTACGGGCGACTTTTCTCAGCGCTTCGCCCGATGGCCAAAATATTAATGACAATTGCGGGGCATTGCATCCGGAAACGGTCGCGAGAGACGTGGCGGAAAAGAAGGGTCAATTTGATCTCGGGGTAACATTCGATGGTGACGCCGACCGAGCCTTGTTCAGCGACGCAAACGGCCGAGTGGTCAACGGCGATGGCGTTCTTCTGCTCGCGGCTCGTGATATGCAATCGCGCGGAGTTCTCGCGGGTGCAGTCGTGGTTGCCACCACTATGTCGAACATGGGCCTGGAAATTGCGCTGCGCAACTCCGGCGTTCGCATGCTGCGCGCCAATGTGGGCGACAAGTACGTGCTCGAGGAGATGCAGAAGAGCGGCGCCATCCTGGGCGGCGAACAGTCCGGACACATCATCTTCCGGGACGGCGAGGCCACCACCGGAGATGGCCTGCTCACTGCCTTGCGCGTGATGGAGATCATGGCGGGCAGCGGGCGCTCGCTCACCGACCTAGTCTCGGATTTGCAAGTCTTTCCGCAAGTCATTCAGAACATCCGGGTGCGAGAAAAGACACCGTTCACCCAGATCCCCGAAATCCAGCGCACCATCGAATCCGCCGAACGCGAACTCGATGGCAAGGGCCGCGTGGTAGTCCGCTACTCAGGGACAGAATCGTTGGCCCGCGTCATGGTAGAAGCCGAATCAGAAGAAAAGATGCGCCGGATCGCCGGAACAATTGCCGATCGCATCAAGCACACATTAGGGATCTAGAAAAACATACGTGGGGACGGCCGCCCTTGGCCGTCCAGGCCGAGCACAGCTCGGCAATTTCTTCTCCGTCCCCTGTGTCCTCTGTGGTTAAGTAGTAGACGATGCTCCACCTCGCCCCCAGCGACCGCCTCTTCGTCCTCACCGGCGCCGGGGTCAGCGCGGAGAGCGGCATTCCCACGTTCCGCGGTGCAGGGGGACTGTGGCGCAACTACCGCATCGAGGAAGTTGCCTCGCCGTACGCGTGGCAACGCGACCCGCGCCTGGTCTGGGAGTTCTACTCCATGCGTCGTCGCGTAGCCGCGGAGGCCAGCCCCAATCCTGCCCACTTCGCACTGGCAAAGCTCCAGCAGGCCCTCGGCGACCGCCTCTTCCTTTGCACGCAGAACGTGGACAACCTGCACGAGCAGGCTGGTTCGCAGGGCGTGGTTCACATGCACGGGGAACTCTTCAAGAGCCGCTGCGACTGCTGTAACCGTCCGCCGTTCGCCGACAGCAGAGCGTTTGATGCGCCTGCTGAACTCCCACGCTGCGAGTGCGGCGGCAAGATCCGTCCGCACATCTGCTGGTTCGGAGAGATGCCCTTCGAGATGGAGCGCATCTACGACGCGCTGGAGGGCTGCACACTGTTCATGGCGATTGGGACTTCAGGGGTGGTCGAGCCCGCGGCCAGTTTCGTTGCCCACGTCCGCGGCCGCACGCGTACGATTTACGTTGGCCCGGAGGAACCCAGCAATCGGTCGTCGTTCACCGAGGTTTATCTCGGCAAAGCTGGCGAGCTATTGCCCACTTTGATCGAAGTAGACAGATGATTGCATTGAGCAGCACGCTCCCATGCAGAACTTTCTGAACAACCTCGCGGCGCTTTGGAACCTCGCCCTACTCGTGGTGGTGGTTGGCACGCTGCTCTGGTTCTTCTACTGGATTTATTTGCGACGCATCCTTCGAGCGAGAAGGATGGCCCATGCCCGCGACAAACGCATGCTGCGCGAAGCCGCAGAAAGACAATCCAGCAGCGAACCGCCCTAGAAAGTTTTCTCTGTGCCTCTGGGTCTCTGTGGTGAAAAGCTTGCCGCCCACCTTGCTTGACTTCCGGTATGGCTTTCCGTTAGTGTTCGCCCGACTTCAAGACGCAACCTATATTTGCCAGCGTCCCAGGTCCTCTGTATCCGAATCCTCACCCAGCGACCCAAGGAGGTCGCCATCCATGAAAAAACTCACTCTGTTGCTGTTGGGGCCGTATCTTTTACTCGGGGGGTTGGGTACTGTCGCGGCGCAGGAGATGTCCCACGACACCATGTCACCACCCAAAGTGCTCACCATCACCCGCGAGTTCGTGAAACCGGGCAAGGGGGGCATGACGCACGAAAAAGCCGAGAGCGCATTTGTTCAGGCGTTTGCCCACGCGAAGTGGCCGACGCACTATCTGGCCGTAGATTCGCTCTCCGGCAAATCTCGCGCACTATTTTTGTCGGGCTATGATTCGTTCGAAGCCTGGGAAAAGGACGTTCAGGCAGTGGCGAAAAACGCAACCCTTTCGGCGGCGCTTGACCGTGCCGCCGGCGCCGATGGCGCCCTGCTGGATGGCGTCGACGGAGGCGCCTTCGCCTATCGCGAGGAATACAGCCTCCGGTCCCAGTCCGACATCCCGCACATGCGCTATTTTGAAATCGCCGTCTTTCACGTCCGCCCCGGCCACGAGAAGGACTGGAGAGATCTGGTCAAGATGGTCACAACGGCTTACGAGAAGATTCCCGACGCCCATTGGGTCACCTATGAAGCCATCTATGGCTCACCGGGTGGCACCTTTATCGTGTTCACGCCTATGAAATCCGCAGCCGAAATTGACCGCGCCTTCGCCCAAGGCAAGCAGTTCGAAGCCGCCATGGGTGAAGACGGCATGACAAAGCTCAGCGAGCTGTCGGCCGCGGCGATGGAGTCGACCGAATCGAACTTGTTCGCCTTCAACCCGCGAATGAGCTATGTCTCGGACGACTGGATCAAGGCAGACCCGGATTACTGGAAGCCTAAGATGGCCAGCCCGCCTGCCACTGCGCCCAAGAAGTCAGAAGAAACAGCGCCCGCCCATTAGGCTTGAGCCGATTTGAAGTGTGCGGAACGGGCACCGGGGTTCGTGAAGCGGACATCCCGGTGTCCTTTCTTTTTTGCGACGGAAGGTATGCTTCGCGTTTCTCGCTGGAAAGGAGGCTGGGTAAGCTGGCCTTACTCCAGATCCCGCCAGTTTGGGCCCACGCCAATCTCCACCAACAGTGGCACGGTGAGTGGATGAACTTTCTCCATTTGCTCCCGGACAAGCGAGTTCATGGCGTCGATTTCAGCTTCCGGTACTTCGAACACGAGTTCGTCGTGTACCTGCAGCGTCATTCGCGATCTCAGCCCACGTTCGATCAGTGCCGTATCAATGCGGATCATGGCCAGCTTGATCAGATCGGCCGCCGTCCCTTGCAGCGGTGTGTTTACCGCCGTGCGCTCGGCGAACCCGCGCTGGTTGGCGTTCTTGCTGTTGATGTCGGGGATGGGCCGGACGCGACCGAACAGCGTCTTCACCTTTTGCTCGCGCCGCGCCTCTTCCAGCGTGGCATCAATGAATTTACGCACGCCTTTGTACTTCTCGAAATAGGCATTGATGAACTGCCTGGCCTCGGCGGGCTCAATCCCCAGATTTTGCGACAGCCCGAAAGCAGACAGCCCGTACACAATTCCAAAGTTCACTACCTTGGCCTGCCGGCGATGGTCGGATGTCACCATCAACGGCGGTACCCCAAACACCTGCGAAGCCGTCAGCGTGTGAATGTCATCTCCGCGCCGGTAGGCCTCGACCAGCAGGGGATCCCTGGAGAGGTGCGCCAGCAGGCGCAACTCGATCTGCGAATAGTCCGCCGCCAGGAGCACGTGCCCCGGCTCAGCCGTGAACGCAGCGCGAATCTCGCGGCCAAGTTCGGTTCGGACGGGAATGTTCTGCAGATTGGGATTCGCGGATGAGAGTCTTCCGGTGGCCGTGCCCGTCTGCCCGAAGGTGGTGTGGAGGCGTCCGGTCGCCGGGCTAAGCAATGCCGGCAACGCATCCACGTAGGTGGACTTGAGCTTGGCCAGTTGCCGGTATTCCAGCACCATGCGCGGGACTTCATGGGCCTCCGCCAGCCCTTCCAGCACATCCACCGCAGTCGAGATCGTCTTCCCCTTGCCATACTTCACCGGCTTGGGCAGGTTCAACTGGTTGAAGAGCACGTCGCCGAGCTGCTTGGGTGAGTTGATGTTGAACTCACATCCCGCGCTCCGATAAATTTTCCGGGCTTTGGCCTCGATCTCGCGCTCCAGCCGCGAAGACATTTCCGTCAGGACGGCGCGATCGATCTTCACTCCGGCCTGTTCCATACGCGCCAGTACCGGCACGAGGGGCAGATCAATCTGGTCGTACAACTTGAGGAGCCCGGCTTCTTCCACGTCGTGCCGCAGCGCCGTCGCCAGGCGCCCGGTGATGTCCGCCGACTCCGGCACCGTTCCGCTCAGCTTCAAATTGAAGCGGCGCAGCGCCACGTCGGCCAAGCGGTGCGAGGAATAGGTGGGATCGAGCAGGTAGGAATACAGCATGGGATCATGCTCGACGCCACGCAGCGTAATTCCCTGGCGCTCCAGAAGGTGAATTGCGGACTTGTAATCGTGAACCGCTTTGGGCAGGCCTTCATCGGTGAGGGCGGAGACCAGCCGCGATCGGGCTTGGTCTGCCGCCGCGGAAACGATGACTGCCGTGCCGGGCGCCGCGGATATTGCGATTTTCCCCGGCGGTCGGTCCGCCGGCAAAGGGTCTGCGGTCAACGGCAGCATGCCGGTTTCGGGTTCGTCCTCCTCGGGCTCGTCTTCGTCAGCAGAGCCTTCTTCTGCTTCCACAGCCACCGCCAGCGCGCCTTTCGCAGGCACCGCCTTCAGCACTGCCTCCACGTCCGCCGCTGACCTCGCTTCGGTGTAGTGGGCCGCGCTCACTTCGACGACCGGCAACAACTCTTTCAGCAGCGAAGTGAACTCCAGTTCGGTGAAAAGGGCGCGCAGAGAATCGACATCCGGCTCTCCCATTTTCATCGCTTCCACGTCGAGCTCGATGGGCGCATCGGTATCAATGGTCGCCAGTTTTTTGCTCAACAGGACGGCCTCGCGATTGTTCAGCAACGACTCGCGATAGGTCTTCTTCTCCACTTCCGCTGCACGGTCCAGCGTCTGCTCGACCGTACCGAAGCGCTTGATCAAGTCCACCGAACCCTTATCGCCGATCCCGGGTGCTCCTGGGATGTTATCGATGGCATCGCCGCGTAGCGCCATCACATCGACCACGCGCTCCGGTGGCACGCCGAGGATCTCTTCCACCTTCGCCGCATCGCAAATCAGGTTGTCCTTGGGCGGGTTCAGCACCAGCACGCGATCATTCACCAACTGCATCATGTCTTTGTCGCTGGAAACCACGTACACGCCATACGACTTCTCGGCTGCTTTGCGCGCCAGGGTGCCGATTACGTCGTCGGCCTCGTAGCCCTTGGACTCAAGTATCGGGATCCGATACGCTTCCAGCGCCCGGCGGATGTAGGGCAACTGCTGTGCCAGATCTCCGGGCATCTCCGCCCGGTTGGCCTTGTAGCCGTGATATTCGATCTCCTGAAAAGTCTGCGTCTTCAGATCAAACCTGCGCATGGTTGGCATGGCCTCCGCCTGCTGATCGCGGAAGGTGGGCGCCGCCACATCGAAGACCGCCGCCAGGTACTCGGGGGAGAAATCGTCGCGCAACTTACGCAGCATATTGACGAACACATAGGTCGCCGCGGTCGGCAGCCCGGTTTTGGTGGACATCCCTCGCTGCCGCGACATGGCGTGGTAGGCGCGGAAGATGAACGACATGGCGTCCATCAGGAAAATCCGGCCTTTATCGTTGGCCAGGGCACTCGGCTTGCGAGCAGACGAGGGCTTGGACGCGGCAGGGGCGGCGTTTTCAGCAGTTGCGGACGGAGATTTTTTTCTAGGAGACAACCGATAAGTTTAGCAGGACAAGAGCTCGCAGCTCGCCCTACAGCTAACGACTGGTTTTCTTGCCGTACTCGGTGTTGTAGTGCAGCTGGATCTCGCCGCAGGTACCCTGTTCCGGCGAATACACCACGCAGCTATCAAAGGGGCGCGAATAGACGTGCAGACTCACCGCCCTCTCATTGAACTCGCGAGGATTGTAGACGCGATGTAGGGGCTCCAGGGGATCCACCGCACAAGGATGGGCGGCGTTCATCTCCACCGTGTCTGTCGCCTCCAGTTGGCACCTGCCCTGGCCAAGGTCCTGTGAGATGGTGCGGTAGTTCTCCACCAGGAGCCTTCCGATCGGTACCGCCATCCAGCAGTTCTGGTCACGATGATTGTGCACTGAACTAGCCTGGCCCACTTCCCAGCAAATGGCGATCAGCTCATAAAGCGGTGTCTTGTCGATCAGGTTTCGCGTGTAATGCTGGCGGTCCCAACACAAATATGGAGTCAGAGTGTTGGGGGCTACGGCCATGCTCTCCAGCAACCGGGCGATCTGGTCGGTGCGGCGGAACGCCGGCTCGGGAAATTTCTGCAACTCGGCAACAAAGTCCTGTATCGGAACCTGCTTAGACATTGCCTGTGTGCCCATGTTTCACCCCGCGCGCCGGACAGTATATCCCTATGCGCGACGATATTTCCAAGCCGGAACCAAGAATATTGGATTGACGATTGCTACTCCACAAACATGCAGTCTCCATAGGAATAGAATCGGTATTTCTGCTCCACCGCGCGGCGGTACGCGGCCAGCACGCGTTCTTTCCCCCCGAATGCGCACACCAGCATGAGCAGGGTGGATTGGGGCAGATGAAAGTTGGTCAGCAGGGCGCCCACCACGCGAAATTCATAGCCCGGGTATATGAAGATTTCGGTCTCGTCGCTGCCCGGCTGCACTCTGGCGCTGCCCGAGGCCGAATCCTCCAGCGTGCGCACCGTCGTGGTCCCCACTGCGACCACTCGCCGCCCCACATCCAGGGCACCGTTGATCCTTGTGGCCGTGTCGGCCGGAATGCAGTACCACTCCCTATGCAGCTTGTGCTCTTCCACCCGCCCCACCCGCACCGGCTGAAACGTTCCCAAGCCTACGTGCAGCGTGACCTCGGCGGTTTCAATGCCACGTTCTTTCATACGGGCAAGAATCTCGGGAGTGAAGTGCAGGCCGGCCGTGGGCGCGGCCACGGAGCCGCGCTGGCGGGCGTAGATGGTCTGATACCGCTCCCGGTCCCGTGGACGATCCTCGCGCCCGATATAAGGAGGTAGCGGCACGTGGCCGATCTGCTCGAGCAGGCCAAAGAAATCCGTCACCGGACTGAAGCGAATCCGCCGCTCCCCAAAGCTGTCTCGCGCCGTGACCTCCGCCCGCAGGTCGTCTTGCTCGCCGAAGAACAACCGCTCACCCACCCCAATCTTGCGCCCGGGACGGACCAGGCATTCCCATTCATTGGGCTGCAGCGACACCTGCCGCGTGAGCAGCACCTCCACACGGCCCTTCAGGAAGTCCCTTGCCGCCGGGTTCTGGGGACTGATCGCTTGCGCCTTTGCCCCACTCCTGCGTCCGTAAAGCCGCGCCGGAAAAACCCGAGTGTTGTTGAACACCACCAGGTCGCCCGGCCGCAGCAGTTCCGGGAACTCATGAAACCGGCGATCGCGCACCAATCCTGACGCCCGGTCCAGGTGCAGCAGCCGCGAAGCGGCTCGGTCGGGCAGCGGTTCCTGGGCGATCAACTCCTCGGGAAGCGGATAATGGAAGTCGGAAACCAGCACGGCGCTTGATTATAGAATCCGTTCCCGACGGGGTGGGAGGGGCTCTCCCAGTTCGGGCTGAGTGCAACTTGAAAATTTTGTTAAAACTCTGAAAGGTCGTTGTCTCGACCCAAGCGGGTGCGGTACCATACGGCAACCGCAGCCGGGTTTGCTCCCCAGCCGCTCTCGATCTTAATGCCCAGTGAACGCGAATCTCGGCGCGAAATTGTCCTCTGGGGCAAGATGCTGCACGACCGTGGCTACGTGGCCGCCATGGACGGCAATCTTTCGGTCCGGCTGGACGAGAACCGCATCCTGGCTACTCCCACAGCGATGAGCAAATCCATGCTGCGCCCGGGCGACATGGTCATCGTGGATCCGGAGGGCCGCCGGTTGGCGGGACGCCGTGACGTTTCCAGCGAAATCGCGATGCACCTGCTGATTTACAAGCTGCGCCCGGACGTGTGCGGCATTGTCCACGCACATCCGCCGACCGCGACCGGATTCGCCGCGGCCGGCATCCCGCTCAACCAGCCGCTGGTGTGCGAGGTGGTCATCGGGTTGGGATCGATCCCGCTGGCCAAGTACGGCACCCCCGGTACGCCGGAACTTAGCGATGCGCTGGCGCCGCTGATTCCGGAGTATGACGCCATCCTCATGTCCAACCACGGCGTGGTGGCCTACGGCGACAGCCTGCACCATGCTTACATGAAGATGGAAACGGTCGAGCACTTTGCCCAGATTGCCCTGGTCACCCACTTGCTCGGGCGGCAAAACCCGCTGAGTGGACAGGAACTGGAGAAGTTGATCTTGGCACGCAGCAAGTACCAGGGGACAAAGTCTGCCGCCCCCCTGCCTATCGCCATGTCGTGCGAAGCGGGCAACCACCACGACCACCCCCAGCCGGCTGCGGCAACCGCCGGGTCGGAGAGCACCTCCAAAACGCGCCGGATCGCTTCCCGCCAGCGGTAAAGCACCGCCCGGATGGCCAGTCCGGCTGACTGGCATGAGCACCCGGGTGCTATTCGCCTCCCAGCCGAAAGCGCAGCCCTGCCCGAAAATTTGCCCCCAGAGCCGGATAGCCGACGACTTCGTTGAAGTGTTTGTTCAGGACGTTCTCGACGTTCACATAGGCGGTGATCCGCGAATTCATGGCATACCATCCACCCAGATCCACGCGGGCATAACCGGACGCGTGATCGATGCCAAATCCCAGGAAATCGGAGTCGGCGCGCCGGCCCACAAAACTCCCGCCCAGGGTGCCTCCCCATCGATGACCCAAGTATGTGAGCAGAAGGCTGCCCAAGTGTCTTGGCCGCCGGATGAGCGGCTTGCCCAAGCCCAATATTGGATCGAATGCAAACGGCGCTTCCAGTATCTGGGTGGAGGTGTAGACATAGGCAGCCTCGAATGACAGCTTGGCGATAGGCCGTCCCTGAAATTGCAGTTCCGCGCCGTGCGCCAGTGCCTTGTTTACGTTGACGTACTGGCCAGTGCAGGTGGGATTGCATCCCAGGAAATTGAAGTCAATCTTGTTGCGGAAAAGGTTGTGGAAGTAGGTGGCGGTCAGGGAATAGTTTCCGGACAATTTCTGTTCGATACCGGCCTCGAAGGCGCGAGCCTCTTCGGCCTTGAGCGCGGGATTGGGCAGCACCTGGAAGCCGCCGCCATTGCCGAAGGACTCGGAAAAGCTGGGCTCCTTGATGCCGGTGGCATAGGCGAACCGGAGCCGGGTGCCGGAGAAGAACTGGCCTCCGCGCAGCGCGAGCAGGCTGAGAGCGACTCGCGGCACCGCGGTGTTGCCGAAACTGGCATTGTGGACAAAGCGAGCCCCTGCCACCACCGAGGCAGGTCCGAGCGTGAGAATTTGCTGTCCAAAAGCCGCGTGGTTCAGGCGCACGCCGTGGCTGAGCGAATCCGGCAGGCTGCCGACGGTTCCATTTTCGTCTTCGAACTCGTAGCCCAGCGTGGTGTGTGCCCAACTGCGCTCGGTGTAGTCGCCCTGATAGTCAAAGCCGGCACGATTAATGTTGCTGATGGCATGGAAGGGGCTGTCAATGTTGTCGCCGAATTTGTCTACCCGGCCAGACTCGCTGATCTGATCGACATTCGTGCGCTTGAGGTTGTATTCGAAACCGCTGAATTGGTGCTGCCAGCGCGACGGCCCGCGCACCGTCAGTTCCGCGCTCGCCAGAAAAATGTTCTGCCGCACCCGCTGGTCGGTGTCCGGAGGAATGATGGGACTCCCATTGAAATTCCACTCAGATTGCACGCCACTGCGGCTGTTGGAGTGCCGGGCGCGAAGACGAAAGGAAGCTCGATCATTCAGCGCCACTCCCAGGTTTGCACCCTGGCTGGAATTGGAGTAATCCTCATTCACGCCTTGTCCATGGGTGTAGAACTGCTCAGCGAAGGGGTTGTAGTCGAAGCGGCCGCGCACGCCCGCCAGCGACGCTTCGCCGCTCGCGGTATTGAAATTCCCCCCGTCGGCGCCGAAGCGCAGTTCCGGGACAGGAGTGCTTCCGGTGCGGGTCCACACCTGCATCACGCTGGTCATGGCATCGGAACCATACAATGTGCTCTGGGCGCCGCGCACAAACTCCACACGATCGGCTTGGGTAAGCGGAAAGACGCCGAAGTCAAACGTCCCGCCCGGATCATTGACGGGGACATCATCGACGATGACCTTGTTGTAGCGGGAATCGCCGCCGCGCACGAACAGAGACCCCAGCCCGCCACGCTGTCCGGCGGTCTCGATCACCGCTCCCGGCAGGAAACGGAGCGCATCGTTGACCGCCACGGGACGCATGGCTTCGATTTGTCCGCCGCTCAAGCTTTCGACGGCGGCGCCGGCGGCCTGGCCCGGAACCGGAGTGCGGGTCGCACTCACCACCACCGTTTCGGCGGCCGGGGCCAGTCCAAGCCGGACCGTGACCGGGGACTGGGAAGACGAGATGTCATCGCTGGTAAAGGATGCGAAGCCCGGCGCCAGGACCCGCAGGTGATACGGGCCCTGCCCCACATCGCGAAAGGCAGCGAATCCATCCGCGGACGTAGTATTTACGCCCACTGGAGTGGCACTGCTCTTCCGCAGCAACTCAACCCGAGCTCCGGCTACAGCGGCCGAGAGAGGATCGACCACCTTGACCTTGAGTTCGGCGGCCGAAGCTGCCGCCAGCAGAAGAATGACTGAAGCGAAAATCCGAGAGAACCGCATGCACTCCTCCTTTTGTCACGCGAAAAGGGGTTGGTGTTGGCGGTTCGCGGCGGTCTCCTGGCTTCGCGAGTGAGGACGATGATGTCCGACTACCACAACCGGCCTTCCCAGGATCACCCAGTGACCGGCTGCTATTTCCTCGCTTACAGTTGCGCGGCAGCGCGGGATTCTCACCCGCTTCCCAATTCCTCATCGCGGCGATGAGGACGCGCGAACCAAACAAAGTTGAGAAAGAACAAACAACAGCTCAAAAAATCTAATCCCGGCAGGGGCAGATGTCAACGCAGAGTTTTCTGCGGGAACCCGGGGTCTCAAGTTTGCCTCACAAAGAGGGGGAATTCCCTGCCCACCTTCTCCAGGTTCGCTTCGGCGAACTCCCGGACGCGGTCGAGCGAAGCCTGCAGCTCGGAGTGCAAGCGTTCCATCTCCGCATCGCCCGCATCGGCGGGAACCACCATCTGCTTTGCTACCCGCATCAGCACCCGCGAAAACGGCTTGGGGATCATGAACTGGTCCCAGGTCTTGAGCACCCAGGCGTTTTCCAGCGCGATGTGAAACACCGCCATGGGCACGCCAGTCGAGCGCGCCAGCAGCACCGGCCCGGGCTTGGCGACATAGCGCGGCCCGCGCGGCCCATCGATGGTGAAGGCCACGGTCCAGCCTTGTTCGGTCTCACGGCGCATGCCCAGCAGTGCGCGCACCGCGCCCCGGTTGCTCGATCCCCGCACCGCCACAAACCCGAACTTCTGGATGATGCGTGCGATGTACTCGCCGTCGAAACTCTGGCTGGTCATCACGCGAATGTTCAGGTTCCGCCACAAATACGCGGCGGGAAACACGCAGCGATGCCAGAAGGAATAAATAATGGGGCGCTTTTCCAGGCTGCCGGGCGCGCCTTCTTCCCACGACACCGCAAACCGCAGCGTGGGACCGATCAGGCGAATCGCCAGGAATCCCGCGCACGTGATGAACCCCAGCAGCAGTCGCTCCCGCAAGCTGTAAGTCCGATCCGCAGTGGCTGGCTCGCTCGATACCCCCGGTGTGGTGGCCGCGTTCACACGGTTATTGTACCGTTCGGGCGGCGTTCCTATTTCGGAACTGCAGCACGACGGTCCCGAACCGAGAATCGACTTCTGACCAATTTCCGCACCAAGGGTCATTTATCAGAGCCCAGCGGTGTAGGCTACTCCCGAAGTGAAGTTGTAGCTCTGGCAGTTCTTCGCGACCCTTCGCCGCCCCCCTCAGGGCGGGCGTCACTGCGGATCCCTGCGCGAAAGGGAGAGAGTTCCTATGTTTGCACGCATGCTGGAAGGGAACATCAAGTTCGACAGGAAGCAGGAGTTCCTTAAGACCGTCAACGAGGACGTTCTGCCCAGTCTCAAGAAGCAGCCGGGCTTTGTGGATATCCTCGGTCTGGAAGTGGAGACCGAGCCCACCAGGTTCCATGCCATCACCCTGTGGTATGCCCGGGCTGATGTGGAGCGCTACGAGCGGGAATTCTTCCCCAAAGTGAAGAACCTCCTGGAGCCATTCCTCACCACTCCGCTCATGGTGAAGCTGTGCACGGTCGAGACCACGGTCTCGGAGAAAGTAATCGCCAACGTCGCCGCCTAAGTATCGCGGCCCGGCGATTCAAGACCCCGGCAGCCCGTTCCTGCCGGGGCCTTTTGATTTCAGGTGGCAGGTGAGGTGTGCCCGGTTTTCGGCTTTAGGATCATGCGCCCGGTTTCACCACGCTGATCACCCAGTACACAAACGCCGCCACTGCCGCGGAGGCCGGAATGGTCAGGACCCAAGCCCAAACAATGCGGCGCGCCACTCCCCAGCGCACCGCCGAAAGCCCGGTGGTGGCGCCTACTCCGACAATTGCGCCGGTGATGGTATGAGTGGTGCTTACGGGAATCCCTGCCAGCGCCGTGGAAAATAGCGTGATGGCTCCCGCGGTCTCGGCGCAGAAGCCACCCACGGGCTTCAGCTTGGTAATCCGCGAACCCATGGTACGGACAATGCGCCATCCCCCGAAGTAGGTGCCCAGGGCGATGGAAGCGTGGGCGGCGAGAATGATGGGCCAGTGAAAGCGTCCCCAATCGCCGCCGAGTTCGGCGGCCGTGAGGATTCTTGCGCCGTAGAGCGCGCTGGCCACAATCCCCATGGTCTTCTGCGCGTCGTTGGCGCCGTGGCCCAGGCTGTAGGCAGCGGCTGAGAGTAGCTGCAACTTGCGAAACCAGACATCAATCCGTTGCGGGGCTTTATTGCGCAAGAGCCAGAACACCGCCACCATGAGCACCAGCCCAAGCACCAGCCCCATGATGGGCGCGACCACAATAAAGATCAGGGTTTTGGTCCAGCCCTCGGGAATGATGGCCGCGAAGCCGGAGCGCATAATCGCAGCCCCCGCATAGCCACCGATCAGGGCATGCGAGGAGGAAGTTGGGAGGCCCCACCACCAGGTGAGCAGGTCCCAGACGATGGCGCCCATCAGCCCCGCAATCACTACATACTGGGTGACCGCATCAATCCGAACCATGCCCTTGCCAATGGTTTTGGCAACTGCGGTTCCCAGGAAGAACGCGGCCAGGAAATTGAACACTGCCGCCCAGAGCACGGCCAGCTTGGGAGACAGAACACGGGTGGAAACCACGGTTGCAATGCTGTTGGCAGCGTCGTGGAATCCGTTCAGGAAATCGAACGTCAGCGCCACCACAACCGTAACGATGAGCAGCAGGAGGTCAGCTTTCACCAGCAAGGTTCCTGTTCCGCAGAGACTCAGGTGCTTTTCAGAACTACCGTTTCCAGTACGTTGGCCACGTCCTCGGCCTTGTCGGTGGCCATTTCCAGAACCTCGATCAGTTCCTTGATTTTGATGAGAGTGATGGGATCCTTCTCATGTTCGAACAGCCGGGCAATGGCCTCGCGCGATACCTTGTCGGCGTCGTTCTCCAGGCGATTGATTTCCACACAGTGTTCGAGCACGTCTCCATTTTTTCGCAGATGCGACACCGCATGCCCGATTTCCTCGCTCTGCTGCAGGATCACCTTTGCCAACTCGCCCGCCGCAGGCGGGGGTGCGAGGATCTTGTACAACGTGATCCGGTCGGCGGCGGAATTGATGTAATCCAGAACATCGTCCAGCGACGAGGCCAGCCGGTGCATATCCTCGCGATCGAAGGGCGTGATAAATGTCTGGTTCAGCTTGGTCAGGATGTTATGCGTCATTTCATCCCCGACATGTTCGATGCGCTTGATCTCGCTCGTGCTCTTTTCGACGTCCCGGTAATCGGCGAACAAATTCACCAGGACGCGGGCACCCGAGATCAAGTTATTCGACATGTCCGCGAACATGGCGAAGAAACTGGTATCTTTAGGAATCAGTCGAACCATTTGAAGAGACGGCTCCAGGGTTCGGTGCGATTATCCTTGGTTTGAGAGACGGAAAGCGAGTCACTATCTCACGCGCCCTTGAATGGAGTCAAATGGCGGGGAAGCCAGCTGTCGTTAGCACATGATATGTCCGGTTGATTAAGCAAGTGAAGTGTCCGCTTTCAGGCGGCGAGGGTAGGAGACCATGCAGGGCATGTTCTCTTACACGCAGGCCGCAGTGGAGCGGGCGATGAAGGTACAGGAAGTGAT
>JBGPJK010000036.1:0-21705 GCA_041485425.1 Terriglobia bacterium | reverse complement strand
GATTTGTCAGCAAGTTCTCGCCGGACCGATGGGGCATCGTCACGGCGCAAATATAGAAAAAGGCAGGCGGCAAGCCGGTGAGGATGATGTTGGAGCGCGAAGCGGAACTGGAGGTCGCGGGTGCACGGCCCTCGGCCTATGCCCGGGTGAAAGTGGCGGCGAAGAAGGACGGCACGATCACCGGGTGGCAATCGCAGTCGTGGGGAACGGGTGGGCCCGGCGGTGGAGGCATGCCGCCGATTCCGTATGTCTTCGCAATTCCCAACCAGCGCAAGGAACACACAGCGATCCGCAACAACATCGGTCCGGCACGCGCCTGGCGGGCACCGAACCACCCGCAGGCGGCGCTCATTACCATGGCGGCACTGGAGGACACGGCGGCCAAACTCAATATGGACCCGCTCGAGTTCTTCCTGAAGAACATCGAAATGGCCAAGCCGCGGCAGAATATCTACCGTGAAGAATTCGGCATAGCGGCCGACCTGATGGGGTGGAAACAGAAGTGGCATCCGCGGGGAGAAAACATCTCGGGGAACATCGCCCGCGGGGTTGGCCTTTCGTTACACACCTGGGGGGGGCGCGGTCACGAGAGCCACTGCGACCTCACGCTCCACCCGGACGGATCGGTGGAGATCAAGATGGGGTCGCAGGATCTGGGCACCGGCACTCGTACGTGCATCCTGATCGTAGCGGCGGACACACTGGGCATTCCGTTGGACGCCATCAACCTGTACATCGGCGACACCATGTATCCGTCCTCGGGTGGGTCGGGCGGTTCGACCACGATTGGGGGCGTGAGTTCTTCGACGAGACGCGCAGCGGTAGATGCCCGCGACGCGCTCTTTACCAAGGTTGCGCCGGCACTGAACGCACAGCCTGCGGACCTGGAATGCGTGGGCGGGACGGTTCGGGTAAAGAGCGATGCGAGCCGATCACTGGGCTGGAAGCAGGCCTGTGCCAAGTTGGGTGCGATGCCACTCACCATACGGGGCAACAATCCGGACAAGAGCAAGCCTCCCGACCTTACCAACAGCGGGGTGGGTGGGGTGCAGATGGCGGAGGTCGAAGTGGACACCGAGACCGGGATCGTGAGGGTCAAGAAGATGGTCGCGGTGCAGGATTGCGGCCTGATCATTGACTTGAAAACGGCGGAGAGCCAGTGCTACGGCGCGCTGATCATGGGCATCACATACTCGCTGTACGAAGAAAAGATCATGGATCAGACTACCGGCCGCATGCTGAATCCGGACATGCAGTTTTATCGCCTGGCGGGATTCAGCGACATCCCCGAACTGGTGGTGCACATGATGACCGGCAAGGGATATGACGAGCGCGGGGTGGTTGGATTGGGTGAACCGCCAGTGATTTCGCCGGGGGCTGCAATTTCCAATGCGGTGGCGAATGCGATTGGGGTGCGCGTGCCCTTCCTGCCACTCACTCCCGACCGCGTGCTCGCAGCTCTGGAGCAGAAGGCAGGTGCGTGATGCGACCTTTTGAATATGCAAGTCCGGAAACGAAAGAGCAGGCGGTGGGCCTGCTGGGCACGAGTTGGGGGCAGGCCGAGATTCTCGCGGGGGGGACTGATCTGCTGGCGCTCATGAAGGATGATGTGGTCGCCCCCAAGCGTTTGGTGAACATCAAGGAGATCAAGGATCTTCAGGGGGTCACCAGTAGTGTGCAAGGGCTGCGCATCGGGGCGCTCACTACGCTCGGCGAGCTGGCGGACAACGCCAGCGTGGTGAAGGAGTATCCCGCGCTGGCGGATGCCTTGAACGAGGCCGCCAGCCCGCAGATCCGCAACCTGGCCACACTGGGTGGGAATCTCTGCCAGCGGCCGCGCTGCTGGTACTTCCGCAACGGGTTTGGCCTGCTGCCGAAGGACGAAAGCGGCAAGGAGCTGGTGCGCAAGGGTGAGAATCGTTACCACGCCATCCTGGGCAACGACGGTCCGGCAACATTCGTGAGTCCCTCGACCATTGTTCCGATGCTGATTGCCTACGGGGCAAAGGTGCGTCTGGTGGGTGCAAAAGGAAAGCGTGAGTTGTCGTTGGAGAACTTTTTTGTCCTGCCGAGGACGGACGGCGAACGCGAACATGATCTCAGGCCCAACGAGATGGTCGCCGAGGTGGTCATCCCACCGGCTGGCGGGGTGAAGGCCGCGCATTACGAAATCCGCCAAAAGGCGACGTTCGACTGGCCTCTGGCGGTCGCGGCGGTCGCGCTGAAGATGAACGGCTCCAGGGTGCAGTCGGCGCGCGTGGTGATGGGATACGTCGCGCCGGTTCCCTGGCCTTCGCCGGAAGCGGAGCAGGCGCTGGCGGGGAAAAGCATTTCAGAAGATGTGGCCAAAGCGGCTGCAGATGCCGCGCTGCAGAATGCCAAGGCTCTGAGCCACAACGCTTACAAAGTCCAACTGGCGAGGGTCGCGGTGAAACGCGCGATCCTGAAGGCCGTGTCGGGAGGTGCCGCATGATTCGCGAAGCCGATCGCTTCAACACCAATGACCCGAATCTGTGCCCGGCGCTGCGCTGGAAGGGACAGTTCATCCTGGCCGAGCCCGACCCCACGGTTCCGCGTTCGAATGATGGACTGTTCTGGTGCATCCACACGCAGACCTGCATTGGTCCAGACGGGAAGTTGGCGGAGCCGGGCAACTGCTGTTCGACAGGGCGTGCTTGTCACGGTACGGGAAAATGCGGCTGAGCGTGAGGATGCTACGGCTCGCGCTGGGGACACGTATCTTGCGGCCGGAATCCCGGTGATATTCGTGCAGTAGTGTCTTTGTCCGAAAGCAGTTCTCGGTTTTCAGTTCCCAGTTCTAAGACAGGCTCGTCTTCTCTACCTCACCTTGGCGTATTCCAGCTTGGCTTCGCGGAGCAGGGGGAGGTCCGGGTCGGCATCCTTCCAGAGAGCTAAGAAGTCCTGATAAGCGATTCGGCTGCGCGCTTTATCACCCTGGAGGGCATAGGCGCGGGCAAGGCCGAGGTGGGCAATGGGGACGATCGGGTCAAGCAGGGCAAACGTACGCAGATCCAGAATTCTTTGAAACGCCTGGGCGGCCTCGTCTGCTTTTCCAAGCTTCAGATAAGCCAGCCCCCGCACGTAGAGAACGCCCGTGTTGGCGCGGGCATAGACCATTGCCCCATCCAATTGATCGATCACCTTGGCGGCGTCGCCGTGATTCAGATCCACGCCGGCCCGGATGAGCGGAACGGTAACGAACTGAACAAAAGTGTCGTAGGGACGGCCACTGGCGACGTATTCTGCCAGCTTGATGGACTGCTTGTCTTCTCCGGCGAAAGCCATGATGGCGGCCGCCTGCAGGATCACGTTGGGGGAATTCGATACCTTCAGCGCTTGTTGCGCATTCTCCAAGGCCCTTTGTCTTTCCCCAACAACGGCTTCCACGACTCCATCCTGGTTATATTCGCCCGCAACTCTGTCTTTCAAGTTCAAGCGTTGTGCGTCATCCCTGAATTTTTTCCCCAGTTCCCGCATCAGTTGCAACTGGCCGCGGCTTGCGGCCATGGCCTGGCGTGCCGCGGTCACGTTCATGTCGCCATCCGGGCCGGTGTTGGCGAGAGCCAGTTCGCGCTCCATGGTGGCGAGGTCATTCTGTACCCACGCGATTCCTGCCAGATAAAGGTGGAGCGCCCCTCCGCCGAGTTTGCGCTGGATGGCCTGGTTCAAAGTCGCCTTGGCCTCTTCCATGCGGCCCAGACCGGCATAGGCATTCGCCAAGTTGGAGTAGCCGTTGACGGTCTCAGGATCCAGTTCCACCGCCTGGCGGGCGTTGTCCAAAGCATTTTCGAACTGGCCGAGATTGATGTAGATGACGGACAGGTTGATGTAAGGAGTGGAGTCGCGAGGATAGGTCTGCTTGTAGAGCTCGAGGGCCGTAATTCCCTTCTGCAGTTGTCCGGAGTCGGCGTAATAATGCGACATGATGTACAGCTTCTCGTGCTCACTGGCACGATCGCGGAGTTCAAAGGCTTTTTGCCGACTTTGTTCCGAGGGCCCGTCCTGTCCCAGATTGCTGTACACAGTGCCGAGACGAGCGTATGCCATGGCAAAGTTGGGATCCAGTTCCACAGCATGCTGGTAGAAGGGCAAGGCTGCCAAGTCTTCACCGAGTTGGTGCTTCATATCGCCGAGAGATAAGGATTTCAGGGCGTCCAACGATGAGGTGGTGGCTTCCGACAGCGGTTTGTCGTACTTTTGCACGGAGGCGAGCGATTCTCCCAGCTTTCTGCGCAGGCTGGAGCCGGCCGTGTGCAAGGAACTCAGGACATCTTCTTTGCTGGCCGCCTGGGTATCCTCGCGGGCCAGGGACTCTCCAGTGGAGGCGTTCACTGCCTCCAGGGTAATCACGTACTGGCGGCCCAAGTTTGCGATCGAGCCGTTGAGCATGGCCTTGACCCCGTCGCGGAGACAAATCTCGCGGCCGACTTCGCTGGTGATGCGTTCATCCGGCGAGCGGCCCATGAGTTGCAGGGTCTGCCTCACCTTCTGGTCGGGAAAGACATTCAGGTAGGGTGACTGGCCCAGATCGACCGCAATTGCTTTCTTCAGGGTGCCGTCAAATACGGGCTCGGCGGTGGTGTTGACGAAGTCGGTCAGGAGGATGGCGTCCTTCTCCGTCATGACCGCGTGCCCGCGGCGGGCGAAAAAGGTGAGGGCCAAGCCGGCGAGTGCAAGCACGACTACGGCTGCGATGACCAGATTCCAAATCTTGCCGGATCGTCTGTGGCGCGGGAAGCCGGCGCGCCGCGTGCTGGAAGAGCTGGCGGCCGCCGCAATGGTGCCAGATTCGGTGTCGCGCTTGAGGCGCTTGAGGTCGGCGCGCACCTCGGCTGCGCCCTGGTATCGCAGGTCTCTATCTTTCTCCAGTAACTTGGTGATGATGTCTTGCAGTTGCGGAGGCACATCTGGATTCAGCCGGACCGGCGGCACCGGAGAGCGATTGAGGATGGCTTCGAAGATGACCGCGGAGGTATCGCCGCGGAAGGGTATAGCGCCGGTGGCCATTTCGTAGAGCACAGCGCCGAACGAAAACAAATCGGTGCGCGCGTCCAGGTCCTTGCCTCGCGCCTGTTCGGGAGACATGTAAGCCACGGTGCCCACGGTTGAACCGGGACTGGTCAGAAAATCCTGGTCTACCGTGACCGCCGAGCCCAGCGTGACCCCGCCCAGGACCGCCTCGGGGGTGAGCGCCTGCTTGGCCAGGCCGAAGTCGAGCACCTTGGCCTGGTTGCGAGTGGTGACAAAGATGTTGGCCGGCTTGATATCGCGATGAATGATGCCCTTGGCATGGGCTGCCTCGAGGGCATCGGCGATCTGGATGGACAAATCCAGCAACAGGTCCATCTCAATTGGCTGGTGGCCGATGCGCTGCTTGAGGGTCTGGCCTTCGAGCAGTTCCATGGCGATGAAGTAGCGGCCATCGGCCTGGGCGATTTCGTAAATGGTGCAGATGTTGGGGTGGTTCAGAGCAGAGGCGGCGCGGGCCTCGCGCTGGAAGCGTTCCAGGGCGCCAGCGCTCTTCTCCAGCTCCCCCGGCAGGAATTTGAGGGCGACATGACGCCCGAGGTTCAGGTCCTCGGCCGCGTACACCACACCCATGCCCCCACCGCCCAGCTGGCGCAGGATGCGGTAGTGGGAGATCGTTTCGCCAATCATGGGCTGACTTGCTCCAGGGAAATTCTTTCGATGGTAGGCTGCCGCCAGCAACCAAGTCAACGCGAAGGAACTATTGTGGGGAAACTCACTTCGGCCGCGGAGCGGCAGCGAGCGTCGCTCTGAGCGTCTTGTGCTCGACTTTTCCGTTCTCGGTCACCCGCAGGATCTCCAACTGGAGAGAGTCACTGGGTTTGTGCGATTGAACTACCTGCTGCAACATGGCTGCGCTGTCGATATTCTGCCCGCCTGCGGTGACGACCACATCATGGAGATCCACGCCAGCCTGCTGAGCGGGACCGTTCGCGTCAAGGTTCACCACCAGAGCGCCGGAGGCGCCGCTCAGGCCGTAGCCAGCAGCGTCTTCGGAGCTGAGGTCGGTGACTTCCATGCCCAACGTTGGAGTGGGTTCCTCCGGCGCCGGCTTCCCGGTTCCCAGCAGGCTAAAGCTATGCTCGATCTGCGTCAGGGTGTCTTGCACTTTCGGCAAGTCAGTTTTTGTAGCACCGATGACCAGCACGTAAGCAGTGTGGTTTGAAACAAGACCAGCCAGCTTCAGCACGGAGTCAACGCCCCGAGGGTTCTGCCCGGAAAAGGAAGCAGTACTGGCCTCGAAACCGGCGAGCGTGGACTTGCCCTGACCGACCGTCTGGAAGCGCTGCCACTTGTTTCCCATTTTCTGGCCAAGTACCGCGACCAAGGCGCTAACGTCGGAGGTGTGCTCGAACACCAGCACGCTGAGATAGGAATCGCCTCGGACTACCTGCACACTGTCGCCCAGCGGACGGATCCTCCAGCCCACCGGAACCGTGATGCTAAAGCGGTTGGCGTGGTCACGATAGGTGGTGGGAGCTTGAAAAGCGGGCGCCAGACTGCTGGTCACGAACACGCTGGTTGCGGCCAGCCACATGATCCGACGCACGGTCCCACAATTTCTCGAGGACAGGTTCTCTACCTCAAAAGAAACAGTGTAATGCAGGACTGGCACCTCTTCCCTCCACACGGCGGTTGGAGGACAATAGAAGCATACTTTCGGGGTGAGGTGTTCCGTATGGCTTATCGGTTGCTTGCATTGGTCGGCACGGTTGTTTTGGCGCTTTCCAGTTCCCTTCCCGCGCAGCAGATCCGCGGCGACTACGTGGAGACGCGTAGCGCGGATGTCTACACCGGACAATGCTTTGCCAATGGCGAAGTGAACCTGGTAGGCAATGAAGCGATCCTGGCGTGGCATGTGCAGAGCGGAAGCTGGGATGGCGTGTCGCTGGATGGGTTGACGGTTGCGGCTGCGGTGCGCGCGAATGGAACTTTGGGCGACCCTTACGAGAATCCCTATCCCGCGAAAGCCGTTCTAATCGTGGACGAACAGGCGAGTTCGCAACAGCGTGCTGCTCTGATCGCCTTTGCGCAGTACATGGGAGGCGAACTTCTGAGCCGGGTGGAGCAGATAATCCCAGCGCCGATGGAACTGGTGGTGAATCGCCAGCAGCACGGTGTGGCCTGGCTGCGTGCCGGGGAGTTCGCCACGGTTGAGACCCGCGGCATCAGCGACAAGGATCACCTCTGCGGGAACGAAGTTACCTTTTATCCGCCATTAACGGAGCTAGCCCGTTCCATGCCCGCCGTGGCTGTGACCGATACCTATCACGGGCCCAGCCTTGGGGTGGATTGGGAGTTGCACGGGAAGCGGAGCGCGTTCGTAGGCACGTTTGCGCGCTGAAAATTGACAACTTGGCAGGCAACTAACTAGTTGTGTCTGGGTTCTACTCGGCTGGGGGCTGTTTATGCCTAAGTTCGGGTTCCTTCTGCTTTCAGTTTTGCTGTTTTTGGGTAGTCTCGGAGCCTTGAGCTGCGGTAGCAGCAACAGTCCTCGACTACTCCAGTCCATGACCCTTGCGCCAGCCGCTGCGGATGCGCAGAACTTTCCCAACGGCCAGGTGCAGTTCACTGCGACCGGCAGCTTCACAGCACCACCTACGCCGGCACAGGTCACGGTCGCGACGTGGTGTGTGCACGACAGCAATGGTTGCACCGCCGGCGTTGGTGCAAGCGTTGACGCCGACGGAGTTGCGCAGTGCGACGCGGGGTTTACCGGAACCGTCACAATTGCGGCGCTTGCCAGCAATGGAGCGGGTGCACCGGTCGTGATGGGAGGAACCGGAGCGCTGGTCACTGGGACAGCGCAACTGACGTGTCCGTAAATTCTGTGACAGCGCCGGGATCTGAAAATTCGAGCCGCAGAGTTCGTCAAGGTCTCGCAAAGAGCGCATAGAAGCGGCATGGTCTCTGGTCTGCGGCTTTTCTCCGCGCACTCGGCGAGTTAAGATTTTGCAGACCGGGCCCGCGGAATGCGCCGATCTTGAGGCAAACGTGAAAAGGGCTCGCTCCTCCTCGGTTGTTCTCTTCTTCCTTTTGACCGGGATCTGCACTGCGCAAGCGGGCAAAGTGGAAACGACTGGGCCGCCGACGGATTCTACCGTTCCGGAGGCGGTTCGCAAGGTGCTGGACACGAAGGGGTATCGCATTGTGCTGGACGACGGCACGACGACCTGCGAAATCTGGCTGCGCAAGGACGTACCCGGGCCGGCGAAAAAGAATGCCTCCGGCGCACTTTACTGGCAACTGGCCGAATCCACCCTGGTCGGGGTGATTTCCTTTCCGCAGGCCACGACCGATTACCGCGGTCAGCCCGTGAAGGCGGGCGTTTACAGTTTGCGTTACGAACTGCTGCCCAACGATGGCAACCATTTGGGAGTGGCTCCCAACCGCGACTTTCTGCTCCTCGTTCCCGCAGGTTCTGATGGGGACCCGAATGCGACGTTGAAGTTCGACGAGTTGGTCAACCTGAGCCGCAAGGCAACTGGCACGCGGCACCCAGGACCGCTGAGCCTAGTACAGGCGGCAGGGGGCGCACCTGCCGTCTCCAAGGACGACGAGGAACATTGGGTCTTTTCAGCCGAGACGAAGCTGGAATCGGGGGAGGAGTTGCCCTTTTCGCTGGTGGTGAAGGGCACGGCACCGCAGTAGGGAAGACGCGCTCAGCGCAGCCAGAGCAGCGCCGCCACAACCATGGCGGCGAAGAGCAGCGCCCCAACCAAGTACTTGTGCGACCGCAACCATCCGTCGCTGCCTTCTGCGGCGGTGTATTCAGAGAGAAATACGGGAGCAGCCCTGCTCCCCGGAGGATCTCCTGCTGTTTCTGCCGGGGTGTTAGCCGCTTCGCAATCCAGACAAAGCGTTCGCCCTCCGGAAACCGGGAAACCGCATGCCGCACATTTGCGGATGCTGGCGGGTTCGCCGAGCAGAACAGCTTGAGGTTGATCCGCTTCCCGATCGAGCTTGGGCTCTGAGGTCGCCGGTTCCGGGTTGACCTCGGTTTTTGTGGCGGGAGCGGCTGTGCGTTGGTCGAGGGTCGGATGCTCGAACCCGGCGGCGAGGACGAGTTCCCCGGCGACGTGGTTCGGCAGCACCGTTTCTTTTTCCGGGTTGATCTCTTTCTCCGCCCGCTTCAAGGCTTCCGCATGTTCTACCGCGGTCTGGATCATCTCCGCTATTCGCTGGAGAGCGGTAATGTCACGCTCTTCGAAAGCGTAGGCCTTGCCGGAGAACAACTCGAAGACGCCGGTCACCTCCTGCTCGCGCATGAGGGGCATGACGACCACGGAAGCGATGCCCAGAGCCCGACAGCTTTCACGATTGACGCGGGCGTCGGTTTCGGCATCATCGCAGCGCAAGATCTGCCGGGCTCGAACGCTCTCGCCGGAAAGGCCCGAGTTCACTTGCAGGCGCGCCCCCAAGCCGGGGGCGGAAGGGCCAGCGCTCGCGCTGCAAATCATGTGCGCACCCTCAAGCAACGCGATGGCCGCTCCCGAGGCTCCGGTAATGTATTGCGCGCGCTCGGCCAGCAATTGCAGCGCGGCATGCAAATCGCGCCGAGCCATTTCGGTCAATGACTTGCCACCGTCGTCGCCGGGAAAGCGCAAAGGCTCGCGGGCGGTTGGCGCCGGAGCAGACGGTCCGTCTGGCTCAACATTGGAGGGAGCGGCCTGGCGCGGAAGCTGTGAGGAACCTTGGTCCAGGATGGAGTAACGATTCATGCAGAGATCCTGAAAGCGTGCTTCCGCAAGACTTAAGGGTGCGATGGACGGAGTTTGGCGCAGGAACTGGCGACTGTCAACGATAAACGACCACTAAGGTCGCACACCAAAGGTCATAGGAAACGTGCGCTAGGTTGGAACCGCTCCGGCACACCAAATCGGTACTCGTCAATGGTGCAACGCCAGCCCGGCCACCGCGGCGACAGCAATGATCGCGGGTTCTGGCACCTTCCATTTCATCAGCACGGCCAAGCTCAGAGCTGCGATCAACACGGTGGGAAGATCGTAAATCGAGCGGCGCGCCAGCACAATGACCGCGCCGGCGATCGCGCCGGTGGCAGCCGCGGTCACTCCGCGTACAAAGGCGTTGAGTTGCGGATTCTTGGCCCACCGTTTATAGGATGGCGCCAAGACAATGACCACGAGGTATACCGGCAGAAACACTCCTAGAGCGGCTGCCGTGGCCCCAGCGACCCCCGCCACCAGGTATCCGATGAATGCCACCGTGATCACGACCGGCCCCGGGGTGATCATGGCCACCGCCACCGCGTCCACAAACTGGCGGTCGGTCAACCAATGATGCCCTTGGACCACACCTCCGTAGAGAAACGGCACGATCGCCAGGCCACTGCCGAAGACGAACAGTCCCGCCTTGGCGAAGTATCCGAAAATCTCCCACAGCGTTCCACTCAGCGGCAGGGCAAATCCGGCCAACAGCAGGTTCGCCGCGCTGGTCGCCCGCTTTCGGGGAGGCAATGCTTTCACGATCACCGCGATTACGCCGCCGAGCAGAAAAAGCCAGATGATCTCTTGCGAAGTCCATGCGGTGGAAACGGCGAGGACCAGGAAGATAGCCCAGAGCAGCTTGTCTTTGCCCAGGGTCAGTTTGGTGAGCTTGAAGGCAGAGCGGGCGATGATTGCGATGACCGCTGCACCGATTCCGTAGAACATGCCTTGCATCCAGCTCAGCCCGCCATAACGGACGTACGCGGCTGAAAGCGCCAGCACCATCAGAAACGAGGGCAGCACGAACCCGGCGCCTACGAGCGTAGCTCCCAGGATTCCGGCCCGGACGTATCCGAGATAAATCGCGAGTTGCGCGGCCAGAGGACCGGGTGCCAGTTGTGCCAGAGCCAGTCCCTCGACGAAGTCTTCCTTGGTGATCCAGCCGCGACTGTCCACAAGGTCCTGCTGCATGTGCCCGGCGAGCGCGATGGGTCCGCCGAACCCGACCGTCCCCAGCCACAAGAAATAGCCAACGAACCGCGCCAGGGAAACCTGGGTGCTGGGTGGGACGGGTTTTGTCTTAGGGTCCATGATCACGCGAGCAATTGTTGAATTCGTGATTGTCGAGTGTTGAATGAAAACCTTTCCGGCAAATGCGGCTTCACAGTATGCGATGACTAGGCCGCGAAATCCACCGTGATGCCGCATCCAGTCCGCGTGGCCTTTTCATAGACCACAGCGGCGGCGGCCACATCTTGCAGCGCCATGCCGGTGCTGTCGAAAATGACGGTCTCCTGATCGGAGGTTCGTCCAGCTTGCTTGCCCGCCACCACCTCGCCCAGTACGGCGTGTACGTCTGTCCTCTGCAACAGCCCTGCCGCGATCGCATGATGCAGGTCTCCGATCGTGGCACATTGCTCCACGAGATCGGCCACGACCTTGCTGCCAACCATCAGCGCCGGGTGCAGCTCTTGTTTGTCTGGACTGTCAGCGCCGACTGCAGCAACGAACGTCCCCGGAGACACGTGTTCGGAAGCCAGCAGCGGCTGTCGCGAGGTGGTGCAGGTGACACAAACATCGCTGTGCCGCACCGCGCTGCCGAGGTCGGCAACCGGGACGACCTGGATACCCAACTCCGCGGCCATCTCATTGCCCGCGGATGTGGGGGCGGGACGCCCCCACGACAGCCGGCGGGACGCCGGCGCTACTCCCTGCGAGGCCCTGTGGGTGATAATTCCAGGCCCGACCATCTCAATCGGCCATTATTTCAGCCATGCCAACCAGGCCCATCCCACCAGCAGGGTTGCGATCGTGATCGGCAACCCGACGCGGAAGTAATCGCGGAAGCGGATGTCTACCTCGGGCTTGGCGGTTTCTACCACGATGATGTTGGCCACGCTACCGGTGATGGTGAGGTTGCCTGCGAGAGTAGAGGCCATGGCCAGCACCAGCCATGCGGTGCGCGGATCGGCAAATCCAGGGACCAGTGATTTCACCAGCATGACGGCGGGCACATTACTTACTACATTGCTGAGGACGCCCACCACCACCGTGAACACAGCCAGATGCTGCAGGTTCCAGGGTTGCGCCACGTCCAGGAGCTTGCGCACTATGCCGGCATTTTCTGCACCGCCGACGATCAGGAACAGGCCGACAAAGAAAACCAGCAGTCCCCAGTCCACCTCCTTATAGAGCCTCTGCGGTTCCAGGGTCCTGGTAATCAGCAGCAGGGCGGCACCCAGGGCCGCCATCATGGCCGGAGGCACGCCCAGGAAGAATCCGACCACGACGGCGGTGACGACGATGGCCGGCTTGGTCAGTCGCGACAGATCCAGCGGTGGTAATGGGATCGCCTCCTGCTCCGGCGGAGCGATCCCAGATTGTGCCGGTGGACCCAGTGCAACACCGCCCAATCAAGGAACAATCCAATAACGGCAACCGGAGCCAAGTGCGACAGAAAATCGCGGTAGTGGATACCGGAAAAGGAGCCGATCAGCATGTTCTGCGGATTGCCGGTGATGGTGGCCACGCTGCCGATATTCGATGCCGTCGCTACTGCCAGCAAATACGGCAGCGGTGCGAGGCGCATACGCCGGGTGATTTGAAGCACGAATGGCACCATGACCAAGCACACGATGTCGTTGACGAAGAACGCGGAGAGGAATCCGCAGGTAAAAATCACGGCAGGCAAGAGGTACACCGGTTTCAGGCGCCGCAGGACAAATTCGGCATTCCACTCGAAAAATCCCACCAGGTGCAGGTTGCCCACGATCAGCATCATGGAGAACAGCAGTACGAGGGTGGAGAAATCGATGAAGTGCAGGGCTTGGCGTGGCTGGACGATGCGGGCAGCGACCATGGCGACGGCGCCGATAATGGCGGCGCCCGGCCGATCAATCTTCAGGCCGGGAAATTTCCCCAAGGCGAAGACGAGGTAACTGGCGAGAAAGATGAGGTACGCGGCCGCGAGGCGAGCGTCCGAGAACGCCGGCGAAGAGATGGGGAGCATTTTTCTTTCGCAGCAGGATAGCAGGGCAGCGGAACGGGCACGAAATCAATTGTTGAGTGTTGAACCTCGCTCAGGGTCTAAGATCGAGAACTCCCGCCACCCTCCGAGCGATTTCGAGAGGGTCGTCTCGCAGTTCGACGCCAATCGAGAGGTGACCCTCGCGATATGGCATCAGCAGTTGATAGTGGGTTCCGTAGCGAATCAGCGCAAGATAGAGATAAGGGATGGTTGATTGGTTGATGGTTGATTGAAAGCCACAGCTTCCCAGCTGCGTTCTGCACCTCTGCGAAACGCAGTGGTGACCTGCAAAATGCAGCGTCGAAGCGTCCTTGCGTAAGTGATCCCTCCTCCTAAGTGCTTGTCTTGCAACAGGCACCCACACTGCCGCGTTTTGTCCTCGACGTGCACTTAACCACAGCGGAAGCAGGTGCGACAGAAGCGCCGGCGGGCATCCCGGACGGATCGCACATGCGAGGAGGTCCCATGTCGATCTTATTTGTCCTCCTGATGTTCCTGCTGATCATGAGCATCAGCTATTTCCGCGGACCCAAGGTACAGCCGGCTGTAAAGCCGGAGCTGTGGGCGGGCCCACAGGCGCCACGCATGGAGCGTGAGTATGGCTTCGCGATACCCCAGGATTATTGCTTCCATCCCGGGCACACCTGGGTGGTGAAGGAAGCTCCGGAAAATGCGCGGGTGGGGCTGGACAGCTTCGCCACCAATCTGCTGGGAAAAATCGACCGTATCGAAGTGATTGGTCCGAACCGCTGGGTTCGCCAGGGCCAGAAGCTGATGACAGTGCACGGCGGCGGCACGGTACTCGATTTGCTTTCGCCGGTCGAGGGCGTGGTCACGGCGATCAACCACGATGCGGTGCAGGATCCCAGCCTGGTTACTCGTGATCCCTACAAGGATGGTTGGATTGCCATGGTGAAGTCGCCGGATCTGGCGATCAATCAGAAGAACCTGGTGCAGGGTCCGATGGTGGCGCCGTGGATGCAGAACAACGTAACGCGGCTGAATGGCATGTTGACGCAGCTTTCGCCGGCACTGGCGCAGGACGGCGGACTGCCCATCGGCGGGCTGCTGGCGCGGGTCACCCCTGAGTTGCGGCAGAAGCTGGTGAAAGAGTTCTTCCTGGCGTAGCTGGTACCGAGGCACAGGAGAGGAGAAGACCATGGAAACGACGAAAGCCATCCTGGTGGATATCACGAAGTGCATCGGGTGCCGGAGTTGCGAGCAGGCCTGTAAGGAAGTGCACGGGTTCCCGATGGAAACGGAAGCAAAGCTCTCGGTGACGGCGCTGACGGTGATCGAGGAGCGCGGCGACAAATTCGTGCGCCGGATGTGCATGCACTGCCAGGATCCGGCATGCGCGTCCGCGTGCCTGGTGGGCGCGCTGAAGAAGACAGCGGCCGGACCAGTTACCTACGACGCCTCAAAGTGCATCGGGTGCCGGTATTGCCTGGTGGCGTGCCCGTTCAGCGTGCCGCGCTACGAGTGGGCGAAGTTGGTGCCGTATGTGAAGAAGTGCGACATGTGCGCGGAACGCCAGGCCAAGGGGCAGCCGCCCGCCTGCGTGGAGGCCTGCCCGACGGGTGCTTCTATCGTGGGCAATCGCGAAGAGATTCTCGAAGAAGCGCAGCGCCGGATCCTGAGCGACTCCAAGTATGTGAAGCACATCTACGGCAGCGAGGAAGCGGGCGGAACGTCGGTGTTCTTCATCTCCGATGTGCCATTTGAAAAGCTGGGGTTCGTGGCGGCGCCGAAGCAACCGCTGCCAACGCTGACCGCCAATGCGCTGGGCGATACGCCCACCGTCATCTTGATGGGCGGCGCGCTGCTGTCAGGTTTGTACTGGATCACGCAACGCCGCGCGGAGGTCGCGACGGCGGAAGCGCAGGAACGTCGGATCTCAGATGCGGGGAGGGAGAAGCCATGACGCGCAGCTTGCAAATAGGCTTACCTCAGGGCCTAAAGGCCATCTCTTATTCGGGACCGGACGGCACGGCTGAAGCCGTGCCCTTCCCAAACCCGCTGGTGCCGGGCAGCACCACTAGAGAGGCTGCAGAAGAAAACAGAACAAGCACCGCAGCGGCTGAAGCCGCGATTGACACCAGAACAGTTATCGCAGCGCTGAAGCGCTGCGCCACCCAAGATCAGAGTTTCTCCGCCGCCTTTGAAGCCGTGCCCCTCCCAAGGTCGCTCGGGCAGCGAGCACAAAGGCGGTACGACAAGGAAAGGAGCTGAGCCATGACAACTACTCGGGTTCCAAGAATCACTCTGTGGCGTGGGCTGGTGGCGGTGATTTTCGCCGCAGGTCTGTATGCCACGTATGCGCGGTTCGCGCTTGGCTTCGCCCAGTCCACGCATCTCACCGATCCGCAGCCTTGGGGGCTGTGGGTGGGACTGGGGACGCTGTGCGGAGTGGGGCTCTCGGCCGGGGGATTTGCCATTGCGGCGGCAGTGTACCTGCTGGGCTTTGAGCGTTACCGGCCGGTCCTGCGGGCTTCGGTGCTGATCTCGTTCCTGGGCTACTCGACGGTGATTGTCGGCATGATGTACGAACTGGGGCTGCCCTGGAGGATCTGGCATCCCATCGTGATGTGGAACCGAAGCTCGGTGCTGTTTGAAGTGTCGTGGTGCGTGATGCTGTATACGACGGTGCTGGCGCTGGAATTCTCGCCGGCACTGGTGGAGAAGATCCCTTTGGTACGGGTTCGCGAGTTCTACCTGAAGTGGCATCACGAAATTCTGATCGGGCTGGTGATGGCGGGCACACTGCTGTCGTCGATGCACCAGTCGTTCCTGGGCGGACTCTACCTGATCACCAAGGGCAAACTGCACCCGCTGTGGTACAGCCCGTACCTGACCACGGAGTTCTACCTGTCGGCGATTCCGGCGGGGTTGGCGGTGACCATCATGGCCCTGTACCTGTGCGTGCGCTCGTTGAACGTGCGCATTGATGTAAGCATCCTCAGTGATGTCAGCAGGGTCATGGGGCCGTTGCTGGCGCTGTGGGGCCTGTTCCGAGTGGTCGATCTGGTCACCCATGATGCCACGCCATACCTGTTCATGTGGCGGGAGGAGACACTTTCTTTCTGGGTGGAGATCGGGCTGTTCGTAATCGCACCGCTCGTGCTGCTAAGTCACGAGAAAGTGCGGAACAACCCGCAATCCCTGTACTGGACCTGCGCCCTGGTTGTGATGGGGTTTATGGCTAACCGGCTGAACGTATCCATCACGGGGCTGCAGGCCAGTTCCGGGGTGTACTACGTGCCCAAGTGGACGGAGTTTGCCGCTACCCTGGCGGTGCTCACGGCGGCGGTGATGGCGTTCCGATATGCGGTGATCTATCTGGACATTTTGCCCAAGAACCCGCCGCAGAAGAGGTGGATGGTTTCAGACGCTGCGGCGGAAGCCTAGAGCTCCTGAAACCCTTCATCTACCCCGGGAGCCGGAAACTCCCGGGGGTTTTGTTTGTTCCTTTCAGTTCAGATCGGGAAGAGTAACCAAAGTGTATCCACCCACCCGATCGCTCACGACCACAAAGGTCCGGTTTTGCCCCGCGGTGAAGGTAAGCGGACCGGTATCGATGTAGACGAAGGTAGTGTTGGCAATGGTGACAAATATCTCGTAGGTTCCAGCCGCCAACGACTGGTAGCTGGAGGCGGACTCGAAAACCAGGCTGCTGACGGTCGGGGGAACACCGCCGGGGGTACCTCCTGGCCCGAGCACGTAAATGTCAACGTCCCCTGCAGCGGTCCCGGCATTTACGAAGCGGAGCTTAATGTTGCCCGAACTGGGAGCCGTGGTGTCGTCGGCCAACAGGACGGGCATGATAGCGGACGCAAAATTCGCGGTAATCAGGGTCGACTTGGTGCCGCTGTTCAGAGTTATCGTCTCGTCGATGATGGGAGTCGACGAGCCGGTGGGTTCGACCTGAAGGTGGCGCGACCCGGCGCTGACCGACGTGTAACTGGTGGGGGTGGCATAACCCACACTGCTGTCGATGGTTTTGCCATCAATCAACACGTCTATAGAGGCTTCATCCGGGGAGGCTTGCAGCACCCTGAGCTGGGTGTGGGTACCTCCTCCTCCGCAGCCGACTGCGGTTACGATCGCGATCGAGATCAACAGTCCCGCACCGAAATTGCGGACTCGATTTACCATTCTGCACTCTCCTCCTCCGCAATTGCGGTGAAGCTCGTTGTGGTGTTGCACAGCGCAAACATGTTGGGTGCTTGTCCTAGATGGAGCAGAAATTTTGCTTGTAGTGGAATCAGCATACATATCTAAACACTTATCTTTTGTGAAGTTGCGTAAAGAGTTCGTCAAGCTTGGTAAAGGTTTGTGCAAGCGAATTACGGAGTGTTGAGAAGTCCAGCTTGCGGACGGGGGTGCGTTTTTCGGTGGCGAGGGGCTATTTCACGCCGCGACTCTCCATCCAGTTCTGCAAAATCAGCACGGCGGCGAGTCGGTCCACCACTTCGCCGCGACGCTTGATGGAAAGCTCGGTTTCCCGCAGAAGGCGGTTGGCCTGAGCGGAGGACAGACGTTCGTCCCAGAGGTGGACGGGCAACTGAAAACGCCGGCGCAGCTCTTCGGCGAAGAGTTGCATCTTCTGCGCCTGCGTGCCTTCGGCACCGCTCATGCGCAGGGGATAGCCCACCACAATCTCAGCCACCTGATATTGGTGAATCACCCGCTCCAGTTGCGCAAAGTCCAGACGTTTGTTCTGGCGGCGGATGGTTTGCAGTCCCTGGGCCGTGATGCCCAGCGGGTCGGAAACAGCCATCCCGATGGTCTTAGAACCAACATCCAAGCCCAGGACTCGCGGGCACAGGGGTCTTTCGGCGGCATCCGTTGAATGGGAAGGCACCTCGGGATTATATGTCCGGTGAGAAATTTGGGGATTGGACTAGGATACTAGGATGGCGAGCGAGGAAACGCAGATTCATACGACGCAACCCCCGGCGGGGGCCGTGTCCCACACCGAAGGCCGGTGGCATTGGGCGTTTACCACGGTCGGGATTGGCGCCATTCTAGGTCTCTGCTACTGGGGCGAGTTGGTGATGTCGGTGATGCTGGTTTCGGTGTTGCTGGCGTTCATCCTGGCACCGGTGGTGGACCTGCTGATGCGGGTGCGCTTGCCCCGCGGGGTGGCAGCGGCGATCGCTGTGCTGCTGCTGCTTACCGTGGTCGGCGGCATCGTCACCTACTCGTATAACCAGGCGTCGACGCTGCTGCAGGACCTGCCCAAGTATGCCAGCAAGATTCGGGAAGAAATGATGAGCTTCCGCCAGAAAGCGGAAACGCTGGAAGTGCTGAACTCCGAGCAGGACAAGAGTGTTGTCCATGTCCGGGCGACCTCGACATTTACTGAGCTCCTGACCCGTGGTTTTGGTTCTGTGAGCCAGGCCGTGCTGGCGGCGTCGTTCGTACCCTTCCTGGTGTATTTCATGCTGACCTGGCAGCAGCATGTGCGCTCGGCGACAGTCATGTTGTTCCCGCTGGAAAACCGGCATGCAGCCTACGTCACGCTGGGTTTGATTTCGGCGATGATACGCAGTTTCATGGTGGGGAACGTGCTGATTGGACTATTTGTGGGGACGGTCAGCACGGTTGTGTTCGGCGTTCTGCACGTGCCCTTCTTCTACTTCGTGGGCTTCATCAGCGGTTTCGTGGGCCTGGTTCCCTATATGGGAGTGCTGTTTGCCATGGCACCCCCGATTTTCGTCAGCATTGGTCGCATTTCGTCGGAAGGATTCTTTTACATCGTACTGACGGTGCTGGGGCTGCACCTGGTCGCCATGAACATCCTCTATCCGAAGTTTCTGGGGAATCGCCTGCAGCTGAATCCGTTAGCTGTGACCATGTCTGCCCTGCTTTGGGCCTGGCTGTGGGGCGCGATGGGCCTGCTTCTGGCGATCCCGATTACAGCGGCAATGAAGATCGTGTTCGACCACGTGGAGTCGCTGAAACCCTATGGGGCGTGGCTGGGGGAATAGGGTCGGACGTCGGACGTCGGACCTCGGACTGGGGGCCTCCGGCTTCGGGACGTCAGGCCTGTGGTCCTGAAACGGACGTTGCGACGACTGCCCTTGCTGTATCCGCCAGCAGCACTGCAAGATCGGCACAGTTGAGATTAGAGGTCTGTCATGTCCGACGAGGCTGCATGAGGTCTGAGGCTTACGACTAAGCTTGGAATTCGGATGCTTCGGGGAAGCGCAGCTTGCTCTTGGATAAGGCTCTGGAGAGTAACTCCTCGATTTGGTTTTCTTCGCAGTTCTTGGCCATGGCCAGTTCGCTGACCAACAGGTAGCGGGCGCGTTCGAGCATCTTCTTTTCGCGGAAGGATAGGGGCTTGGACTGGTTCAGCAGGAGCAGGCCCTTGAGGACGGCAGCGACCTCCAGCAGTGAACCGGTGCGCATCCGCTCGGAGTTTTCCTTGAAACGGTACTTCCAGTCGGCGTTGTTGTCACACAGGCCATCATTAAGAAAATCCACGATTTTCTGGATTTCGCCGTTCTTTACCACCCGCCGCAGGCCCACCGTGTTGACGTTGTGGAAGGGCACCATCACTTTCAGACTGCTGGACTTAATCTTGAGCAGGTAGAAGTTCTCCACCGTCTCACCCATGGTCCGGCTACTGATTTGCTCAATGATTCCTACACCATGGTTGGGGTAGACGACCTTATCGCCTATGTGGAAATTGCCATCGCTGCTGCTGATCATGAGAGGACACCCAAGAGCGCAGGGGAACAGAGGAACAACACTCATATATTGTATCCCAATCTGGGCCGAAAGGCAATTCCCGCCTGTGTTTTCGGGCAGGAATGGGTGAAGCGGGGCGATTTCCTTGGCCCTCGAACCGTAAGCTTCGGTATCGCTGGGAATTGCCGCCTGGCGGCATGAAACCATTGCCCCGGGATAGTCCAACGTTCCGGGAAAATCGGACCGCTGAGCAGCGTCTGATAAGGCAGTGCTGGGTTTATAATCCGACCAAGCATGCCCGAGCACATCAAGAAGAAGCTCCAGGGAGAGATTAACGCGCTGGAACACGAGCTAAGTCATGAACTGCCCAAGGAGCTCAAGAAGGCGGTGGCTCTGGGGGACCTGAGCGAGAACGCCGAGTACCACATGGCCAAGCAGCGCCAGGAATTTGTCAAAGCGCGGCTGCGGCAGCTGGGGCGACGTCTGGCCGATCTATCGCTTATTAATATGAACAACATCCCGAAGGACAAGATCGGGCTCGGCTCGACCGTCCGGGTGCACGACAACGACAAGAACGAGGAAATCGAATACAAGCTGGTCACCAGTGAGGAGTCTGATTTTGCCGCGGGCAAGATTTCCACTACCTCTCCGATCGGGCGCGCGCTGCTGAACAAGAAGGTTGGCGACACTGCCGTGGTGGTGACACCCAACGGCGAGCGAGAAATGGAAGTCCTGAGCCTGACCACCATTCACGACAAGGCCGAAGCCGTATGACATGGACGAGCGCCTTCGGGCGGGGCTGCGGGGTGCTGCTGGATGCTATCGTCCGCTGGCTTGCCCTGGCGCGCATCAACCCCAATGTGCTCACGTTCCTGGGGCTGGTGGTCAACACCATCGCCGCGTTGTTGTTCGGCTATGCCAACGGCGACAATCAGGCGCGATTGTTCCGCTATGCCGGGTTGGTGATCATTGGGTCTGGTTTCTTTGACTTGGTAGACGGGCGGGTGGCCCGGGCTACGAACCGGGTGACACGCTTCGGGGGCTTCTTCGATTCGGTCATTGACCGCTACAGCGACGCCTCGCAGTTCTTCGGCTTGCTGGTGTTTTATGCCCGCGGCGACCGGTTCTTTTACGTCGTGCTCAGCGCCTTTGTAATGGTCAGTGCCATTATGGTGAGTTACAGCCGGGCGCGGGCGGAGTCGCTGATCGGCTCCTGCCGCGTCGGCTTCATGGAGCGCCCGGAGCGGCTGGTGCTGATCATCATCGGGGCGCTGTTTAACCGGATGGCGCCGGTGCTTTGGATCATCGCTGTGCTGTCGACGATCACGGTCATCCATCGCATCCGCTATACCTGGACCCGCACCAGTGGCATTGAAACTGTTCCCGCCAACCCCGTCCAGGCCGCGTGAGCGCAGCACATCGGACGGCAAAATAGCAGGCGAAGACTTTTTCTGAACATATTGACCTCCCTCGAACCCTGCGGCTGCCGCCGCACTATCGACACTCGCGACTGGGAACCCGGCAACTCCGGTGAAGTTTCGCAGGGTTGGGCAGCGCACACGGGGAATATTTCCGATTCCGGAGGCAACCTTTTTGCGTGCAAGGGGTGGACGAACTTATGTTGATTATTCTGGCTGCGACGCTCCCGGTGTGTGAATGCTAGACTATGCGATCATTTCTTCTGGGGTGGGGATTTGGTGACAAGCAATCCTGTTCTGGTCGTCCACGGCGGCGCCTGGGCCATTCCCGATGACATGGTCGAGGCTCATCTCAACGGTGTGCGCAACGCCATCGCGGCAGGCTGGCGTGTACTGAGCGATGGCGGCCCGGCGCTCGATGCGGTGGAAGAGGCGGTGGTCATCATGGAAGATGACGAAACCTTCGATGCGGGACGGGGCAGCTTCCTCAATCGCGACGGCAAGGTCCAACTCGACGCGCTCATCATGGACGGCGGTACTCTGCGCGCCGGGGGTGTGGGATGCG
>JBGPJK010000035.1:0-22274 GCA_041485425.1 Terriglobia bacterium | reverse complement strand
CGCTGGTCCCCACGTCGACGTAATGGATGCCTTTCTTCTGTAGCATCTTGGAGCGGCGCACATCATCCTTGAAGTACGAATTGCCGCCGTCGATGATGATGTCCCCGCTGATCATCTTTTCCGACAACGCCACCACAGTTTTTTCGGTCGGATCGCCTGCCGGCACCATCAGCCAGGCTACGCGTGGCGGTTTGAGCTTGCTGACGAAGTCGTCCAATGACGATGACCCGGTCGCTCCTTCGCCCACCAGGTGCCGCACGTTGTCGGCGCTCAGGTCTGAAACCACCAGTTGGTGCTGCCCACGCATCAGGCGACGCGTCATGTTCGCGCCCATCCTGCCCAATCCCACCATTCCCATTTGCATAGTTCTGCTCCTGTCTCAGAATTTGTAGAGCCGTTGAACTCAGGCCAACGCCTGTTTGATGACTGCGTGCAATTTGGTCAAGCCGGCAGCCACATCCGGCCCAAGATGGACCCGCAACGCGCGCCGGTTCCGGTCCGCCAGCACCTGGAAGTCACCGCGCGCCTGGGCCGCCTTCACGATCCCGAAGGTGAATTTCTGCCCCGGGACCGGGAGGTCGGCTGCATCGTCACAAGTAACCTGCAGGAACACGCCCGAGTTCGGGCCGCCCTTGTAGGCCTGGCCGGTGGAGTGCAGAAAGCGCGGGCCAAAGCCCAGGCAAGTGGCCACGCGATTCTTGTCGCGCACCGCGTGACGAATGGCCTGCAATTGTTTCTCGTGCGCCTCATTCATCTGCACATAGGCCAACAGCGCGAAGTAATCGCCCGCCGACAGCCGCTTGAGATGGGCGCGCAAATAACCCAGCAGAGACTTGTTGCTTCCCGCCGCCTGGGCCAGTGCGGCGGCATTGGGTTCGTCCGTGAACAGCTTGATCCCGTCTTCCTGCAGAATCGGTTGCTCGGAGGGCAGACTGCCGGTTTTTTCGTAGGCGCTGGTCAGGTTGCGGGTCGCGATCTTGCTGGCTTCAACGTCTGGTTGATTGAACGCATTGATGCCAATAATCGAGCCCGCAACTGCCGTGGCGATTTCCCAGCGGAAGAATTCCTGCCCCAGGTCATAGATATCGGCCACCGCGATGCGCACCACCGGATGCCCGGCCTTCTCCAGGACACCGACCTTGGCGTCCTGCGCAGCGTCCGCACCACCTTCCAACCGCAGATAGGCAAACATGCGATCGTTGCCGTAGACCTCGGGCGGCCCGAGTTCTTCGCGATCGACCGGGATCAGCCCCTTCCCGTCCTTGCCGGTGGATTCGGCCATTAGCTGTTCCAGCCACGCGCCCAGATCGTTGATGCCTGGCGAGGCGATGATCGTGACCTTGTCCCGGCCTCGCTTTGCCGCCACGCCCAGGATGGTGCCCAGTACCAGCCCCGGATTCTCTTCCAGCGGAACGCAGGAAGCACAGGCATGCACCATCTCTTCGGTGCGATCGAGGAAGCGGTGCATGTCAATTCCCATGATCGCCCCTGGGACCAATCCGAAGTCCGACAGTGCCGAGTAGCGTCCGCCGATGCTCGGCAGCCCATAAAAGATATGGCGGAAATTGTCAGCTTCGGCGACGTGCTGCATCTTCGAGCCCGGGTCGGTGATGGCGATGAAGTGCGAACCCGCCTTGTCCGCTCCTACCACCTGCTTGGCACGCTCCAGGAAATACTGCTTGAAGATATTCGGCTCCAGGGTGCTACCGGACTTGCTGGAAACGATGAACAGCGTCTTGGCAAAGTCCACCTTCTTCTCGAAGGCCTTGACTTGAGCCGGATCGGTGGAGTCGAGCACATGAAACTCCGGGTACCCGTTCTGCCTGCCGAAAGTGATTTTGAGCACCTCCGGGCACAGGCTCGACCCGCCCATTCCCAGCAGCAGTGCGTGCGTAAATCCCCCAGCCTTGGCTTCCTTGCCCATCTCGATCAAGTGCTGGCTGTGCGCAACCTGGTCGTCCGTAATGCCCAGCCAGCCCAGCCAGTTGGCTTCATCGGAGTTGGTCCACAGCGAGGCGTCGTGTTGCCACAGGCGCCGCATTTTACCCCCGGTGCGCCACTCGTCAATCGAGGCCGTGCACGCCGCCGTCAATTCCGGCGGCAAGGAATAGGTTTGATGGTTCACCTTGGAAATCAACTGCAAGTGGCTGGGCCGGTCCACCGCCTTCAGCAGTTTGTCGAAAGCATCGGCGAAAAGCTTCAACCCTTCTTCCAGCAGTTTGTCGGTCGCGGCCTGCATGGAAATGCCCAGATCGCCGAGAGTCTGCATGGTGTCGCTGGCCGCTTCGATGTCTTCTTCCAGACTGGCGCGCAGGTTCCCATGCTCGCGGAACGCGGAGAACGTTGCGGGAGGAATGGTGTTGACGGTGTCTTTCCCGATCAACTCCTCCACGTAGATCACGTCGCGGTAATGCGGGTTTTTGGTGCTAGTGCTCGCCCACAGCACGCGCTGGGTCTGTGCGTTTTTGTCGGCAAGTTTTTTCCAGCGGTCGCCCGAGAAAATCTGCTTGTAGCGCTGGTAGGTCAGCTTGGCGTTGGCGATGGCCACTTTTCCCATCGTGCTTCGCAGCAGCGCTCGTTCCCCGGCCGTCTTCGCGGTTTTCAGGTTGGCGGCGAGCAGGGTATCGATCAGGCTGTCGATGCGGCTGATAAAGAAGCTGGCAACACTGGCGATTCCGCTGACGTTCCCGCCCTGCGCGGCACGCTTTTCCAGGCCGTTAATAAAGGCTTCGGCTACACGTTCGTAGGCCTCCAGCGAGAACAACAGCGTGACATTGACGTTGATTCCTTCGCTGATCAGTTGCTCCACCGCGGGAATGCCCTCCGCCGTGGCCGGCACTTTGATCATCAGGTTTTCCCGTCCCGCCGCCTTCCACAGCCGATGCGCCTCCTCGATCGTCCCGCGCGTATCGCGCGCCAGATAGGGGGATACTTCCAGGCTCACGTAGCCATCGCGTTTCTGGCTGCGCTGGTAGACCGGCCGCAGCAGGTCGGCGGTATCCTGGATGTCGCGGATCGCCAGTTGCTCGTAACGACCTTTGGCGTCCAGATCGGTGTTCTTCTCCAGTTCCGTGAGGAAATCCCCGTAGTCCGTGCTCCCGGTGATGGCTTTCTCGAAGATGGACGGGTTGGAGGTAACCCCACGGAGCCCGTCTTCATCCAGCAGGTGCTGCAATTCGCCGCTGGTGATCAGGCTCCGCCGGATGTAGTCCAGCCATACCGACTGGCCGTACCGCAGGAGCTCTTTCAGTGGATTGCTTTTCGGCTCAATTTCGACCGCTAGGGCTGACATAATTCTTTTCTCCAGATTCGATGATGACTATTTCGCTCTGCGCACCGAGTCCTTGGCGGCAGACACGATGGCTTCCGGCGTAAATCCGAATTTCTTCTGCAGTTCCTTCAGAGGGGCCGAGGCGCCAAAGGTCTTCATCCCGATGCGTGCTCCTTTGAGCCCCACGTATTGCGACCACCCAAAGGTGGACGCCTGTTCCACCGAAACCCGTGCCTCCACCTCCGGTGGAAACACACTGTCGCGATAAGCCTCGTCCTGCTTCTCGAAGAGTTCCCAGGAAGGCATGCTCACCACCCGCGCCTTGATGCCCTCCTTGAGGAGTTGTTCATAGGCCGCGACTGCCAGATAAACCTCGCTGCCGCTGGCCATCAAAATCACTTCCGGCTTGCCTCCCGGGGCATCGCCCAATACATACGCTCCCTTGGCCACTCCAGCGGCGGAAGCATACTTGGTGCGGTCCATCGTCGGCAAGGCCTGCCGGGACAGCACCAGCACGACCGGCTGATGATGCAACTGCGCGATGAGCTTCCACGCCTCCAGAGTTTCATTGGCATCGCCCGGGCGCAGCGTGATCAGACCGGGGATCGCGCGCAACGACGCCAGTTGCTCGATCGGTTGGTGGGTCGGGCCATCTTCGCCCACCCCGATGGAATCGTGGGTGAAGATGTAGATGGTCGGAATCTCCATCAGCGCAGACAGCCGGATCGGGGGTCGCGAATAGTCGCTGAAAATCAGGAAGCCGGACCCATACGGACGCAGCTTGGACAGCGACAAGCCGTTCAGGATCGACCCCATGGCGTGCTCCCGGATTCCGAAGTGCAGGTTGCGGCCGCCATAGCTATGGGCCGTGAAGTCTCCCGCGCCCTCAAACGTAAGGCGCGTCTTGGTGGAAGGGGCCAGATCGGCAGAACCGCCGATCAGCCAGGGCACATTCTTGGCCAGCGCATTCAGAATCTTGGCCGACGAGTCGCGTCCCGCCACGCCTTTTGCATCAGGCGGGAACGTCGGCAGGTTCTTGTCCCAGCCCGCAGGTAGCTTGCGAGCCTGCATCAGCTCCAGGTTGGTTGCCAGTTCCGGATACTTTGCCTTGTAGGCGTTGAATTTCTCGTTCCATGCCGCGCGCAAGTCGTGCCCGCGCCGGCCGATGCCGTCCTGGAAATGTTCATACACCCCGCCCGGGACGTGGAACTTCGCGTTCTCCGGCCAGCCGTAGTTGCGCTTGGTCAGCTTGATCTCCTCGTCCCCTAGCGGTTCGCCGTGAGCCGCGCTGGTGTCCTGCTTGTTGGGCGAGCCATACGCGATGTGGCTGTCCACGATGATCAGGGTCGGCCGGTCGCTGGTGTTGTGGAAACTGTGGAAGGCGCGCGCCAGCATTTCCTGGTCGTTGGCGTCGCCGACCCGGGTTACATTCCAGCCATAGCCAATAAAACGCGTTGCCACGTCGTCGCTGAACGCCCAGGAGGTGTTGCCCTCAATCGTGATCTTGTTGTTGTCGTACATCCAGCACAGGTTGGAAAGCTTCAGGTGGCCGGCCAGAGACGCAGCTTCCCCTGAAACGCCTTCCATCATGCAGCCGTCGCCGCAAAGCGCGTAGCAGTTGTAATTGAACATCTCAAAGTCGGGACGGTTGAAGTACTCCGCCATCCACTTGCCGGCCATGGCCATGCCCACGCTGGTCGCCACTCCCTGGCCCAGTGGGCCGGTGGTGGTTTCCACGCCCGAGGTCCAGCGATACTCGGGATGCCCCGGACACTTGCTGTCTAGCTGGCGGAAGCGCTGGATGTCGGTCAGCTTGACGCAAGGCTGCCCGAGGACTTCGTAGTCGGGATCGACGGTCTTCACCCCCGTCAGGTGCAGCATCGAGTACAGCAGCATGGAAGCATGTCCGATGGAGAGCACGAAGCGGTCCCGGTTCGGCCAGATCGGGTCCTCCGGATCAAACCGCAGCACTCCTTGCCACAGTGCGTACACCACGGGCGCCATGGCCATGGGCGTACCGGGATGGCCGGAGTTGGCCTGCTGCACCGCATCCATGGAAAGCGTGCGGATGGTGTTGATACAGAGCTCATCCATTTCCTTGCCGCTGAACACTACCTGCTCGTTGGCTGCCATAAGTTCCTTCCTCGAACTCCCGGCACCGGCCGCGCCGCCCTCGCGTGGCTTGGCAAAACGACCGATGTTCCCGGACTTTCTCAAAGCCTCAGCTTGTTCGTGCTTCTGTTCCCGCCAACTTTCTGCAAATCTGTTCTTGGCGCGGGCCCGTACAAAAAGTGAACCGGTGTCACCTGGTCCGTTACCTGCGGAGACGAGACGAGGAATACTGGACGGCCAGACCCCCAGCAATTTACGAGACGGCGATTATGAACGGATTTCAGACAAAGTCAAGCAAAGCTTGCTCCGGAGCACAGGGTGTGATACGAAGTATGCCCCGTTTTACTGCGGAAAGTTCCTGCGGCCAAATTCTTTGAGCGTGAGGAATGAAGTGGCGCGGATCTGGCTTTCATATGCGGCACGGCTCCTGCGGACGTTACTTTTCTGTCTGCTTCCGCTCCTGGGCGGAATGGCCACGCAAGCAGCGCTAGGCGCGGCTTCCGGCGGCTCTCCGGTTCCTTCGTGGCAGCGGATTCCAGGCCATCCGGCAAGCCGCACCTCGGCCCTCCAAGGTACCGTTCGTGACGATCAGGGCAAGGCGATACCGGGGGTACGGCTGATCCTTGTCCAACCCGGCGGAAGGGCCCTGCCCCCGATTTTGAGTGATACCGAAGGCATTTTCCGGCTGCGCGACCTGCCCCCGGGGAGCTACCAACTAAAGCTGGAGAAACAGGGCTACCAGCCCCTCAACTTTCCCAACGTCCAACTGAGGGGCGGCGAACTTCTTAGTCTGGAACTGAAGCTCACTCCCATTTCCACTTCGGTTCCAACCAACAAGGGACCCTCGGGCCTGCCCGGCACGACTGGACCCGCCCCGCCGGGAGCCGAACCGGCGGTTACGGGAACCTATCCGGGCTTGCGGGCACCACGGCCGGAAGGGGTGCCTGGTCCGGTGTCGATTGCCCCCGAGCAAGTGCCCCAGGACTCCGCCAACTTTTCTCCTGATCCGGACCGCTGGGACGCCACCATGCCGGAGTGGAGCCGTTACGGTAAACCTGGGGAATTTCCCTACACCAAGGGCCACTGGTACGACCCCTTCAACCGCAGCAAAATCAAGGGCGATGTGCCCATCTTTGGCCAGCGCTGGTTCTTCAACTTCACCGGAAGCAGCATCACCGCCATCGATGCCCGCCGCCTGCCCGTCCCCAGCGACGTAGCCGCTGAGAACCCCGGCAGCAGCGATTTCTTCGGTCGCGGCGGCCAAGGGTTCCTGGCGGAAAATCTTCGCCTTTCCTTCGATCTGTTTCGTGGCGACACCAGTTTTCGACCGGTGGATTTCCGCATTCGCTTCACCCCCCAAATCAATCTCAATTTCCTGCAAACCCGGGAGCGTGGTCTGGTCAACATTGACGTGCGGGAGGGCATCGCCCGGTTCGACGAGCATGTCGGCATCCAGGAAGCCTTCGTCGAAGCCAAGCTCCACGACCTGAGCCCGAACTTCGACTTTGTTTCCGTGCGGGCGGGAATCCAGCAATTCACCAGCGACTTTCGCGGCTTCCTGTTCTCCGAGGAGCAACCGGGCGTCCGCATCTTCGGCAACCTGCGTTCCAATCGCATCAACTACAACCTGGCGTATTTCTACTTCCTGGAGAAAGACACCAACAGCGGCCTGAACACGCTCAACCAGCGCCACCAGCAGGTATACGTCGGCAACGTATACATCCAGGATTTCCTCACCAAGGGCTACACCACCGAGTTCAGTTTCCATTACAACCGTGACGACCCCACCATTCACTTCGACGAGAATGATTTCCTGGTGCGGCCTTCACCGGTCGGCGCGGTGGTGAATCACGGAATCCTCACCCACGGCATTCATGCCTACTACCTGGGCTGGACCAGCAACGGTCATATCAAGCGCCTCAACGTAAGCCACGCCTTTTACCAGGTACTGGGTCACGACACCTTCAACCCCATCGCCGGACGCCGCGTGGACATCAACGCCCGCATGGCGGCATTGGAACTCTCCGTGGATAAAGACTGGGCGCGATTCCGCACTTCGTTCTTCTGGGCCTCCGGCGACCACAGCAATACCTCGGGAATCTTCCGCACCGACGGCACCGCCCATGGCTTCGATACCATCGTCGACGAGACTCACTTTGCCGGCGGCGCGTTCAGTTTCTGGGATAACGAAGGTATCCGCCTGACTGGCTCAGGCGTGGCACTGGTCAATCCCGGCAGCCTCCTTCCCAGCTTGCGCAGCAACAAGGAAGAGGGCCAGCCCAATTTCGTGAATCCTGGAATTTACATCGCCAACGTGGGCGCGGATTTTGACCTGACTCCCAAGCTGCGGGCGTTCGTCAACGGCAACTATCTCCGCTTTGACCGTACCGAACCGCTCGAGGCCATCCTTTTCCAGTCCCCCATTCACCATAGCATTGGGACGGACTTGGGGTTGGGCGTAGAATACCGGCCACCGCTGACTGAAAACATTGTCATCACCGGAGGAGTTTCGACTCTGATTCCGGGTCAGGGGTTTCACGACATCTACACCGGCAGAGTATTGTTTTCCGTCTTCTCGACAGTTCGCCTGGTTTTCTGAAGTTGGGTAGATCGCTATGCAATATTTCCAGCTCCGCAGGTTGGCACAGGCCCTAACGGCAGTGGGAGTGGTTTGTTTCTCGGTGGCGATCGTCGGTCCGCAGGCCCGCACGGCTTCGGCGGCGAATCCCGTGCCAGCGGCGTCGCCGCAATCGGCCCCGGAACAGAACCCCAGCCCCGGGCTTCTGCTCGGACAGCCGCAAGCTGACGTCGATCAAAAGTCTACCGGCTGTGTGAGCTGCCATACCTCCACCGACAGCGCCACCATGCACATGACCGGGACGGTGCACCTGGGTTGCGCCGATTGCCACGGTGGTGATGCGCAGATCATGCTGCCTGCAGGCGCCGCGCAAGGTTCGCCAGGGTACGAGGAAGCAACCCGGAAGGCGCACCCGCAGCCCCGCTTTGCCCAAAATGCCCGCAGTTCCGCCAACCCGGTACGCGCCTACAGCAACTGGCTGAAGGAAGACTTGCAGTTCATCAAATTTGTGAACCCCGGGGACCTGCGAGTGGCCGAAGAAACCTGTGGGCGCTCCGGATGTCACCTGGCAGAAGTGCAGCGCGTACGCACCAGCATGATGACCCACGGCGCCATGCTGTGGGAAGCCGCGCTCTACAATAACGGCGCTATCCCCACCAAGAATCCCATCTTTGGCGAGAGCTATGCTTCGGACGGATCCCCCCAACGGCTGCAGACCTTTCCGCCCCCAACCGCGGAAGAGACTCGGCTGAAAGGTGTGCTTCCCTACCTGGAGCCCATCGAGCGCTGGGAGATTTCCCAGCCCGGCAACGTCCTGCGCAGCTTCGAACGCGGCGGCCGCAGCAAGCCCGAGGTTGGAAACCCAAGCCTGGAAGAAGATCCCGGCAAACCCGACGTAAAACTGGGGCAGCGCGGTTTCGGGACCCTGCTGCGCACTGACCCCACGGTTCTGGGTTTGCAGAAGACGCGCTTGCTCGATCCCCTGCTCTCGTTTCCTGGAACCAACGACCAGCCCGGCGATTACCGTGCCAGCGGTTGCAGCGCCTGCCACGTGATTTACGCCAACGATCGCTCTCCTGAGCACTCCGGGCCCTACGCGGTCCACGGAAACCTGGGACAGACTGCAACCCTCGATCCCACCATCCCCAAAAACGAATCCGGACATCCCATCAAGCATGAGTTCACCCGCTCCATTCCCTCCAGCCAGTGCATCGTGTGCCATATCCATCCGGGAACAAACATGGTCGCCCCGTACTTCGGCTACACCTGGTGGGACAACGAAGTCGACGGCGAGCAGATGTACCCGGCCGAGCAGCGCCATCCCAGCCCGGAGTTCCAGCAGCAGGTGCAAAAGCGCAACCCGGAGCGCACTGCCATTCGCGGGCTCTGGGCCGACGTCGGATTCCTGGAGAAGACTGGCACCCCGGAATTCAACGCCAATCTTAAGGACACCCAGTTTGCCGACTTCCACAGCCACGGCTGGCTCTTCCGCGCCGTGTTCAAACACGACCGCAAGGGCAACCTGCAGGATGCCGACGACAACATCGTTCCCCCCAACGATCCCGACAAGTTGAAGAAGGCGGTTCACCTGAAAGACATCCACCTGGAGAAGGGCATGCAATGCATCGACTGCCACTTCGTCCAGGACAACCACGGCAACGGCAAACTCTATGGTGAGACCCGCAATGCCATCGAAGTCGATTGCATCGACTGCCACGGCACCATCCAGCAGCGGGCAACGTTGAAGACCTCAGGCATCGCCGCACCCGACGGCGGCACCAACATGGAAAAGATGCGCACGCCCTGGGGCGCCCGCCAGTTTTACTGGAAGGAAGACCGGCTGTTCCAGCGCTCCATGATGGACAAGGACCAGGAGTGGGAAGTGGTGCAGGTGCTCGATTCGATTACCCCGGGGGCGCCGCATTACAACCAGAAATCGCGCCTGGCCAAAACAATCCAGCAGGACGGCAGCACTTGGGGAGATACGCCCAAGGATGAATCGAAGCTGGCCCACCAGAACAGCCGCATGACCTGCTACACCTGTCACAGTTCCTGGGCTCCGACCTGCTACGGCTGCCATCTCTCCATGAGCGCCAACCAGCGCATGCCCATGCTGCACAACGAGGGCTTGCTTACACGCAACTGGACCTCCTACAACTTCCAGGTCCTGCGCGACGACATCTACCTGCTGGGGATTGACGGCACCGTCACCGGCCACCGCATTGCGCCCGTGCGCTCCGCCTGCGCCGTCCTGGTCAGTTCGCAGAATGCCGACCGCGGCTGGATTTATTACCAGCAGCAAACCATCTCCGCGGAAGGCTACAGTGGCCAAGCCTTCAGCACGTTCGTGCCTCACACCGTTCGCGCCAAAGAAACCAAAGCTTGTACCGACTGTCACGTCTCCCAGGCCAATGACAACAATGCCTGGATGACCCAGTTACTCCTGCTGGGCACCAATTTCATGAACTTCATGGGCCGCTACGTGTACGTCGCCACCGGTCACAAAGGTTACGAGGCGGTGGTGGTCACCGAGCATGACGAACCGCCGGCCGTCATTGGCAGCCATCTCCACCAACTCGCTTATCCTGACGACTACAAAAAACACCTGAAGAATGGTCTTGAACTCAAAGAAGCCGAAGAACACAAAGGCTCAGAGGTGCTGGACATCCAGCAGCGCGGGGAGTACGTGTACGCCGCCATGGGTAAAGGCGGGTTCCGCGTCTACGACATCGCCAACGTCGACGACAAGGACCTATCCGAGCACATGGTCACCGCGCCCGTGTCACCGCTCGGCCAGCGTTTCTACGTGCACACCAAGTACGCGATGGCCGTAGCCACTCCAACCACCTTGGGCGTGGACCCGCTGCGCACCCGCCGCCCGGAGAACGAGGAGCAGCCCATTCACCTGATGTACGGCTTCCTCTACGTCGCCGACAAGTACGAAGGCTTAGTCATCGTCGGAGACCCGAACCTCAAGGCCAAGAGTCCGGGAGTGGGCACGTTGCTCGACGGCGATCCCAACAACAATTTCCTCAAACGCGAAAAGGGTTTCAATCCCAACGGCATTCTGACCGGCGCGCGCCGCATCACCATTGTCGGCACCTACGCTTACATCCTCTGCGACCACGGCCTGGTGGTGGTGAACCTGGACAATCCGCTTGACCCCAAAGTCACGGCGGAAATCGGCGCCCCGTTCCTCAATGACGCCCACGGGCTGGCGGTCCAGTTCCGCTATGCCTTCGTGGTCGATCGGGACGGCCTCAAAGTGCTCGACATCACCAACCTGGCCAAGCCGGTTCCGGTGAACGGCGCCCTGGTCCAACTTCCCGACGCGCGCAACGTCTACGTCGCCCGCACCTACGCCTACGTTTCCGGAGGCAGGCAAGGCCTGGTCCTCGTCGATATCGAACATCCCGAGCAGCCCAGGATCGACCAGGTGTTCAACGCCAATGGCGCCATGAACGACGTCAACGACGTCAAGATCGGGATGGTCTCCGCCACCGCCTTCGCCTTTGTGGCCGATGGCCGCAACGGCTTGCGCGTGCTGGAGCTGCTCTCGCCCGTGGACACGCCCGGATATTCGGGCTTCAGCCCGCGGCCCACACCCAAGCTGATTGCCACCCATCCCACCAAGGGTCCGGCGCTGGCTGTCTCCAAGGGAATTGATCGTGACCGCGCCGTGGATGAAAGCGGCAACCAACTGGCCGTGATGGGACGCCGCGGCGCCCGCCCCTTCAATCGGAAAGAGATGGAGCGCATGTTCCTGCGCGACGGCAAACTATTTACGGTAACCGACGACCCGCCCGGCCGGGCGCAGGACCTGAGGCAAGCCTCCACCGAGCCGAAGTAGCGCCGGCGTCCCGCCCCCGCGCCGCGCCGTTCCTGTTTACTCACTGGTACCGGGGTACCCCCCTCCCCCCCTATAGCGGTCTTTGAAAACAAAGGGCTTGGGGAAACGATCTGTGGTTTCAAAGGATTTAGAGGCAAAATCCGTGAAACACGGGACTTAGCATGACACAGTACCAAGTACCCAGTACCAAGTACCGAGTGGGTCCGGCACCGAGGGATCGCTGGTCGTGATGTCAAAGAGCTTCGGGCCAAGTCCGTCCAAAACAGGGCCCGGATACGGCTTGCTATATCTTCATGAGAATAGCTTGATTTGATGATTATCTTTTTAGATAATGCCTGTCAAGGACGCAGGTCACAGGGGAGTGTGGTAAGCGGGAGAGCCGAGGGGGTGCAGGTATGGCAGCGAGGACTTTGACGAGTGTAACCGGGTTGCCGCTGCGCGCACCCAGTACCCCACGTCTCGCAACCCCGGCGAGACATGGGCCACCCACCACCCGCCCGTTCGGTTAGCGTGCCCCCCTGCCACAATACTAATGCTTGACAGTAGTATCGCCTCGCGTTAGTATAACAGAGAATGATCGCGAGTTTCCGGGACAGGGAAACGGAAGGGCTGTGGCAGTCGGGCAAAAGCCGCCGCCTTCCGGCTGATCTCCAGCGAAGGGCGTTCAAGAAACTCGCCATTTTGAATGCGGCGGTCACGCTCGACAATTTGAAGGTGCCGCCGGGAAACCAACTGGAAGCACTTCGTGGAGACCGCGCCGGACAACACAGCATTCGAGTCAACGATCGATATCGTGTGTGTTTCGTATGGCGGGACGGAAACGCTTTTGACGTAGAGATCGTGGATTACCACTAGGAACCGGAGTCACCATGGCCAGATCAAGAAAAATCTTTGCGGTCCACCCGGGAGAAATTCTCAAGACCGAGTTCATGGAGCCGATGGGCGTGAGCGCTTATCAACTGGCGAAGGCCCTCAATTTCCCCGGCATCTATGAAGTCGTCCGCGGAGACCGGGCCATCAGCGCCGACACAGCCATTCGCCTGGGAAAGTATTTCGGCCTGCCCGCGCAGTTCTGGCTCAATCTTCAGAATGACTACGACCTGAGAATTGCAGCAGGCAGCGGAGTCGGCAGGGGGATTAAGCCCCGCATGGTTGCTGCCAATGCCGAACTTGCCAGCACCCGCTAGGTGGGCGTTGCGGAGAGTGATTGTGCCCAAAAAGCGCGAAAGAACGGGGCACCCCGCTGTTTTTTCCTGTGAGTCCCGGAGGAAAGCCGGGCCACGCGCCTGTTTCTAATGCCTTGCCGGGACATTCGGCTTTGACGTGGTTTTGGATTTACGCGGGGGCTTTGCCGGGCCCTTAGACGGGGCGGGGCCGGCCGATGTTAACTTTCCCGTCAGAGTTCCGTTGCCGTCGTTAAATGTATCGTGTGATGGTTCTATCGTGACTTGGGTGCCGTTAATTTCGATGTGCAAAACCTTTGGCTCAAAGTAAAAGGGTATCGTGCTCGGCGTGGGATCACAATCACCGCTACATTCGGTCCGCGTGGGGCCAAACTTCGCAGCGAGTGCCACCCAACCCATGTACCTTCCCAGTTGTATCGGAGTCGCGTCCATTGGACCGGTCACCTCGTCACCTTCGCCGGTCAGGGTGTGCAGCTCCGCAGTGACCGTAGCTGCACCATTCTTGGCTCTTATCGTCCAGGCTTCCTTATCCTCTTTCTTGGTATGCACGTCGTCAATGCTTTTCACGGTGAGCGTGCCCTTGTAGGTCGTAGCCGGCCCAGGCCCTTCCCCGGTGAGTTCAAAACCACTGACCTCCCAGTTACACGACAGGTCCGCAGGCCCGGAGGTGAGATGGAAATACAGCCGGGCACCGTTCTCGACGCTAATCTTCCAGATTTTGTTCGGCAATGTTTTGTTGGTCTTCGCGGTTTGTGGGCCGGATGGTTGTTGTGCTTCGGCGGCTTCAAGTTGTTTCTGCCACTCGCTGAGTGTCTTCTCATCGGCAGGGGTGAGGTCTTTCCCCTCTTTTATTTTCTCCATGATTCTTTGGATCTTCGGAGGGAATTGCCCAACGCCAGTCTGAGCACTGAGGCCAACCGTAAGAGCAGTCAGCAATGCACAGATGAGTACGAGAGGAAAGAGAAACATGGGGTCGCGCAGCCAACCTTCTTTCATAGCGACGCTCCTTTTTCCCAGCATTGGCAAGTCAGCTAATGCTTGTCAAGGACGCGAGTCACAGGAGAGTGTGGTGAGCGGGAGAGCGGAGGGGGTTCAGGTATCGCAGCGAGGACTTTGGCGAGTGTAACCGGGTTGCCGCTGCCCGCACCCACCTTTCGAAAACCGCGAAAGGTGGGGCACCCGAGTTTCAATGTTATATCGTATAACGATATAGTCGGTTGATTAGGTGGGCCACCCGCCGTCGGATCCGTAACCAAAACTGTAAAGCATGTCGTGGGACTGGACACAAAAAGCGCGAGAAGTGGGGCACCCCGATCTATACTACTGGCTCGGTGGAAGCGGGTCACCTGCCTGTCAGAACAACTCTTTCTGCTTCAGATTGAATCGGAACCTGCTGGCGCGAAGGTACTCTTCGACTTCATCGAAGCCAAGCCAACGCCGATCTAGCTCTTCAGCAACAGCACCGCAAGTATTCGATCCGGCGAAGGGGTCAATAACAAGATCGTTTGGCTGCGTTAGCAGCTTGATAAAGAAGCTTGGTAGTGCTGCGGGGAAACGTGCCGGATGAATCTTGATCCCGCTCTCTTTGCACTGCATGGTGTAGCCGTCGTTCGCAGCGTTGTTTCCAAACTTCAGCATACTCTCTGCGAACTGCTCTTCAACCACATTCGGCGGAATCGCGCCCCCGGCGTTGATCTTGTCAAAGGTGTCCCGGATAACATGACCAGAAGGCCGGACAGTCTCCCGCACGCCGTTCTTTGCCAGCCGGATCATGTCCGGGCTGTATTCCTTCAAGACATTAAGATTCGACGCCTTGGGCCATGGCGTCTTTGAGAGCCACCAAACGTACTCAACCGAGTCCCGCACACGAATGCGGCGGACGGTGACCCACTCAGCCGGGGCAGGCATCTTTGCGGGGTTGTACCAGAAGCATTCCTGTGCGAGATGAAAGCCGATAGTTTCAACGAGAGCAACGAGCAGCTTGAAGTGGTAGATCGACCGGGTTGGGGTTCCCTTGTTCCAACTCCCGCCGATATTCAGAACAAAACTACCGTCGTCTGTCAGAATGCGACGAACCTCCTTTGCAAACGGCAGGAACCATTCGATGTACTGACCTTTCGACACGTTGCCGTATTCTTTCTGGAAGTGGAGGGCGTAAGGCGGAGAAGTGAAAACTAGGTTGGCGGAAACATCGGGGAGAGTCCGCAACATCGCAAGGGACTCGCCTAGATACGCGGCACCGAGTTTTGTGACGTAGTACGGAGCATTCTGCAATAGAGCGCGGGGATGATCTGACGGCAAGTTCACGTCAGCTACGTACTCCGCGTTCTCGGGGTGTTCTGTGATCTCGGTTTCCTTGCGCTTCGCTGACCGCATCGAGGTACCAGTATGACTGAAGCAGCGTAGCGAAAATAGGTTTACGTTGTCAACCCTTTAATGTGACGCGAAGTTTCAAACCCGACGAATGGATTTCTCAGGCTGAAGCGGCTCGGATCAGAGGCGTCTCCCGTCAGGCTATCGCGAGGCTGATCCTCAAAGGCAGGTTCAAGCCGCTCGAAGTTGGCGGTCGGGTTTTTTTGCGACGAAGTGAGGTTGAGAGCTACCGGGCTGAACGTCCGGGGCGTCCCAAGAATGAGCGAAAAGACAGAGAGCATTAAGAAGCTAATCGAGAGCCTGACTCCATCGGAGTTGCAGGGTCTCGCGTCCTACCTGCGCTCGAAACTTCCAAGGCACGCTCTTGAAGAGAAATGGGAAGTCGGCTACGAACTGATCCTTGATGCGATATACCGGTCGCAAGACATCGTTCAACGTGGAGTTCGTGGCGTCATTGCCGAAGCGGTTCTTGAAGCGAAGGTTCTACCTACCATCAAAGGCTGGCGTTCCGTGCCCGTCACAGGAGACCTTCCATACGATTTCAAAATCCAACGGGACTCGGACAAAGGAGAAATCAAGATTCAGGTGAAGCTTCAGCGTACTCAGGGCGGAGAGCCTCTTGTGCGAAGCTTCTTTGGCCCGGACACGTTCATCGTCGAAGTGCAGAAGACTCGTAGTGGCATGAAACGTAAACGGAAAGAGGCAGTTTCTCCCAAGTCGGCTCCCACCGCACCGGAGAAAACACGGCCTTATCAGTTCGGAGACTTCGACATCATAGCGGTGAACATGCAGCCTTCGACACGCGACTGGACGCGCTTCATGTACACGGTCGGTTCGTGGCTCATGCCGAGAGCCGGCGACAAGAAGCTGATCGAAATCATGCAGCCCGTCAGCCGCAATCGGTCACAGGTTTGGACGAACAATATCGAAGAATGCATACGCTGGTTCCTGTCCGGGAAGAAGAAGCTAATCTTCGACATGGAGGCTGCCAAGCGAACGTTATTGGCCCAGCGCGAAGCGAAAAAGACAACGAAACGAAGAAGATGAGGTGTGGCCGCGACCGGTACATCAGCTCTCGGCTAGTTGTGTGTAGAGGGAAAGCGGGGGCCAGCCTCCAGCCCGCGCCTCATCAGGCGGACCGCTAATAGACCGCCGACGACCACATCAAAAACCAAACAGAAACCGGGCCACCAGTACGGCACTCCAGGGTTGTCGATGAACCAGGGACGAACGAAGTCAAACACTCCGTGCCCCACCAGGGCCGCGACTACCATCCAGAGGTTTCTTTTGAAGCCGAGAACGGCAAACAGCAAGAATCCACTGGCAACGGCGATTTCAATTGCCAGTGTCCGCCCAGAGGCTCCCATTACAGCAAACAGCACATAGTATGAGGCGATGACAATGAGCACGGTTGGATAAAAGGCACGGTCGCGGTCCAAGCCGGTGAGGATGGCCAGGGCGGCCACGGCCACAGATAGTATCAAACCAATCAGGTATTCCATTTCTCGAATCAACTTCTGCTGGGTTGGGTTGGGGACGCGGCTTTTAGGTGCGTGATTACAAAAACCCCGCCCTGTCTCTCCAAAAGCGGGAGAGACAAGGACGGGCCACCCTGCAGTCGAGTCAGTGACCGACGAACACCCCCGCCCAAGCGGAGCTTGGACGGGCCACCCTTCAGAGTCAGGATGGACGCGAAGCCCGGGCCACTCGCCGGGCTTTCGGGTCCGTGATTACAAAACCCCGCCCTGTCTCTCCAAAAGCGGGAGAGACAAGGACGGGCCACCCGCCACGAACTATTTATGAGACAGGTTTCTAGAACCCGCTCTTGCCGCGTCCCCGCAGCTGGGTGATCGAGTACATGCCCTTGACCGGCTTTTCCTTGCTCCAGTCGTGATACTGGTGGCACTCGGAGCACTGGCCGTTGGCGGCATCTCGCTGCGGACCACGCTCCTGGTGGCAGGCGCGGCACGACTTGATTCCGGGCACCAGCACCTCGGCGGTGTCCTGGCTGTTGCGGCTCTTCGCGTGGCAGGAATCGCACTTCAGCAGGCGGTGGGCGTCATGGTCGAACTCGGCATGCGGCAACCAGCGCACCGGGATATTCGACTTGGCCACGGTGGGCAGTTGCTGCGGGTCGTCGGCCGGGATCATGGTGTGGCACAGCTTGCATCCCTTGCCCCACAGGATGCGATCGGACAACTCCACCTGCAACGCGATCCATTCCTGGCGGTTGTGCGGCACCGGAGGCGGCGGATTGAACTTGCCGGGCACCATACGCTCGGGAGCGATGGGCTCTGACAAAGCATTGGGGTGGGTGGAGAAATATTCGTTGTACTTGCGATAGAGGAAGGCCTGCACGATGTCCGGGCGGTCGTGGGGCACGGCCTCGTCGAAGCGCTTGTCGAACTGGAGGTCCTTGACGTGACAGCCTTCGCACTGCTCGGGGTAGCGGATGGGCGCCATGTAGGCGCGCGATGGAGCCGACTTCACGGTGTTGTCCATCTCCGCCGAGACCGTCTTCAGCTGCGCGGATGCGTAAGGCCATGCGCCTTCCATCCCGGCGGGACGATGACAATCGTGACAATCGAGCTGTACCGGGCCGTGCGGTCCGGCGAGATTGGGCACGAGATGCTTGTAGTGGTTCAGCTTGACCTTGCCGGGATCGGACACGCCCGGCCGCAACGCGGCAAACTCGGGATGGTGGTCGTCAAATCCGTTGATGTCCTTGACGAATTGGGTCGCGCCCCTGGAATGCGCGCCCAGGGCGGCGTGGCACTGGGTGCAGCCGGCGTCCAAAGTGGCCGCCAGCCGCAGTGAGCCCTTGTGTTCCACGTGACAGGCACCGCACTGGGGCGTGAAGCTGGCTTTCTCCTCGTGATGCGCCGGGGCATCATGGCAGGCAAGACACTTCTTGTCACTGACTTGCTTGCTGAAGAATCCCAGCTTGCTTTCGTGGCAGACTTCGCACTTTTTTCCAAACACCGCGTGCGACGATGCCAAGGGGCCGCTGCTGTAGACTTTCTCCCCGGTCGCGCGCTGGGAGAACACGATCCACACCAGAGCGACGACCGGAACCGCCACGGAGAGCCACAGGCGCCAGCGCCGGAAGGGATGAGGCTTGCTGAAATACTGCAAGTCCATCCGCTTGGCCAGCGTCTTGGTTGTCCGTGTACGTCGCAGCATCGCACCTGCTCCAGGTTAGTAACGCAAAGCAAACACAGCGTGCACCGCTCCCAACAACAACACCACATACGACAGGGGAATGTGGACCAGCAACCAGCCGTGCAAGACTTTGTGGTAACGGCTTTGCTGGTCCAGTTGGCGCTTCTCCTCGCAGACATTTTCCAGGTCGTCCACGGTCGAGTGCACGTTGGCGGGAAGCAGCACGCGCAACTGGCGGAACATTCCCTGGGCGCGGTTGCGATCGCCGAGAGCCGGACCGCGCGAACCAGCGTGCTCCAGGAACGGTTGGATCTCGCGGGTGAAGAATCCGCGCAACTCGACGGCGGCTTCTTCGTCCATCTGCAAACCGGAGGCGACCGTCAGCCCACCCATGGTGCCTGCACTGGCGGAAGCCGCGCGCTGCAATTCGGTCGCTGTCTCCACATTGCCGGCGAGGGAGGACGCGGCCTCCTCGACTAACTTTGCCGCCTCTTCGAGCAGTTGCCCGCGGACCCGGTCGATCTGTTCATAAATGGTTTCCATGGGGATCTGTTCCGTGGCAATGCGCGGCATGTAGTGCTGCAGCGCGGCGCCGAAGATGCCGCTGACGAACACCACGAGGAACAGCCACATCAAGGTGCTGGTCAGGGCACCGCCGAAGTGGAAGCCGGCGTGGAACAGAATGATGGGGAAGGCGAGAAAGCCAAGCCAGAGGTGACCGCGCATCCAGGCTTGCGCCCGGCCCACACGCCAGATGGGGAACTTCTTGCGCAGTCCCAGTAAACCGGCAAACAGCATGAACGCCGATCCAAGGCTTCCGTAGGTAAGGCCGAGCACGCTGCCGCCGGTCGCGCCTTGCGGCGAACTGCGGCTGTAGGGGATGTACACCACCAGCGCAACGGCCAGCGCGATCACGCTGCCGATGAACCACTTGCGGTGTGTATGGTCGATGCGCACAGTGCTTCTATCCCTTCATCCCTGAACTGCGCTGCTTGAGCAAGCCGGCAAAGAACTCCGGCGGATTCACCCGGTGGGCGGCGTCATGCGGGCAGGCGTAGACGCAACTGGGCTCCTCGTGGTCGAGGCACAGGTCGCAGGACGTGGCCTTCACCTTGACGCTGGCAATCCTGCGTCCCGGGTAGGAGGGATCATCCTGCTCCACCGGGAAGGGATGCATGTTGATGTTGCCGTACGGGCAATTGTTGGCGCACTGGCCGCAGCCGATACACCAGTCCTCGATGATGACCTCGAGCGAATTGCGCCGCCGGATGGAGCCCACCGGGCAGCCCACCATGCAAAGCGGGTCGCGGCATTGGCGGCAGGAAGTTGCCACCAGGTACTTGTCGAAGCGCAGACCCTCGCGGATGAGCCGGCTCACGCCGTCATGCGCGTCGGCACAGGCGCGTACGCATTGGTCGCAGCGGGTGCAGCGCTCCAGGTCGAGGATGAGCAGGCTCTGCGCCTCCATCAGACCCTGGTTCAGGAACTGCTCCACGGGGACGTTGGCCACCTGCACGGCCCGCTGGCGGTTGGCTGCAATGCGCTCCGCCGCTGCCGCTTCCAGCTTCTGCCGGATTGCCGGGAACTTGTCCAGCATGAGCTGGAAGTCTTCTCCCGGAATGCGGACGACTTCCACGTGATCGAGCGCGGTGCAGGTGGCGATGCGGGCAATGCCGCCGAGCAACGCGATCTCTCCGAAGTAGCCGCCCCGCGCCAAGTAAGCCAGCACCATGTCGCCGCCGGGGCGATGTTCTGACACCTTAACGAATCCCAGCCGCACCAGGTAGAAGCTATCGCCCGGCTCGCCCTGGCGGCAGATCACCTGGCCGGGATTGAAGCGCACCAGTTCCACGCGCTCCCGCAGGTGGTCGATGAACTCCGGCGTCAGCGAGGCGAGGACAGGAACACTGCGCAGGTGGGAGTCCAGCGCCCGCTTTTTGTAGGTACGCTCCAGTTGCTCGCGGAAGGTCTTGTTGCGCTGCATGATGTCGAGCACGTTGCGCAACATCTCCAGCATGGTGCAGTCGGTTTTGGCCCGCACCGTGGCGGAACGGGGGTAATAACTCATGCAGGTCATTTCCCCGAACAGCTCTCCCGGGCCCAGTTCGGCGATGGGGTTGTCGTAAGGGAGATCGACGGAAGCATCAATCGGGATGTAGGGGCGGTCTACCTCTTCGTGGCGGCGGTCGTGGGCGCGCGGCGCCAGCAGGCTCTTGAGTTTGCTCAGGAAGCCCTGTCCGCTGTCCTGGGTCTTGACGTGGGCGATGGGGCTGGAAAGGTAAACGTCCACCTTCCCTTCCACGATGTAGAAGGCGGTGGCGCCAAAGTCGCCTTCCCGGCAGATGATCTCCCCCGCGCGGAAACGACGCTCCACCACCGCATGGCTGTTGAGTTCCAGGAAGGTGCCGGAAACATTCTTGAAAATCGGCAGCCCGAGCAGCGCCTCCGGAGCAACCGCCTGGCCGGTCAGCTTGGTCCCAACTACCGCGCGATTGGTGAGCGCGCCGGTGGGACAGGAAACCATGCACTCGCCGCAGGAGACGCAGGAAGAACTTCCCATGGGCAGGTTGTTATCAAAGGCGATGCCCGCCTGGTACCCCTTGCCGCGCCGCGCCAGGACCCAGTTGTGGCGGATGTCGTCGCAGCCGCGAATGCAGCGCTCGCACAAGATGCAAGCTTCATGGTCCACGGCGATGGCGATGGAAGATTCGTCTTTGCCACGTGGCGTGACCTTTTGCGGGAAGCGCGGATGCTGGACCCCGGCTTGCTCCGCCATGCGCTCCAGTTCGCAATCCCCGGAGTGTTGCTGGCGGGCGCAGGGCGAGGGATGGTCGGACATCAGCAACTCGACCAAGGTCCTGCGTACGCCCTGCACCTGGTCGGTGTTGGTCTTCACCACCATGCCTGGTTCGGCCTGGCGAATGCAGGAAGCGGCGAACTTTGGTCCGGCCTCGACCACGCACACCCGGCATACGCCTACCGGATTCTCGTTTTGCTGGTGGCAAAGTGTGGGGATGGGGATGCCGTTGAGGCGTGCCGCATCAAAGATGGTGGTCCCCTGGGGAACAGAAACCGCGACGCCGTCGATGGTCAACTGGATTTGTGGCACCGGCTTGCCGGCGGTTCCGTCGGGACTCATGCTCGCCTCGCTGATTCAGTGAAGCAAACGCCTGCCGGGCAACGCCGGCGCATCACGTGGTCGTCCACCACTTCACGGAAATGGGTCAGCACGGACACGATGGGAACGGGCACCACTTGCCCGAGCCCGCATATGGAGCTCAAGCGCATGGCGTCCGATAACTCTTTCAGCAATTGCAGGTCGTGCTCGCCGGCCCTGCCTTCGGTCCAGCCCTTCAGCATCTCCACCATCTTCTGCGAACCCAGGCGGCAGGGCACGCATTTGCCGCAGGACTCGTTGCGGAAGAAGCGCACCGCGTTGAGCGCCATGTCCAGCATGCAGCGGCCCTCGGCGCAGACCACGATCGCCCCCGAACCGACCATGGAGCCCACCTTCGCCACCGCGTCCCAGTCCAGAGGCAGGTTGGTCATGGAGGCAGGCAGGTATCCCGAAGAAGGGCCGGAGGGGGCGAAGCCCAGAAGTTTCTTGCCGTCGATAATGCCGCCGGCATGTTCGAAAATCAGTTCGTGATAGCTGATGCCCATGGGAACTTCGAAAATTCCCGGGCGGTTCACATCACCGCTGATGCCCACGAACTTCGGTCCCAGCGATCCGCCTTTTCCCTG
>JBGPJK010000034.1:0-22315 GCA_041485425.1 Terriglobia bacterium | reverse complement strand
CTACAGCGGTCTCGGCGTTGGGTTCTTCCGCTACCGAGGCAGCGGGCTCGGATTTTTTCCCTTCGATCGCCGCAGCAGGAGGCTCGGCCACTGCTTCCGCGACGGGGGTCGACTCCTGCGGTGTGGGTTCTTCGCTCTTCCCGCTGACGGCGGCGGCGGTAATTGCCGCGATCTCCTCCGCACTGATGTCTGTCGGAAGGCCCGCCGGAATGGGACGCTCAAACCCTGCTTTCGCCTCTGCCGGCTTGAAATCTTCCTCTCGCGAGAAGTTGCGGAACCCGGTGTGCGCTGCGTGTGGAGCTTCTGTTTCCGGGTCCGGAGCTTTTGGTGCAGGATGCGGAATGATCAGCCGATCCTTCCATCCGGTTTCGCTGTCACCGAAGCTTTGATCGCGTTGCCCTGACTCAGGCGCGGTGAACTGCTCAACTGCGGCAATGGCTTTGGCAAAACGGCCGGGCTTGTAGGGCTCGGGCTGCGGGACGATCTTATCTTCAAGCTTGGTGAGTGCAGTAAGAAGTTCGCTGGCTTCGAAAGGCTTGACGATGTAGGCGTCAGCACGGACGCGGCGCGCTTCTTCAGGTTTGAAGGGCTCCAGCTTGCCCACGCTGAGCAGCACCGGAATGCGCGCCGTCTCGCGGGTTTCCTTCAGGCGCTGGCACACTTCCAGGCCGCCATAGCCCGGCATGTACACGTCCAGGACGATCAAGTCGGGCTTGCTCTCGGCGATCTTCTTGAGCGCCGCCGAGCCATTGCTCACCGTAACCACTTCGTAGCCGGCATCGGTGAGGATTCTCCGGCCCATGCTCTGGGCTGTCACACTATCGTCGGCGAGCAGTATTTTCCGCGCCAATGGGTGGTCCTTTGATAAAGGGGGAGATAGCGCGAAATTAACTTGTCCCACGCCCTAAGTCAATGACAATAGGAGAGTAAGAGGTTACCAGGGGACAGTCCCCTGTGGGTGGGGCGCCAGCGCGGCACAGTTCCCCATAGCCTGCCGGTCCGGGCTGCACCCGGGTCAGAACGGGATGAGCTTCTTCAGGCCCTTCTTTTTCTTACGCTTGCTGGAGGCTATCGCCGAATCCTCGTCGTCCTTCTTGGAACCGGAGGGGGACGAGGCAGCCGCCTCGCCGGTTTTGCCATCGGCTGCGCCGGCTTGGCCGGAGCTCGCGCCCTGGTCGGAGGTACCGGCCTGAATCTCATTGACCTGCGCCGGGGGCGGCAGAGTCTGGCCGCCATTGTCGGGCACGTTGGGCTTCAGTTCGTTCGGGTCATTTGCGGAAGCGTTGGGCTGCAGTTCAGCGGGGGTTGGCTGCGCCCCTGCCGGTTGAGAAGAATCACTCGCTGCCTCGGGCGCGGCTGAGTTGTCCGCCGCCGGGGCCGCTTGGTCGGAACGAGGTGCAGGCTGACCTGGGGGTGGGGCACCGGTTTTCACGGTCTCCACTGAGACGGTATTGTTCCCGGACCCGCCCGCGTTTGCCATCATGGCGTGCGTGGCCTGCTTCACCACGTCGGTGGCGCTCACCATCTTAGGATCGACCAATGTAGGCTCGCCAACCTTGGTGGCCTGGGCGACGTCCGGATGCTTCTGGAAATTGCCCATCAAGTGTCCGAACACGCCGGTCTCGCGACGGCTATCCTCTTCCGCCTTGTTCTGGGCAATCGCAGCCTTGGTGGGCCGGGGCACGGGCTGTTTCAACGCAACCAGGCGTGCCTTGGCATCGTCGGCGCGGTTCATCAGCGGATAGCGTGTGAGGATGCGCGAATAGGCGTCCGCCGCCCCGCGGGAGAATTGCTCGATCATGCGCGCCTTGGCCGCTTCGTTGACCTTGCGCAAACGCAAGTTGGCGATTTCACCCTCGTAGGACTGGCCCAGCAGGTACAACGCTTCATCGGCCTTGCTGTAGAGCGGGTACTTATCCACGACGGAGCGCAAGCGGGCGATGGACGCGGGATAGGACTCGCGCAGGTAGTAGAAACGGCCTACCCGGAATTCGCGCTCGGCCAGCACCTCCTGCACTTCCAGCAGACGCTGCCTGGCTTCCGGCACCAGCTTGCTGTCGGGGAACTGCAGAATAAGGTTGCGGTACTCCTCTTCGGCGCGCAGGGCGTGGGTGTAGTCGCGGTCCGGCTTCTCCATCTGCTGGTAGTGGATGTTGGCAATCTTCAGTTGCGCTTCCGCAGCTTCCGGCATGTTGGGGAAGAAGGTAATGAAATCCTTGTACTCGATCTCCGCCTGGGCGAGGGCGGTGGAGCCACCCTCGGCGTACCAGGAATCGGCCACGCCCAGCTTGGCGCGGGCAATGTACTCGGAATCCGGATAAGTATTGATCAGGGTTTGCAGCGTGATCCGGGCCACGTCGAAGCGGTTGTGCTTCAGGGCGGCCAGGGCGCGGTCGAACAGAACCTTGTCGGGCTGTTTGGAGCCGACATTGGCCAGTGGGTTGTTGACCTTCTTGTTGGTGCAGGCGACCGTGAACGCCAGGACGCCCAGGAGCAGGATGACCGGAATACGACGTGACATAGAACCTCGGGAAAACTTCGTTCGTCGAGCCTCGCTCGAGTGGACGGGCGAGCGCGCCCGTCTTCCACCGTTACTGCTAAACCTTCTGCAGGGTTGCCTCGGTTGCTGCTTTCAACATCTTTTGTGAATTGCTCTTGGGATCGCCCTGACCAAAAACTGCGCTGCCGGCGACCAGGATTTCTGCCCCTGCCCGCACCACTTCCGCCACCGTGTCGAGCGCGATCCCGCCATCTACTTCGATGCGGTAATTGAGCCCGCGCTGGGTGCGCATTTCCGCCAATCGGCGGATTTTGCGGGCGGCCGCGGGAAGGTACTTCTGACCTCCAAAGCCGGGGTTGACCGACATGACCAGGACGAAGTCGACGATGTCGAGCACTTCGCTCAGGGTTTCCACCGGAGTGGCGGGATTGATCACTACTCCTGCCAGCAGGTCGTGGCTCTTGATCAGGTGCAGGGTGCGATTCAGGTGGCGGCAGACTTCCTGGTGCACCGAGATCCAGTCCGCGCCCGCTGCCGCGAACTCGGGAATGTACTGGTCGGGATTTTCGATCATCAGGTGGCAATCGAGCGGCAAGTCGGTCGCTTTGCGCAGGGACTTTACCACCGGAGTCCCGATGGTGATGTTGGGGACGAAGTGCCCGTCCATGACGTCCACATGGACCAGGGTGGCGCCGCCCTCGGCGGCACTGCGGACCTGCTCCGCCAAACGGGCGAAGTCCGCCGACAAAATCGAAGGTGCTAGCTCAATCAACCTGGGCTCTCGGCAAGAAATACTGGTGCAGATTTTAGCACGTCAGTAGCGAGTAGAGAGGAGCTTTCCCTTCCCCTTCCGACCATCAAGAATCGACCATCAGAAATGTAACTCCTATTGCGCCTTGACCTTGACGTCATATTTTCGGCCGGGGCCGACTTCGACGACGGTGCCCTGTTTCAGGTAGGGTCTGAGCACGGTGGGGCTTTGCCACGCGAGGTCCCAGCCGTTCTCAATCGCAAGTACGGTGTAGTTGCCGGGCAACACCGATCGCAGGCTGAAGGTGCCGTCGCTGTCGCTCTGGTCGCGGCGAAACAAGGAAACATTGTTCTCGGGGTCCTCCGGGACGAGCACGATCATGGCTCCGGGTTTCGGGTTACCGTCCCGCAAGGCGATGCCATCCAGATTTCCCAGGCCGCGGGTGAGGCTCACGTTCAATTGCAGCGATCCGCCACCGCTGATCTCAACGCTGCTGCCTACCACCCTGGCGCCGGTGGCGGAAAGGCTGCCTACGATCGCCTTGGGGACGTTGAAGACGGCAAGTTCATACTTACCGGGTGCGACGCTCAGTTGGAAATCGCCTTTGGCCGAGACCTGCGCCCCCACACCCTGCCCGGTTGTGGGGTTCACCATTCGGAGAAAGACCTGGGGCGGCAATTTCTGTTCTCCGTCCAGCAGGACCTTGCCCACCACTTCGGTCAGCACCGATTGGTCTGGCGCATTAATTTCGACGTCGTCGGAGACGTCTACTTCCTGGGCGCGTGCGCTGGGCTGGGTTCGATTCCTGGCGTAGGTTCGCAGCGACATGAGGTACTGGCCGGGGGCGACACCGTCCACTTCCATGGCACCATCCACGCTTGTGCTCTGCGCGGGAGTGGGCGTCATCACCTCACCGAAGACGTGCGCCATCAGCCGGACGTCGGCGGGCGACGACGGATCCGCATCCGGATCACTGATGCGCAGATGCAGCGCCGGAACCGCAATGAGACCCACGTCCGCGGTGGCGTGATCGCCCGGCTTCAGAACGATCGGCACCGCAGCGTTGGAGTCGGTCACGCTGGAGTAGTAGGTGATGGGATAGGCCACGTCGAGCGGCGAACGATCAAGTGCCGTGCCGGCAGAGCTCACTTTGCCATTGCTCTCGACTCTCTGCTGGGCGGGAATCTGCGCGTACCAGGGCGAGGCGGATACCGCAATGAAGTACTGTCCCGGCCGCAGGTGGCCGAAGCGGTAATGCCCCAGATCGTCGGTCTGACTTTGCCCGCGGCGCGCGGTGATCTGCCGTCCGTTCTGTACTCCAGTTCGAAACAGCATGACTTGCGCATCGCGAACGGGTTCGCCGGCTTCATCGGTGAGCGTGCCGGAAATCGAAGCGTCGGGACGAAGCCGAAATACGAGATTCCCGGAATCGAGATTGGGCCCAACCACGATTCCGGTGAAGAAACCCTCGTGCTCCTCGAATCCCTGCTGCGCGAACCCGGTGCGCTGCGCGACTAACCAGTACTTCCCCCGGGGAAGGCCATCCAAATGGAACCGGCCATCACTGCCGGTGACCAGGCTGGCGACAACGTCGGGCTGTTGTGAGAGCCCGACCTCAACCTCGGTGTTTGCGAGAGCTTGCCCGGTCAGCGCATTCACGACGGTCCCGCTGATGCGAAACCCTGGTTCGGCGGGTGCGGACGACGGCCGCTCCTGCGCCGCAGCGGCTGCAAGCAGCAAGCAGATCGAGATGAGCCGCCTGAACATGAGCATCACTTCACGAGTGGGATCAAATCCAGCGTGACCGTTGCCTTCTCGTTGGGCCGCAGGCCGAGGTGAGTGGCCTTGGACAAGTACGTGCTCAACACGTCCGGGTCCTTGTATTCCGGACCTTCGCCCTCAAAGGCCAGCACGCTATAGTTGCCCGGCGGAATGCGGTCGAAGTCGAATTCGCCCTGTGGATTAGTCGAGACTGCCCTCGTCTGCCCCGGCGGACCCTCGGGGATGAGCAACGCGGTGGCCTGCGCACCGCTGGAAGAGACGGTTCCGTGCAGCCCGGCACTGCCCTCACGCAGCACGATTTCGATCTCCGGCACCTGAGCTCCGCCGGTCACAACCAGGTCTTCGCGCAGCAGGTCTTTGCCGCCACATTCGACCGACTGCACGTACCACTGGCTGCCATTGGAAGTAACCTCCGCGCTGTACCTGCCCGGAGGCACGTTGCGCACGGCCAAGCCCGCATCACTCCCTGAATTTCCGTAAGCCGCCCACAGTTGCGCGCCGTCCCGCGCAGCTGAAATATCCCCCAGTCGGACGGTTGCCGGTTGGAATCGCCCGTTACCACCTGGAACCGGAGTTGACGATTCGAGCGTTTCCCTCACGGAGATAGAGGTCGCCGGCGCAAGGGCGATGCGCAGGCCGGTGAGATCGGCATGCACCGTAAACGGCAGCTCAGCACCTAATGCGGTTCCGCCTTCTGCCTCGCTTTGGGCTGTGACCGTGTACGAACCGGCGGGGAGTTTTGCCTGGAACTTCCCGGTTGCGGCATCGAACTGGGTTTCAAACTCAAAAGGCTCACCCGACGAGTTCACAAACCGCAGGTTCACCTCGCCGTTAACGGCGGGTCCGGTGACCAAGCCGGTCACCCGGTATAGCGGCTCCGGCTTGAGGGAGAAATCGGCTTGCGCATGCTGGCCGGCTGCAAGCCGGATCGGGGTGGCGGACGCGATCTCTCGCGCACCGCCGTAGAACACAGCCGCGTACCCCTGATGGTGGGCGTTATCGGCGGCTCTTCCGAGCAACCGCCAGTCCGCGCTCGGGCCTGCTTCCATCACATAGGAACCAGCGGGGAGATTCGCAACCCGGAACTCGCCGTCTTCATCGGTCGTGGTAATCCCATTGGCCTGCCGGCTCTTGCGGCCCTCGACCACGTGGACACACATTACTTTGACGGGCAAGCCTTCGATCGGCTCCCCGTCGGGCGACTGGATTCGGCCAAAGATCAGGCTTTCCGGAATGAGTCTTAGTACCAGCGGAGGAGCGTCGGGGCCGAGTGTGACCGATTTCGCCTCGGGGGACATGCGATTGATTGCCTGGTCGGTGAAGAAGCCGGGCTTGCGTGCGGTCACAGAAACTCGCGTTCCGAGCACTTCGTCGAATTCGAAATGACCGTCGCCGTCGGTGAGCGCCGACGGCTGCGAACCGGTGAGAACTTGCACCAGGGCACGGCGCACCGGCTCGCCGGTCATGGAGTTAATGACGGTGCCAGTGAGGGCGTAGCTCGGCTCGGAATTCGAGGGCGGCTGGAGTCCCGGGAGAACCTGACCTTCGGGTGCTTGGGCCAAAGACGAAAAGACGGGGCCGCCCAGCAGCAACGCAAAGGCTGCAAGGAGGCAGAAACCGTGTCGTGAAGGCGGTTTAAACATTGCAGTGACGCCAGAGCAGCCAGGCAAGAACCCAGTTGTATTAGACACCACGGTCAGCAGTTTTTGTTGCCTCCAGGGGGAGCCGGGTGAGGCCCTTCAGAGGGCTTACCGGAAAGCCCATGCTACTCTCGTCGTTCATGTCTTCCCCCGGCCAACTCGTGCCTGCCGGATTCAGCCTGGTGGCGGTGCTGTGCTGGGGAACGAGTGACTTCCTCGGCGGATATGCTTGCAAACGCTCGGACGCCTTCGTGGTCACCATGCTGGCACACGCCAGCGGGTTCGGGCTGATGGCGAGCTTGGCCCTGGCCAACCACGCTCCGTTGCCGTCCCGCACGAGCGAGCTCTGGGCCCTGGCCGCAGGCTCTCTTGGCGGCACCGGCTTGGCCCTGTTTTATCGCGCGCTAGCCAGCGGGAGGATGGGGCTTACCGCTCCAGTAGCAGCAGTCCTGGGGGCGGCCATTCCCACCGGGTTTGGAATGTTCGTAGAGGGCGTGCCGGGCATTCTGCCCATCACCGGCTTTGTCCTTGCCGGCCTGGGGATCTGGCTGATCTCGCGACCGGAAGGCGCCGTAGGTCGCCCTGAAGGTCTGGGGCTGGCTGTTTTAGCCGGCCTGGGCTTTGCCGGTTTTTTCATCTGCATCCATCGCACCGGGGATAGCTCGGCCTTGTGGTCCGCGGGCTATTCCCGCTTTGCCTCGCTGGTGATGGTGGCAGCGATCGTGCTAGTTCGCGGCCGACGGAAATTGCACCCCAGCGCTGTCGCGATCGGTTTGATCGCCGGTTGCCTTGATTCCACCGGCACCTTGCTGTTCATCCGCGCCGACCAGACCGGGCGTCTGGATGCCGCGGTGGTACTGACGTCTCTTTATCCCGCCATCACCGTCCTGCTGGCCCGGTGGTTTCTGAAAGAACACTTCACCCGCTGGAAAGCGGTGGGCATTTTAGCGGCGCTGCTGGCGGTGCCGCTGATTGCGCTGCGGTAGGGGTCAGATATTCCATGTTCTGGAATATGGAATACTATCTAATCAGTCAATCTAAGTTATTATTAATAATTGATATTCCTTGTTCTGGAATATAGAATGATGTTGTGGAATTACGGCCCCAAGACATCGTAGTCGTTCTCAAGCTTCTGGAAAAGCGTCAGCAGGCATGGACCTACGCCAAGCTGGGCGAAGAGCTGTTCATGAGCGCGTCCCAGGTATTCCGATCAGTTGACCGTGCCGAGGTCGCCCGGTTGCTCGATACTCGCTCACTCCCACCCCCTCCGGGCTGGGCTGCGGATCATCCCATATCGTGGCCGAATCGGGGCAACCTGAAAGAGTTTCTGGTGCATGGCGTGAAGTACGCCTTCCCCGTTCAACGCGGCGGACTAGTCCGCGGAATTCCCACTGCCCACGCTGCTCCTCCGCTCAACCAGCACATTGCCGAGTCTTTTGAGCCCCCTCCGGTCTGGCCCTGCGCAGAGGGCTCCGCACGCGGAACGGAGTTCTCGCCGCTCTACAGGAATGTTCCCAAGGCTTCGCAGCGTGACCCCAAGCTCTACGAATTATTGGCGCTGGTGGACGCGATTCGGGATGGCAGAGCCCGTGAGCGGGAGATTGCCATTCGCGAATTGACTTCCAGGATCGACTCGCCGTGAGCCCTCCCCCCGAAAACCCGAACGCCGGTCTGCTTTTGGCTGCGGTGAAGAAGCTCGCACCCTTGCTCGACCGAATCGCCTTCGTGGGCGGCTGCGCCACCGCATTATTGGTCACAGATCCCGGGGCAGCTCCGGTCCGCCCAACGCTGGATGTCGATGTGATTGCCGAAGTCGCATCCTACGCCGAGTTCACCGCGCTGGAAGAACGGTTGCGGCAGCTCGGTTTTCGTGAGTCGCAAGCGGAAGGCTCCCATTTGTCGATGGACAAGCGGGGGCGCAATTGTGGACTTCATGCCCACCGATCCTTCGATCCTCGGCTTCAGCAATCGCTGGTACCGCCCGGCGCTGGAGAATGCCCAAAAGGTCAGAATTGGCAGTCATGACATCCGGCTGATCACGGCCCCATATTTCTTGGCTACCAAGCTGGAAGCCTTTCACGGGCGCGGGAAGAATGATTACCGCATGAGCCACGATCTGGAGGATATTGTTACCGTGCTCGACGGACGGCCAGAGATCGTCGCGGAAGTGCAGCGAGCCCCGCTTGAGTTGCAGCAACATCTTAGCCATGAGTTCTCGGCGCTAACCGCAGATCGCGGCTTCGTGGAAGCGTTGCCCGGGCACTTGTTGCCAGATACCACCAGCCAGCAACGCATCTACATTGTGATGGATCGGATTCAGCAGATAACCATGAGAAAGTAAGTCAGTGGCTCTTCTCGAAATCGGTAACTTGGTCAAGGTCTACCCACTCGGCGAATCCATCTTTGGCGGAGGCGCCAGGGGCGAAGTGCGGGCGGTGGATGATGTCTCCCTCGATATCCAATCCGGCGAAACCCTCGGCCTGGTCGGCGAATCAGGGTCGGGCAAGAGCACCCTCGGCCGCCTCGTGTTGAGGCTGATTGAACCGACCTCGGGCAGCATTCGTTTTGACGGAACTGACCTGCTTGCCGCCGGCCACAGCGAGATGCGCGGTCTGCGCCGTGACATGCAGATCATCTTCCAGGACCCGTTCGGCTCGCTCGATCCCCGCATGCGGGTGGAGGACGTAGTCAGCGAACCGCTGATCATTCACGAAAAGCTGAGCCCATCCGCCCGCCGCGCCCGGGTGGCCGAACTGCTCCGGGCCGTGGGTCTGGACCAGTCAGCCCTGCGCCGTTTCCCGCACGAATTCAGCGGAGGCCAGCGGCAGCGCATCGGGATCGCGCGGGCTTTGGCGCTGCGGCCGCGGTTCATTGTGGCCGACGAGCCGGTCTCCGCCCTCGACGTCAGCGTGGGGGCGCAGATCGTGAACCTGCTGGCGCAGTTGCAGCGCGAGTTCGGACTGACTTACCTTTTCATCTCCCACTCCATGCCGGTGGTGCGATATCTGGCCACGCGCATTGCGGTGATGTATCGGGGGAAAATCGTGGAGGTCGGAACCACGGAACAGATCACCGAAAGGCCGTCGCACGCCTACACCCGCAGCCTGCTGGAAGCCACTCCGGAGATGGCGACGGCCTGGGAATGAGGCATGCCCGGGTCAAGGACCCGGGACCACACAGTCTGTACTTGTGTCCACTCCCTGCCACGGCTTAAAATCCGCCCGCTGCCCTCTAAAGGAGATCGCATGTCATCTGCGTCCATTACCCCCACACCGGAAGCCGCGCCGCTGTCGGAAGGCGCGCGCATGGTTGACACCTTCATTGCTCCCAGCAAGACTTTTACCGACCTGCGGCGCAACGCAAGTTGGTGGGCGCCATGGCTGCTGATTTCGATCTTCTCCGTCGCATTCTTATTATTGGTCGACCGGCAGATCGGTTTCGATCAGGTCAGCAGAAACCAAATTGCTCATTCCTCGCGCGCTGAACAATTTGAGAAGCTTCCGCCGGATCAGCAGGCAAAACAATTGCAGATATCGGTCACTGTCACCCGCTATATCTCCTATGCGATCCCAGCCGTCAACCTGATTGTGTTCGTGATCATTGCGGCCGTGCTCATGGGTACGTTCAACCTTGCGGCGGGGGCCTCGGTGCGCTTCGGCACGTCGTTGGCTATTGTGATCTACGGCAGCCTGCCGGGCATCGTCGCGGCTTTGTTGGGAATGGTTTCGCTCTTTGCCGGGGTTGATCGTGAGGGCTTCAACATAAACAATCCGGTGGCCACCAACCCCGCCTATTTCATGGATGCCACGGGGAACAAGTTCCTGTACGGCATGGTGTCCGCCTTGGATGTATTTGTCATTTGGAGCATTGTGCTGATGGGTATCGGTTTTGCCTGCAACAGCAAGGTGAAGCGGGGCAACGCGATTGCCATCGTTGCCGGCTGGTACGTCTTCTACAAGCTGGTGGGGGCCGGGTTGAGCGCGCTGTTCTCGTAGGGAACACCGATCCAGGTGACTCGCGTCACACGCGTGACTTAAATCACAGCGACTGTTTCAATCGGTCTTCATAATGATCCCGACTCGGAGGCATCATGAGCCTGCGATACTTCCTTTTGCTTGGTTCCCTTGTCCTGACCACAACCGTTCTCACCGCCCAGCAGCCCGCCACGGCCGCGCAATGTATCGAATGCCACAGCAAGGTCACGCCCAACATTGTCTCGGACTGGAAGCTGAGCAAGCATAGTCAGCTCGACGTCACCTGCGTCACCTGCCATGGCGACCAGCACACTTCAGCCGATGATGTGGCCAAGGTGAAGATTCCCACGCCCGATACCTGCGCCACTTGTCACCAGGCCCAGGTCGAGCAGTACAAGAAGGGAAAGCACGCGATGGCGTGGGCGGCCATGCTGGCCATGCCCACCATCCACTGGCAGCCGATGGCCATGATCGAAGGCCAGAAGGGCTGCGGCGGCTGCCACAAGATTGGATTGAAATCGCCTCAGGACATGGCAGAGCTTAGCCGGACGGAAAACGATTTCGGTACGGCGGCTTGCGACTCCTGCCATACCCGCCACACGTTTTCTGTCGAGGAGGCCAAGCAACCGCAAGCCTGCGAAAGCTGCCACATGGGCTTCGATCACCCGCAGTGGGAGATGTATTCCTCCTCCAAGCACGGCGTGCGGGTCGATCTGAAGCAGCGCAAGATCCTGCCGGCCGATGCTGCTGCACCCACCTGCCAGACCTGCCACATGCAGGATGGCAACCACGAAGTGCGTACCGCGTGGGGCTTCCTGGCCGTCCGTCTGCCCATGCCCGAGGACCAGCAGTGGGCGGCCGATCGTGCGGCGATTCTGCAGGCCCTGGGCGTGCTTGATCCGGAGGGCAAGCCGACCGCGTTGCTGGAGACGGTCAAAGCCGCTGACCTTGTCCGCTTGACCCAGGAAGACTGGCAGCGCGAGCGCGACAAGATGCTCAAGACCTGCAACCAGTGCCATTCGCTGAATTTCGCCAAGCAGCAACTCCACCTGGGGGACGAGATGATCCGCAACGCCGACCACCTGATGGCTGAAGCGATTCAGGTTGTGGCCGGCCTGTACAAAGACGGGGTGCTGCCGAAACCGGCGAACTATGCTTACCCCTTCCCCAACCTGCTGACCTTCCACGATGCCCCTACGGTGATCGAGCAGAAACTGTTTGTCATGTACCTGGAGCACCGCATGCGCACTTTCCAAGGCACCTTCCATGCCAGCCCCGACTACGCGCTGTGGTACGGCTGGAGCGAGATGCAACGCGACCTGACCGAGATCAAGGAACTGGCAGCCGACATGCGCCGCAATCACGGAGGGCCGGGAATGCGGCCTCCGGTCAAGACCATGGGAGCCCAGAAGCCAAAGGCACGGTGAGAATTACGGACAAGAAGAATTTACGATTCGCGATTTTCGAGTGACGATTTACCCCTAAGCGTCTGGGGCGCCGGTTTTCAATCGACCATCGTCAATTCCTTGTCGCGGTGGCGGACTTAGTCTTCGAGGTTGTATCCTTGGTCCGCACTTCTGGAGGCATTACCATGAAACGCGCTCTTGCCTTTCTCGCGCTGTTTGCTTTGGCCGCAGTCGCGTCCGCCCAGCAGAAAGATCCGGTCACCAGCGTACTGAAGGAAATGCTGCCTCGGCAGCAGAAGAACCTGATTGCTGCCGTCGAGGAGATGCCCGCGGACAAGTTTAGCTACAAGCCCACTCCGCCGCAGATGACCTTCGCCCACCTGGTGATGCACATGACGGAATCGAACAACTTTCTCTGTGCCAAGGTGGGCGACGTTCCCGAGCCCAAGGCTCAAGAGCTCAAAGAAACCGACGGCAAGGACAAACTGGTGGCGGCGCTCAAGGCTTCCTTTGACTTCTGCAACACGGCGGTGGCGAAAGTAACCGACGCCAAGCTGGGCGACACGGTGGAGGTTTGGGGCGGCCGCAGCGCGCCGCGCGCGTTCGCCTTGATCGCCCTCACCAACGACTGGGCCGACCACTACAGTGCCGCTGCCATGTATTTGCGGCTGAACGGCCTGCTGCCGCCCACGGCGAAGAAGTAGGTCGTTGATGATGGATGAGGGTTGAGGCGAGGAAGTTAACTACTCGATCTGCACCAGGCGGTCCGAGGTGACCGTCTCAGGCGCGGGCTGCTGCGGGGCGCGCCAGGAATCGAAGACCGACACCTGGTGCACGCACGAAACGGTGCAATGCGGGGCACAGGATTTTTCCGTCACATACTCGCGGCGGATGTCGGCGGTGGTGTATTTCTCCAGAGGAACCCCGGGATAGCCGCGCTGCTGCGAGCAGTAGTGCACCAGGCCATCTTCGCAAATATAGAGATAGCGCGCGCCGGCGCGGCAGCGCCACTGATTGGGACGGCCCTGTGCGATGTTGTCCTGGAAGGAATTGACGCGCGTAAAGCTGCGCTTCTCCATCGCCTTCATTTCGTGGTAGACGCGCCGCTCTTCCTCGCCCAGCGGCTGCAGCTGTCCGTCTCCGTCGTGAATAATTCCGACGGTCGAGCTGAAACCCAGTTCCAGCGCGCGTTTGCCAATCGTCAGCGCGTCCTGCGGATTGCAGACACCCCCGCCGACCACGGAATTGATGTTCACGTGAAAATCGGCGTGCTCGGCGAGGAGCTGTAACTTCTTGTCCAGCACCTTCAGGCTTTTCTTCGATACGTCGTCCGGCGTCACGTTATCAATCGAAATCTGCAGCCATTCCAACCCTGCCCGGTTCAGCCGCTGGATGCGCTCCGCGGTCAGCAGGTAGCCATTGGTAATCAGCCCGGCGATCATGCCGCGATGGCGAATGCGGCGGATAATCTCGTCCAGTTCAGGATGCAGCAGCGGTTCGCCGCCGCTGATGGTGATCACCGATGTGCCCAGCTCGGCCAGCTTGTCCACGCGCTGGAGCATGGTCTCGGTTGCTACGGGCTTGGAGAAATCGTCGTACTCGTTGCAGTACTTGCAGGCAAGATTGCAGCGCCGGACGGGAATGATGTGCGCCAGCAGCGGATGCTCGGTGGACAGGAACGCCCGCGTGACCATGCGCGCTCCCCGGAAGTTCCGGTGGAGTGCTTTCAGACGGCGGTGCACGGTGGTACGGCTGGAAGGCATGAATTTAATGCACGATTAGAACACACTCGGACGCTAACTGCATCATTGCAAACAGCGTTCTGCATATTTCGGCGGGCGAATGGCAGGGGCAGAAGATGAACGGGGAGGCTCAAAACGGTCATTCGATCAGCTTGCGCCAGGATTCGTCCCGGGGCCATAGCTCGTGCCCCGCTTCTTGAAGGGCCTCCAGGGTCGCGCCAGCAAACTCGTCTTTTACCATCACGTAATCGGTATCGAAAGTCGAGATGGCAAAGATTGGGACCCCGCTCTCTGCCAAAGGACCAATGAACGACGACAGGACCCCGGTTTGCGAGAACGGAAACGGGCCTTCGAGCTTGAAGCAAATCCAGCCCTTATCGGCCTTCACTCCTGCCGGAACATTTTCCTCGGGGCATGCAATAGACAGCTCGTCCGCCGTTCGCGTGATCGTGCTAAACAGACCCTCAAGTGCCCAGGCCGGCAACGCGGCGTCAGGTGGCAAACGGCAGACGGCGAAACTGCCGGTAATCCATCGGAACTTCAGCTTGCGTTGTACGTTCAACGCTTCCCCAAGACCCGAATTGGCCAATTGCTAATTGCTAACTGCTAATTGCTTTCCTCAGCGCCGCCCGCGCCAGCAGGCGCGTCGAATCGAGCGTCGGCAGCGGCGACGAGTCGGGCGTCACCAGCAGCGGGATCTCGGTGCATCCCAGCACCACCGCGTCGCAGCCGTCGTCCGCCAGCGCTCGAATCACTTCGGTGAAGTACGCTAGCGAGCGCGGCGTGAACTGCGCGTTCACCAGTTCGTCGAAGATGATCTGGTTGATCTTCTCCCGTTCCTTGGGACCTGGAAGGCGATGTTCCAGGCCGGCAGCTTTCAACTTTTCCGGATAGACCGGCCCTTCCATCAGGTAACGCGTGCCCAGCACGCCGAGTCGCTTGTAGTGGCAGTGCCTGGCCTCGTTGGCTACCTCTTGCGCGATGTGCAGCCAGGGCCGCGGCGAGCGGTGCTCCACCAGATCGAAGGCCTGGTGAATCGTATTGTCCGGACAAATCAGGAAATCGGCCCCCGCCTTGGCCAGCTTTGCCGCCGAGGAGAGCATCAGCTCCGCCACTCCGGCCCAGTCGTTGGCGTCAACGCATCGCATATAGTCGGCCAGCGAGTGGGTGTGCATCGAAACTTCCGGATGGCCATGCCGCCCCATGAGTTCGGCGCCCTCCAGGCAGACGGTGCGATAGCACAACGCTGCTCCCTCCGCGCTGCAGGCGACGATTCCAATGTGTTGGGGCATGGGTGTTCCCCGCCATGGGCTCGAGAAAGGCTAAGGTCGGGCTGCTGCCGAGTCAAACAAATTCAGGAAGGCCAGCTTCTTTTCCGCAGGGAGAAACGAAGCTTCGAAGGAATTGCGCGCCAACTCACGCAAGTGTTCATCGCTGAAGCCGAACGTTTCCTGAGCCAGTTGGTATTCGCGAGCCAGAGAGGTACCGAACATCGCGGGATCGTCAGTGTTGAGCGTGATCATGATGCCCTGGTCGAAGTAATTTCGCACCGGATGCTCCGCCAGGGCGCGGCAACAACCGGTGCGCAGGTTGCTGGTCAGGCAGATTTCCACCGGGATTTGCCGGGTCGCAAGTTCTCCGACCAGTTCTGAATCCTGCCATGCTGTGAGTCCATGCCCGATGCGCTCGGCTCGCAGGTTCAGCGCGCCCCAGATGGATTCGGGCCCGGCGGTCTCGCCGGCATGCGCCGTAAGCCGGAGCCCGTGGTCGGCACCGTAGGTATAGACATCGCGAAACAATTCGGGCGCGGCGCGGCGCTCGTCTCCGCCGATGCCAAAACCGATGACGCTGGACCCCTGGTAGCGCACGGCAAGTTCGGCCACATGCTGCGCCTCGACCGGGCCGAAGTGACGTACGGCATCGAAAATCCAGAGCAGAGACACGCCGAAGTCACGCTCGCCGCGCACCCGCCCCTGCTCCAGTCCCTCGAAGATGGCGTCGAAATTCTGCTTGCGCCACAAGCACACGCCTACCGAAACGTACACCTCCGCGTGCAGCACGCTTTCCGCCTTCAGCTTTTCCATCAGGCGGTGGGTGATGAGCTCGTAGTCTTCCGGTGATCGCAGATCTTCAGTGACGGTTTTGAAGGCCATCAGGAAGCCGTTGAAATCCTGATACTGGTAGAGCTGTTCCACCTCGGCGAGCATGCCGTGCTTGCCATGACGCTGCTTCAGTTCAAGCAAGGTAGCAGGATCGACGGAGCCTTCGAGGTGCAGATGCAGCTCGGCCTTGGGCAGGGAGAGGATGAATGGAGTGGGGAGGACAGCCGATGTTTCGGAACCGGTCACGGCCTACCTTCGTTTGTCATCCTGAGCGAAGCGAAGGACCTGCTTGGCTGCCGATGTCGAGAAAAGCAGGTTCTTCGTGGGCTGGAAGCCCACTCAGAATGACAAATCATTATCTGGTGCGCGCAATTCTGCTTAACTGGCTCTTCGCTTCGCTGCAAACTCGCTGTGGTGCCGGCTGTAGAAAATGTAGATGATCAACCCGATCGTCAGCCACACCACGAAGCGGATCCACGTGATCACGGTTAAGCCGGTCATCAACCCGCCACACAACACAATCGAAATCAATGGGAACCAGGGCACGAAGGGAACGCGGAAGGCGCGTTTCCGATCTGGTTGCCGGCGTCGCAAAAGGATCACCCCGAGAGAAACCAGAACAAACGCGAACAGGGTCCCGATGTTGGAGAGATCGGCGGCGTCACCGATATCCACCATTCCCGCCGGAATTCCCACCGCGAAGCAGGCAATCCAAGTGGACCAGTGCGGCGTCTTGAACTTGGGGTGTACGGCGGAGAACAGCTTGGGCAGCAGGCCGTCGCGCGACATGGCGTACCAGATTCGCGCCTGGCCATACTGGAACACCAGCAAGGAGGAAATCATCCCAGTAAGCGCGCCCACCACGATGATCGACCGGAACAACGGATGCGCGCCCAACTGCTCCAGGGCATAGGCGACCGGGGCTTCGGCGGCTTTGCCGGAAACAAAGGTCGTATACTTCATCATCCCCAGCAGCACGACTGCCACTCCCACGTAGAGGATGGTGCAGACAATCAGCGAAGCAATGATCCCGAAAGGCAGATCTTTTTGCGGGTTGCGACACTCCTCGGCTGCAGTCGAAACCGAATCGAAACCAATATAGGTGAAGAAGACAATCGCCCCGCCGGTGACGACCCCGGCAAATCCGGAAGGGGCAAAAGGCTTCCAGTTCGCCGGGTTGACCAGCATGCCGCCGACGACCAGGAACGTAAGGATGGCACCGATCTTGATCATGACCATCACGTTGTTGGCTTCGGCCGATTCACGCACGCCGCGCACCAGCAGCAGCGTCAAGATGAAGACGATGAGGAATCCGGGCACATTGAAGCAGGCGCCCGTCCAATGTCCCGAGGCCCAGACCGGGCTGGCCCACCGATCGGGCAAGTTGATGCCAAATGCCCCTAGTTGTGCTTTGGTGTATCCGCTGAAGCCCACGGCCACCGCGACGTTGCTGACCACATATTCCAGAATCAGGTCCCAGCCGATGATCCAGGCAAAAATCTCGCCCAGGGTGGCGTAGGAGTAGGTGTAGGCGCTGCCGGCGATGGGAATCATCGAAGCCAGTTCCGCATAACACAACCCGGCGAAACTGCAGGCGACGGCCACCAGCAGGAACGAGATGGCGATGGATGGCCCGGCCGCCGGCCGCCCGTGCATGAGCGCGCCCGCCGTGCTCCCGGTGCGCAGGAAGTTGGTAATCAGATCGAGCACCTGGGCGTGCAGGATAGACGGCGCTTCGAAGTGCTCCCCCGCCGCTGCCGTGCCGGTGAGCACGAAGATGCCGGACCCGATGATGGCGCCAATGCCCAGAGCCGTCAGCGACCAGGGACCGAGGGTTTTCTTGAGGCGGTGTCCCGGCTCGTCGGCCTCAGCAATCAATTTGTCGATAGATTTGCAGCACAGCAGCTGGTTCCCCGAGTTGGCGGGTTCGCCCGGCTTGGTCGTCTGCTGATTGCTGGATGGTATTTGTGCCAAAGGGTCCCCGTTCTTGCCTGGTGTGGCCCGGGTCTCGAACCCGAGCAGGGCGGGTCCAAGACCCGCCCCACACAATCAATGACGCCTAGCGACTAGCGTTTCGCTTGGCCGCGTGCCATCTTCTTCACTTTGCGCTTCAGGGAGCCGCGCGCCGCTGTCCGCTTCTGCAGCGGCTTCTCCGCCTTGCGCTTCTTGCGCGCCGTCCGCTTCGTCTTCTTCCGTTCTTCCTTGCCTAAGCTCTTCGTATTTGCCATGAGTGCTTTTCTTTCCCCTGTTTGAATGTTAAAGGGCTGAATGCTGAGTGCTGACTGCTGCCCTTACGCCCTCTCCAACTGCGCGTACTTTTCTACCAGCTTCTTCAAGCCGAAGCGAGGGAATTGTACCGTAATCTTGGCGTCCTCACCCTCTCCTTCTCGCTGGTAGACCATGCCTTCCCCGTACTTGGGATGGCGCACCTTCTGCCCCGGACGGAACCCCTTCTTGCCTTTGGGCTCCTCCACGGGCAACTTGGGGAGGTTGAACTTCTTTCCCCGCGAAGCGAAGAACTCCGCGATGTTATCGATGGAGTTGTAGGTCTTGCCCGAATAGGCCGCGCCCGCCGCCCGCCGCTGCTTGCGCTCCGTCCAACTCGCGCTTTGGTCTTCGTCTTCGTAGACGTAGGGCGCAGACTCGTGTGGCGCGGGCACTCTTGCCCGCGTTCTCGTGCCTCGCGGCGCTCCCATGTTCTCCATCAGTTCCGCCGGCACTTCCTCCAGGAAGCGCGAGGGCACGCTAGCCTCGGGCAGATCGGTTCCGTACCGCCGCCGGTACGCGGCGCGCGTCAGCAGGAGCGTATCCATGGCCCGCGTCATGCCCACATAGCACAGGCGACGCTCTTCCTCGATATCATCGGGCTGCAAAAAGGTTCGCGAGTGCGGGAACAACCCCTCTTCCAGCCCACACAGGAACACCAAAGGAAACTCCAGCCCCTTGGCCGCGTGCAGCGTCATCAAGGTGATCTGTGCGCGCTCATCGTAGGCATCGGCATCGCTGACCAGCGCCGCGTGATCCAGAAACTGGTCGAGGGTTTCGCCGCGGTCGCGCGAATCCATGGCGGCATTGACCAGCTCACGCAGGTTTTCAATGCGCGAATACGCTTCCGGCGTGTCTTCTTCTTCGAGTTGCTTGATGTATCCAGTGCGATCGATCAGGAACTTGAGGAGTTCGGCGGTGTTGGCGGCACCGCCGGGGGTACGAAACGCCCCATCCTCCGTAGCGCCGGCGTCCCGCCGGCTGTCGGGGAGGCGTCCCGCCTCCCCATCGTCGGAAGCTCCGAAATCGAACGCCGCCGGATCGAAAGCCGTGATGTCTGCGAGCAGTGGTTCCTCCGCCGGCGACTGCGGGGCGTCACCCCTGACGGGCGAGGACGCCCGTCGCTCCATTGTTTCTGAGGAGGCCGTCTGCTCCAGCCGCTCTACGTACGTTCCGGCCAGCATCGCTCGGGCATCTTCGATAAGGCCCCAGAATCCCTTCAGCGCCGCCAAGGCCCGCTGCGGCAGAAGCTGCCGCTGGATCACCTCGCCGATCGCGCCCCACAAGGAGACCCCCGTCTCCAGCGCCACCCGCTCGATGGTTTCGATGGTCGTCTTCCCAATTCCCCGGGTGGGCGTGTTGATCACCCGCAGCAGCGAGATCGAGTCATCCGGGTTATGGATGACCTTCAGGTAGGAAATCATGTCCTTGATCTCGGCGCGCTCATAGAATGAGAACCCGCCGACCACGTGATACTTCAACTGGTAGCGGCGCATGGCCTCTTCAAACAGACGCGACTGCGAGTTGGTGCGGTAGAGCACGGCTGCTCGTGCATTCTCGCCCTGGCTGGCCATCTCGCGCAGGTACTTCGAAATGTTGTCGGCAACAAACAGCGCCTCATTCTCGCCGTCGGGCGCTTCGTAATAGCCGATCTTCGCTCCGCCCTGCCGCGAGGTCCACAGGTTCTTGCCCTTGCGCTTGATGTTGTTGGCAACGACGGTGGAGGCTGCTTGCAGGATGTTCTGCGTCGAGCGGTAGTTCTGCTCCAGGCGAATAATCTTGGCCTCGGGAAAGTCTTTCTCGAACTCCAGAATGTTACGGATGTCGGCCCCGCGCCAGGAGTAGATCGACTGGTCCTCATCGCCGACCGCGCAGACGTTGTGCCGGTCCCCGGCCAGCAGCCGCATCAGTTCGTACTGCGGCCGGTTGGTGTCCTGGTATTCGTCTACAAGAAGATAGTGAAAGCGCCGGTTGTAGTACTCGCGCACCGTGGGTACGGCCTTCAGCAGGCGCACCGCCTCGAGCAGCAGGTCGTCGAAGTCGAGCGCGTTCGCCTTGCGCAGTTCCTTGCGGTACTCCTCGTAGATTTGCGCCACGCGCTCGGTCTTGGGATCGGCCGAATTCAGGTAGACCTCCTGGGGATCGAGCATGTGGTTTTTCGCCCAGGAAATATGCGCCAGCACGGAGCGGGGCGTGACCTGCTTGTCGTTAATGCCCAGCCGCCGCATCACGCTCTTGACTACCAGTTGCTGATCCGTCTCGTCGTAGATGACGAACTGCTTCGTGTGACCGATCGGGGGTGCGCCCGGTGTGGCGGAAGGAATCCGCAGCGCCTCAATGTCGCGCCGCAGCACCCGCACGCAGAAGGAATGAAACGTCGAGATCACCGGCTTGGCGACCGATAGCCCGCCCACCAGCTTCTCCACGCGCTCCACCATTTCCGAGGCGGCCTTGTTGGTGAAAGTTACCGCCAGGATGGACTCCGGCATCACCCCCAGGTTCTCGATCAGGTGGGCGATGCGGTAGGTGATGGCGCGCGTCTTGCCACTGCCGGCCCCGGCCAGGATGAGCAGCGGACCTTCCGTCGTTTCGACAGCCTCACGCTGTTGCGGGTTGAGTTGGTCGAGGAAAGACAAAACAGGGATAGCTCCGAAGTTCTCTACTTGGATTCTACAAGGGAATGGCGAATTACGAATGGAGGGTCACAATGGAGCGCGGGCAGGAAGTCTGTCATTCCGAGCGGAGCGAGGAATCCCTATTCCTGCCCACGAAGCCGTGGTTGGGTAGGGATGCGCTTCGCTCAGCATGACAAGAAGGCAGAGATTCGGTCGGCGACAGGCTGGCGCGGCCTTATCCCGCTTTAGCCGCCCGCGCCGCCTTGCACTCCGCACACGGACACACCTCCCGCAAGAACTGCCAGGAGTAAATTCCCAGCTCGTGCCCGTCATTCCAGTGAAACCGGATGGCGTACTTCCCCACCGCCTCTGCTGTGGTCGGCCGGGCTGCCGCTTTGAACATGGGCAGCGCCCCGGGCGCCGGCTTGGGCGGGTCGCCCGGCTCGCGCTTGGCCCCGGCACGCTCTTCGTCGCACAGGGCACATGGGCAGGCATCCCGCAGAAACGGAAAGGCGTAATGCGACTGGTGCCCGTCCTTCCACTCGATGTCCACGCCCGTGCCCGTTGTTAGGTTCACTTTGACCGATTTAGGGTCGGCGGACGTCACTTTTTCAGTATCGCACAGTCACATCGAGCAGCCCCCAAAGCCAAGCCGATCGCAGATGGTGGTGCTGTTTGAAGAGGCCGACCCTTCTTGATGGCATCATCCTGAGCGAAGCGAAGGACCTCGCGCGCAGCACCTGGATTTCTGCGCGCCCCAGACCCGGCTTGGCCAAATGCGGGCGAATCCGGTAAAATCAGGGTTTACACATCAAGTTCTGAAGCGATCTGGAGTAGTCATGGCACAAACCTGTGATATCTGCGGCAAAGGGCCCCAATTCGGAAACCGCATCAGCCACGCCCACAACGTCAGCAAGCGGCGCTGGAACGTCAACCTGCGCCCGGTGCGCGCCAAGGTCAATGGCGCCACCAAGCGCCTGCGCGTCTGCACCTCCTGCCTGAGCAGCGGCAAAGTCGTAAAAGCGTAAACCACAAAGGACACAAAGGCACACGAAGGATGCGGATACGAACCTTCGTGTGCCTTCGTGCCCTTTGTGGTGAATGCTCCTCTTACTGCACGCCCAGCAGTTCCACGTCGAAGATCAGGGTGGCGCTCGGCGGAATGACCGGAGGACGGCCCCCGGGACCGTACGCCAGGTCTGAAGGAATCCGCAACTGCCGTTTTCCGCCAACCTTCATCCCGGCCACGCCTTCGTCCCAGCCTTTGATCACTTGACCAGTGCCCAGGTTGAAGGTGAAGGGCTGCCCGCGATCCACCGAGCTGTCGAACTTCTTGCCGTCCGTGAGCCAACCGGTGTAGTGAACCTTCACCGTCTGCCCCGCCGTGGCGGTGGCGCCAGTACCCTCTTTGATGTCCCAGTATTCCAGGCCATCCGCCGTCTTGGTCGGTTTGCCGGTCACTTTGGTAGGCGCGCTGGTGTTGGGCGCGGAAGATTTCTGGCTTTGCGCAAACCCCGCCACCGCAAGCGCGACGATTG
>JBGPJK010000033.1:0-22496 GCA_041485425.1 Terriglobia bacterium | reverse complement strand
CTGTTCCAGAAGAACGTGATCGCCCTCTCCGGTCGAGCCATCGAGGCGGCCGGCGACGTCAACGTGCTGCTGCTGGACAAGACCGGCACCATTACCCACGGCAACCGTGAGGCGGTGGCCTTTGTCCCGGTGGGTGGGCACAACGAGCGCGAGCTTGCCGAGGCAGCTCTGATGGCATCACTGGCCGATGAAACCCCGGAAGGTCGCAGCGTTGTAGCACTGGCAAAACAGAAGTACGGCCTTACAAAAGAAACGCCGAAGGATGCTGAACCCGTGGAATTCAGCGCCGATACGCGCCTCTCCGGCATCAACCTTGTTGGTACGCAATACCGCAAAGGTGCCTCCGACTCGACGATCGCGTTTGTCAAAAAGAATGGTGCTGCGACTATTCCCGTTGATCTTGCCGATGCAGTTGACAAAATCGCCCGGGGCGGGGCCACGCCGCTGGTTGTCTGTAAGGACAGCGAGATCCTGGGAGTCATCAACCTAAAGGACATCGTCAAGGCCGGTATTCAGGAGCGCTTTCTGCAACTGCGCAGCATGGGGATCAAAACTGTGATGATTACCGGCGACAACCCGTTGACCGCAGCGGCAATAGCCGCCGAAGCCCAGGTGGACGACTTCCTGGCCCAGGCCAAGCCGGAGGAAAAGCTGCGGCTGATCCGCGAGTACCAGGATGCAGGCTACATGGTCGCCATGACCGGCGACGGCACCAACGACGCGCCGGCGCTGGCCCAGGCCGACGTCGGGATCGCGATGAACGCCGGCACCCAGGCCGCGCGCGAGGCCGGCAACATGGTTGACCTCGACTCGAATCCGACCAAGATCATGGAGGTGGTGGAGATCGGCAAGCAACTGCTGATCACGCGCGGATCCCTGACGACGTTCTCGATTGCCAACGACGTGGCGAAGTACTTCGCCATCATCCCCGCCATGTTCGCGGCCACGTTTCCGGTCTTGAATGCGCTCAACATCATGCATCTGCGCCGGCCGGAATCGGCGGTTCTGTCGGCGGTGATCTTCAATGCGCTGATCATCATCGCTTTGATTCCGCTGGCCCTCCGCGGCGTGAAATACCGTGCCATGGGAGCCGCGGCGCTGCTGCGGCGCAACCTCTGGATTTATGGAGCGGGTGGGATCATCATCCCGTTCCTGGGAATCAAGCTCATTGACATGCTGATCACCCGGGTTGGACTGGCATAGAAGGATTGGACCATGAAGAAGAATCTCATTACCGCGGTACTCATGACCATCGCCACCACAGTGCTATTGGGAATCATTTACCCGCTGGTGGTGACCGGACTCGCCCAGGTCCTGTTTCCCAGGCAGGCCAATGGTCAGCTCATCGAGAAAGACGGCAAGATTATCGGGTCGCGCATTATCGGCCAGGCCTTCAGCGGTCCGGGCTACTTCCACTCGCGCCCCTCCGCAGTCAGCTACGACGCCACCAATTCCAACGGATCGCAGTTGGGCCCGACGAATCACCAGTTGATTGACCGCGTGAAGGGGGACGTCGCCACTCTGCAAGCGGAGAATCCAGGTCAGCCGGTGCCGATCGATCTGGTGACCGCCTCCGCTTCCGGACTCGATCCCGAAATCTCTCCGGCGGCCGCGGAGTTCCAGGTGCCTCGCATAGCGCGGGCGCGTGGGTTGTCCGAAGATGCAGTCCGCCGCCTGGTGCAGCAGCACACCCAGCCCCGGCAGTTCGGCTTCCTGGGAGAACCGCGAGTCAATGTGCTCGAGCTTAACCTCAGCCTGGATGCAGCATCGAGCAGACCTTAGGGATCCGCCGCGGGCGGCTGCATCTCACAAGCCTTCCAAAATCAACAGCTTCAACGCCAAGCTGGAATTCTGCATCCAAATGGTTAGCCGTAGCGGTGCCTTCCCCGATTTACAATGTTTGTACTGGAACTCTGGGGCGTACTCTAAACAGAGGAGGATTCGATTGACGCCGGAACTTGGCGGTCGCGCCCGGTTCGACGTTGTTTTGTTTTGGCCCCTATGCGCTTACCGTACTTCCGGTTGTTCGCCGTTCCGGCGACGCTTCTGCTGATGCTGCAGGCAGGAGCTGCACAGACCAGGTTGATCAGCTTGGACCAGGCCGTTGATTTGGCTCTGGCTCATAACCACGCGCTGCTGGCCACGCGTACCCAGATCGATCAGAACAAAGCCCAGGAGATCACGGCGAACTTGCGTCCGAATCCGACGCTTGGATTCGACACCCAGTTCATTCCCATTTTCAGTCCCAGCCAATTTTCTCTGGATACGTTGAACGTGACCCAACAGTTCGACGTTGGGGTCGGATATCTGTTTGAGCGGGGGCATAAGCGGCAGCGCCGCTTACAGGCCGCGCGGGACCAGACCTCGGTCACTCGTTCCCAGGTCGCCGACGCCGAGCGCACGCTGGCGTTCAACGTGGGGCAGCAGTTTGTCAGTGTCTTGCTGGCCGAGTCGAGCTTGCAGTTTGCCCAGCAGGGCCTGCAGAGCTTCCAGCAGACGGTGGACATTGCCGAGGCCCGCTACAAGGCCGGCGACATCAGCGAAGGGGATTACCTCAAGATCAAGATTCAGTTGTTGCAGTTTCAGACCGACGTGAGTTCGGCGCGGCTGGCCAAGGTGCAGGCATTGGCGAGCTTGCGGCAGTTGCTGGGCTATGAGGCGGTGCCGGCTGACTATGATGTCGCGGACAACCTTGCCTATGTACCGCTCAAAGGGAAAGCAGAGGATCTGCAAGTGCTGGCCCTGCGGGAGCGTCCGGATTTGCGGGCTGCCGAGCAGGGCGTGACCGCCGCCCAAAGCCAGGTGCTTTTGGCGCAGGCCAACGGCAAGCAGGACTTGAGCACAACCTACGATTTTTCCCACGTGTCCGGGGTCAATTCCGCATCTCTCTTCTTTGGCATCCCGCTGCCGATCTTCGACCGGAACCAGGGGGAAATTGCCCGCACCCGGTTCGCCTTCACCCAGGCACAGCAGACGCAGCAGTCCGTGAGTGATACTGTGATGACGGATGTGGCCAATGCCTACGCAGCCGTGAAGAGCAACGACGAGGTGGTGCAGCTCTACATGTCCGGTTACCTCAAGCAGGCGCAGGACTCGCGCGACATCGCCGAATATGCGTATGAGAAGGGAGCCGCGAGCTTGCTGGATTTTCTGGATGCCGAGCGCAGCTATCGTGCGACCGAGTTGGCCTATCGCCAGGCCCTGGCTTCCTATCTGACAGCGCTGGAGCAGTTGAAGGAAGCGGTGGGAACGAGGAATCTCCCATGAGGCTTTTCAGACATGGCGGGCGTGTGGCGGGACTGCTGGTGTTGCCCGCGATCGCGCTGGCTTTGGCCGCCTGCGACGGCGCTCGTTCGAATGTTTCCGCCAAAGATTCTTCCTACCAGGATCCGAACAAGCCTCAGTGGTTCAGCATTCCGCCGGACCAGACGTCGCACGTGCAGGTGATTACGATTACCCCGACCACACTGAGTCGTACGCTGCGGCTCACCGGCGCGGTCGCCTACAACGGCTTTCGCACTACGCCCGTGATTACGCCGGTCAGCGGGCCGGTCAGCCGGATTGTGGTATCTCCCGGCCAGAATGTGCGCAAGGGTGAGGCTTTGCTGTACGTAGCCAGTCCCGACTATTCGCAGATGCGCGCCAACTATCTGAAAGCCAAAGACGCGTACTCGCTGGCACAAAGGAACTACGCGCGGTCGCAGGATCTTTACACGCACCACGCGGTTGCAGAGCGCGATCTCCAGGCTGCTGAATCCGCTCAGGTGCAGGCGCAGGCGGACCTGGTAGCCACACAAGCCCAACTGAAAGTCCTGGGCATAACCAATCCCGATGCACTGGAGAAGAGCCCGGGTTCGCCCGAAATTCCTCTGCCGGCACCGCTAGGTGGAGAGGTCGTCGAGCGCCTGGTGTCGTCCGGACAGCTGCTGCAGGCCGGTTCCACGCAGTGCTTCACCATTTCTGACATGAGCACGGTTTGGGTGCTGGTGAACGTGTACCAGAAGGACTTGCCCTACGTGCACGTGGGCGACGCGGTGGAGACTCAAACCGACACTTACCCGGACGTTTTCCATGGCCGTATTTCCTACGTAGCAGCTTCGCTCGACCCTAGTACCCGCACCTTGCAGGCGCGCATCGAGACCGCGAATCCCGGCCAGAAGCTCAAGAAAGACATGTACGTCACGGCGATGGTGCAGGCAGGCAAGATCCAGGATGCGCTGGCGGTGCCGGATTCGGCGATTCTGCGTGACAGCGAGAACGAGCCTTTCGTATACGCCGAGGTCGCGCCCAACCAGTACGGGAAACGCCCGGTCAGTCTGGGGGAGAGCCGGGGTGGACAGACGCAGATCACGACCGGAGTGAAGCCGGGCGACCACGTGATTGGGGATGGCAGCTTGTTCCTGCAGTTTGCCAATTCTTTGCAGCGCTAACGGGGAAGGGGCCTCCGCAAGTAGTACCGCAGTCAGCATCTAAATGATTCATCGAATCGTCCAAGCTTCGCTGCGTCAGCGCTTCCTGGTGCTGATGCTCACCGCCTTCATAACGGCGGCAGGAATTTTCTCGTTCCAGCGCATGCCGGTGGACGCTTATCCCGACCTCTCCCCTCCCATGGTCGAGATCATCACCCAGTGGCCGGGACACGCCGCGGAAGAGGTCGAGCGCCTGGTCACGCTGCCCATTGAAGTCGAGATGAACGGCGTTCCTCACATGATTGTGATGCGTTCCATCTCGCTCTACGGACTCTCGGATATTCGACTGACCTTCGAGGAGGATACCGATAATTATTTTGCTCGCCAGGTCGTGTTTGAGCGCTTGGGTGACGCGCAGGTCCCTGCCGGTGTGACTCCCAGCCTGGCGCCGCTGTTCAGCCCCAGCGGCCTGGTCTATCGCTACGTGCTGGAAAGTCCCGACCGCAGTCCGCAGGAGCTGAAGACCATCGAGGACTGGGTGCTGGAGCGGGCCTACAAGTCCGTGCCGGGCGTAGCCGACGACTCCGGCTTTGGTGGCGAGACGATGCAATACCAGGTGCTGCTCGATCCCGCTCGCATTTACAGCTACCACTTGACGGTTCCGCAAGTCATGGCAGCCCTGGCGGCCAATAACTCCAACGCTGGGGGAGGCTTTTATTCCCAGGGCGGCCAGTTCTACTACGTGCGCGGCATTGGGTTGGTGCGCAACACCGATGACATCGCGAACATCGTCGTCGGCAGCAACAAAGGCGTACCCATCCGCGTAAGTGACATCGGCGAGGTCACCATCGGGCATGCCCCCAGACTCGGCGAGTTCGGTTTTCAGAAGAACGATGACGCGGTCGAGGGTGTAATCCTCATGCGGCGGGGCGAGCAGACGCAGAATGTTCTCAAGGGAGTGGACGAGAAAACCCAGCAGCTCAACCGGCAAATCCTGCCGCCGGACGTCAAGATTCGCCCCTTCTACGATCGTAGCGAACTGGTCAATCTGACGACCGACACGGTAGAAGCCAATCTTCTCCGCGGGATGGTACTGGTGCTGATCGTTTTGATTTTCTTCTTGGTCAGCGTGCGCGCCGCTGTCATTGTGGCTCTGACCATCCCCCTATCGCTTTTGTTCGCCTTCATCGTGCTCCACGCCCACGATGTCTCCGCTAACTTGCTGTCCATTGGCGCCATCGATTTCGGCATCATCATTGACGGTACGGTGGTGATGATGGAGAACATCTACCGCGAACTCGCGGTCAGGGAAGGGCAGAGCTATAACCTGCACGAGGTGATCCTGATCGCGGCGCGCGACGTGGACCGCCCCATTTTTTATTCGGTGGCGGTCATCATTGCCGGCTATCTTCCCATTTACGCGCTGAGCGGCCCATCCGGCAAGTTGTTCCACCCCATGGCGGAGACCATGTCGTTCGCGCTCATCGGCGGCCTCATCCTCACCCTCACCCTGGTTCCCGTGCTGGCCTCCTACTGGTTCAAGGGTGGGGTGCACGAAAAACACAATCGCGCCTTCGAATGGATGAGAGACAAGTATGCAAAACAGTTGGACTGGTCGCTGGCCCATCCTAAAAAGACGATGCTGATCGCCACCGCCATCTTTGGTTCCACTCTACTGTTGGTCCCGTTCATCGGCGGAGAGTTCATGCCCCACCTGGACGAAGGTGCGCTCTGGGTGCGGGCCACCATGCCCTACACGATTTCCTTCGAGGAAGCCGGCAAGATCGCCCCGCAGCTTCGCGAGATCCTGGTGTCTTATCCCCAGGTGACGGTCGTGGGCTCGGAACTGGGCCGCCCCGACGACGGCACCGACCCCACCGGCTTCTTCAATTGCGAGTTCTACGTCGGACTCAAACCCTACAACGACAAAGCCTGGAGCGGCGAGATCCGCACCAAGCCCGAACTGATCCGGGCGGTCGACCAGAGACTCCGAGCTTTCCCTGGGATTATCTTCAACTACACCCAGCCTGCCGAAGATGCGGTGGACGAGGCTTTGACCGGCCTTAAGAGTTCGCTGGCCGTAAAAGTTTACGGTTCCGACCTGAACCTGCTTCAGGACAAAGCGGTGCAGATCAAGAACGTGCTGTCGGGAGTGCCGGGATTCACGGAACTGACCGTGGTGCGCGAACTGGGGCAGCCCAGCTTGCTCATTGATGTCGATCGGGACAAGATTGCCCGCTACGGCATCAATGTCGCCGATGTCGAAGCCGTCATCCAGGCCGCGGTCGGCGGGGCGGCGGTGACCCAAGTAATTCAAGGTGAAAAACTGTTTGACCTGGTCGTCCGCATGCAGCCGCAGTTTCGCAGCAGCGCTGGCGAGATCGGCAATCTGCTGGTGGGAACGCCTGACGGGCAGCAGATTCCGCTCACCCAGATCGCCAATATTCACCAGGGAAATGGCGCGTCATTCATCTATCGCGAGAACAACTCTCGCTACATAGGGGTGCAATACAGCATTGAAGGGCGCGACCTGGAGCGGGCGGTCGCCGACGGCCAGAAGGCGATCCGCCAAGCGGTAACCTTGCCGCAAGGCTACTGGCTGGAATGGGGAGGCGAATACAGCCTGTTCCTGGCGGCCAAAGCCCAGCTCGACATTATCGGTCCATTAGCCGTTGTCCTGATCTTCCTGATCCTGTTTGCTCTCTACGGCAACTTTAAATTCCCCGTCACCATTGCCTTGGGCGTGATCATGACTGAGCCCGTGGGTGCGCTGATCGCGCTGAAACTCACCCGGACCCCGTTCAGCGTTTCCTCGGTGCTCGGACTGCTGGCGCTGCTGGGAGTGTCGGTTGAGACCGCAGTCATCCTGGTCTCCTACATCAACAAGTTGCGACTGGAAGGCATGGACATCGCGACCGCGACGCGCGAAGCTTCGCTGCTGCGGCTTCGTCCTATCATGATGACAGCCTTGGTCGCCTGCCTGGGCCTGCTGCCGGCGGCGCTCTCTACCGGCATCGGTTCCGACACCCAGAAGCCGTTCGCGATCGTGATCGTGGCCGGTCTCATTTCCCGTCTTTTCCTGGGTTTCTTTGTCAATCCTGTCTTGTACCAGTGGGTGGCCCGCGACGGAGATGTGCTCCAGGTGTAGGGATGTATTGGGCCACTAGTGACCGCAGTGCTAGTCCTCTGGTGTGGCCCACTCGTCACTGTTAAGGTTCCCAAGAGTTGACATCCCTGCCGCGTCTGTCAGAATTCCTGAAACACCAACGAATCGCAACCAACAGTGGGGAGGGTTTCAGGTGACTTCGCTCAAGCGTGTTCTCGCGGTCGTGCTCTGCCTCGTGGTTTCTGCTCTGCCCATGATCGGCGCTCCGCCGGATGCGGGGCAGCACGCCGGTCAGATCAGCGCCTTGATTCCGGCAGCAACCCGGAACTCGCAGCCGGCCAAAACCAAAGATGACTTGCAATGGAACGATTTGCTGCAAACCCAGCACACCGGACGCTTGCGGGCGGGGCTGGCCGACGGGTCCATTCTCAGCCTGGGTTCGGACAGCCAACTGCGCGTGCTGCAGCACGATGCTGCCTCGCAGCAGACTTCTTTGGAAGTGGGTTACGGCAAACTCCGCAGCCGTGTGGTCAAGATCACACAGCCGGGCGGCAAATTTGAGGTCAAGACTCCTAACGCGGTGATTGGCGTGATCGGCACCGATTTCTATGTCGCCTTCGCGGGCAATCGGACTACGGTCATCTGCTATAGCGGCGTGGTGTCGGTGACGGCTCTCGCTGGTACTGCCGCAGCCGTCACGCTGAATGCGGGGCAGATGGTAGAGATCACGGACCAGGCTCCGCCTTCGGGGTACCAGGCGCAGTCCACCCCACAGGGCGTGCAGCAAGCCAGCATGGTGGATACTGATGTTCCTGAGGTTGTGGCTCCCGCAGTGGCGCAGACGCATCTCTTGCGCAACCTGATGATCGGGCTTGGGGTTGCGGCCACGGGATGGGCCATCGGGGTGACCCAATTGAAGGACCATGCCACCGCACCGCCGCCGCCGAGGGGCCAGTGTCCCCCCACCAATCCCAACTGCGGGTAATGCCCGGCATTCGCCCGTCAGCGTCGGAGCGGCCCGCGGCGTTGTGGATAGAACTTAGCGGGCCGTCGTGTCAGCCGCTATAATCAACCGCAATTGCCTGTTTCCATGACGTCTCCAGTACAGCGCTGGTTGGAATGGCTGGGCCGGGTGTCCATGCGGCAGGTGGACTTCGCCATCGCACTCCCGGTCACCCTGGTCGCTCTCTTGCTCTTTGCCTTTGCCGGGATTGGCGGCAACCCCAACGCCGGCCTCCTGTTCCTGCAAAATGTCGAACTGCGATCGCTGGATATGCGTTTTGTCGCGCGCGGGCTGCGTCCCCATGACGATCGCATCGTGATCGTGGGCATTGATGAAGAGACGCTGCAGAAAATCAGGGCTTTCCCCCTGCCCCGCAGCTCTTACGTGACCCTGGTAAACCAGTTGAGCGCCGATGGCGCCCGCGTGATTGCCTTCGACGCCACCTTCCCAACCCCGGAGAGCAACTCTGCGCTTGCGGCACTGCAGCGTTTGCGTAGCCAAGTGGGAGGCTCCGCCTCACCCTCCGTCATGAACAAGATCAAGCAAGTCGAGGCTGAGAGTGACGAGGATTCGATGTTTGCCGCCTCCCTCAAGCAGGCCGGCACCGTGGTACTGGGGCATCTGTTCCTGGCCCGAGCCGGGGACCCCAAGCTGGCGGAGGAGTACTTCAACATCGCCTGGGCGAAGTCGTTTCCCCAGGTGTTTCCGGTGTTCTCCAAAGATGGTCACAAGTTCGACATGGGGGAAGCATGGAGTCAAAGCGGTGGGGTAGTGGCCAAGGGGGTGGAGGCCAACATCGCCAAGCTGGCGGAAGCGGCTGCTTCCTACGGCTTCATTGATATCAATCCCGATCCCGACGGCACCTTGCGCCACGCCTTGCTTATCATTCGCTACCAGGACCAGGATTACTTCCCGTCCCTGGCGCTGCAAGTCATACGCGAGTACGAGAAAATTCCGGACCAGGAAATCGCGGCCTACATCGCGCAAAACGGCTTGGAGCGCATCCAGTTCGGCCATCACCTGCTGCGGCCATCCCGCGATGGCAGCGCGCTCATCAATTACACCGGTCCTTATGGCACCTATCCCCACTATTCCATGTCGGACGTCATGACGGGAGCGGTCCCGCCGGAAACTTTCAAGGACAAGATCGTCTTGGTGGGGGCCACTGCCAAAGCCATCGGCGATATTCGGAACACCCCCTTCCAGAAGAAAGACACCATCTACATGGGGGTCGAAGTCCACGCCAACATCATCGACAACCTCCTGCACAGTGACCAGCTGGGCCGCGGCTTTCTCATCCGAGGCTACTACGAAGAGGCGGTGGACCTCGGCTTCATCCTTCTCTTCGGGCTGGGCTTCGGGTTCTGGTTCAGCCGCACCAAACCGTTTTACTCAACCGTGTCGGTGGTGATTACACTGGCTGCGTTCGCGGGATTTCTATATTTCAGCTTCGTTCACTCCGGACGTTGGCTGGGCTTCGTGATTCCTGCCGGCACCCTGGTGGCGAACTATGCGGCCATTACAAGCTTCCGCATGATCTTCGAAGAGCGCGACAAGCGCAAGATCCGCAAGACGTTTTCGCAATATATGCCACCAGGAGTCATATCGCTGATTGAGAAAGACCCGCAGAAGTACATCCGGCCCGGTGGGGAGAGCAAAGAACTCACCGTCATGTTCTCCGACATCCGCGACTTCACCACGCTGTCGGAGGGAATGACGCCGGATGAATTGGTGCAACTGCTGAACCAATACCTGGGAGAAATGACCGATGTGCTCTTCCGCAACCTGGGTACCCTGGACAAGTACATCGGCGATGCCATCATGGCCTTCTGGGGGTCGCCTTATCCCCAGGCAGACCACGCCTTGCGCGCCTGTCATTGCGCCGTGGAAATGCTCCAGGCTTTAGAGAAACTCAACCAGAAGTTTGTCGCGGAAGGACGGAAGGCAATGGCGATCGGGGTCGGCATCAACACCGGGCCGGTCAACGTGGGCACCATGGGCTCGGTCAAGCGCCTGGCCTGGACGGTGATGGGCGACAACGTCAATCTGGCCTCCCGCCTGGAAGGTATGACCAAGCAATTCCGCACTCGCATCGTGATCAGCGAGACTACCTACCGCGAGGTGGCAGAGCACTTCGTTTGCCGCGATCTGGACAAGATTCGGGTCAAAGGCAAACTGCATCCCGTGAACGTCTACGAAATCATGGCCGTGGCCGCGGACCGTCCTAAGTTCGAGGCTCTGTTGGAACGCTTTGAGCACGCCATGACGGCTTATCGGACCCAGAACTGGCTGGAGGCTGCCGGCAGGTTTGGCGAAATTCTCTCCTTGTATCCCGAGGATGGCCCCACCCAGATTTTCTTGCAGCGCGCACTGGAATTCCTGGAGAATGCACCGGAGCCCGACTGGGATGGCGTCTATGTGATGAAGTCCAAGTAGGCGGCACACCACCCCTGGGTTTATTCCGCGCCCAAGTGGGCGGGCCGGGCTTCGTGCCGAGCCTGGCGGATGTCTTTCAGGTCGCCGAGAACAATGATGGCGGTGTCGCCCTGCACCGTCAGGCTCTCGGGGGGATTCACCCACAACTTGCGCGAACTGGTTCCGGCTGCTTGCTTGACCGCCAGCACCAGCAGGTTGTACTTGCTATTCATCTTGAGCGCGCCCAGGGCGGTGCCCACCCAGCGCGAAGCCTCCGCGATCTCGATCTCCTCCACCCGCAGGGTCTGCGACTGCTCCTTCAACATCAGATCGAGGAAGCCGACTACGTCCGGTCGGATGGCTTCGCTGGCCATTCTCAGCCCGCCAATGCGGCTGGGGGAGACGGTGGCGTTCGCCCCGGCGCGCAACATCCGGTCAGAAAACTTCTGCTCCGCGGAACGGGCGACAATGCGCATTCCCGGGAATCTTTGCCGCGCCACCACCGTCACCACCAGGTTATCTTTGTCGTGCGGCAGCGCAATGATCAGCCCCTTGGCTCGTTCGATGCCGGCCCGCTCGAGAATTTCCTCCTCGGTAGCGTCGCCGAGTACATAAAGCATGTCGCGGAAGATGTCGGGATGAAGCTCTTTCACCTTCTTGATGTTCTCTTCATTGATCTCGACCGCAACGTGGCTGGTGCCGGTTTTCTGGAGTTCCTCGACCGCATGTCGGCCCGTGTCTCCCAAGCCGCAGACCACGTAATGACCCCTTAATTCATTGATCTTCTTCTGCATTCTGCGTCTCCAGAAGGGATTGGTGGCCTCGACTTCCACGATGAAAGCCGCCACCACGGAAAAAACATACACCGTAACCGCGACTCCGAAAAGAACCACGCCAATATTAAAAACCCGGAGCGCCGGATTGTTGGCGGTCTCCACGATTTCCCCGTAGCCCACCCCGGCGACGGTGATTACGGCCATGTACAGCGCCTGCAGGAAACCGACGGAGGGCCCGCCCAGCAGGCGATAGCCGGTGGAACTGATCACAATCAGGCTGAGCAGCATGATCCCAGCCTTGATGAGCCGTTTGCGAAGCATCAGCGGCGCCACTCTGCAATCAGGTTAGCCACCAGGCCGCTCCAGCCGGTCTGATGGCTGGCCCCGAGACCTTGTCCCGTGTCCCCGTGGTAGTACTCGTTGAACATCAGGCAGTCCCGCCAGTACGGGTCTTCCTGGAATTTGCGATAGGGGCCGAAGCAGGGGCGTTCGCCGTTTTCGTCGCGCCGGAACAAGCCAATCATGCGGTCGGCGATCTCAGACGCCATGGCGCCCGGGCCGATGAGCTGGCCGTTGCTGCCGGCGGTCCGCACCGCGAATTCCGGTCCCAGCGCCCGGCTGAACTTCAAAAGCGACCGAATCAGCAGGTAGGAGGTGGGGAACCACACCGGCCCGCGCCAGTTGGAATTCCCTCCCTTGATCTTCACGTCGGACTCGCCGGGCTCGTATCCCACGCAGTTGCCGACATAACAGTACGGTTGGTGGGCGTGGTAGCGGGAGAGACTGCGAATGCCGTGTGGCGACAGGAATTCCTCCGGATCCCACAGGTGCCCCAGGATACGGGCAAACTGGCTGGGATCGGCGATGGAAAGCACATAGCGCTGGCCATCTACGGAGTAGCAGGTCGTCCCCACCAGTTCGGGGCGGTTCTTGACGAACCACTCCACGTTGGCGAGAAATTCCGGATGAGGATCAAGATCTTCTCGCTCCATAACCTCAACCGCGTAGAGCGGGATCAGGCCAACCATGGAGCGCAACCGGAACTTGTGGAATTCGCCGTTGGGATAACGCAGCACATCGTAGAAGAAACCGTCCTTCTCATCCCACAACTCGTAATCCCGGCCACCCATTTTTTTCATGGCGGCGCCGATGTAGATGAAGTGCTCGAAAAACTTGGTGGCGAGAATCTCGTACGCCGGATTGACGGTGGCCAGCTCCAACGCCGACCGCATCAGGTAGAGGCAGAAAAAGCCCATCCAGCCGGTGGCGTCGGACTGCTCCAGGATGGCGCCGCCGGGCAGTTTTTCGCTGCGGTCCACCACCGTGATGTTGTCCAGCCCGAGGAATCCGCCCTCAAAAACGTTGTTACCCTGGCTGTCCACCCGGTTGACCCACCAGGAAAAGTTCATCAGCAGCTTGTGCAGACACTTTTCCAGGAAGACCATGTCGCCCTTGCCGGTGCGAAACTTGTCGTTTTGATAGACCCGCCACACCGACCATGCGTGGACCGGCGGATTCAAGTCAGAGAACTCCCATTCGTAGGCCGGGATCTGCCCGTTGGGATGCTGGAACTGTTCGAACAACAGCACCCAGAGGTTCTCCTTGGCAAACTCCGGGTCCACCAGGGAAAGCGTGGTGCACTGGAAAGCCAGGTCCCAGGCGGCAAACCAGGGGAACTCCCACTTGTCAGGCATGGACAGCACCCGCATGGAATTCAGGTGCCGCCAGTGGACGTTGCGGATTTTCTTGCGTGACTCCGGAGGAGGCAGCCGGGGATTATCTCCTTCCAGCCAGCGGTTGACGTCAAACAGATAAATCTGTTTTCCCCACAGCATCCCGGCGAAGGCGCGCCGCTGAATCACCTTTTCTTCCGCCGTAGCTTTGGCCGGATGGATGGCCGCGTAAAACTCGTCGGCCTCCTCTTTCCTCTGTTGGATGATCGTATCCACTTCCTGGAGCGGGACGGAAATCTCTTCCGGGGCCAGGCGCAGGTGCAGTTTCACCGAACCGCCTGCCGGCACCTGGTACTTGTAATGGATACAAGCCTTGGTGCCTGTCTGGAGCGGATTGACGCATTCCTCGCCGTGAATGATGTGGCGGTGAAAGGCATCTTTGACAAACGGCGAACGACTGATGGCGTGAGGCCCGAATGCCCGCGGGCCGTTGGTTTCGTTGTCGGTGAACAGCGCTTCGCCGCCATTGGGAGCGTAGAGATAGCGCTTCCCCAGGGCGTAGCGAAACTGCAGGTTGCGCAGCGGGTCGGCCGCGGAGTCGTCGGCTACCAGAGTAAGCTGCTGACTCCCCGCGTGGTGGCGCTCAATGATCGGTGGACGGCCAGCAGGATCGGTCCAGCTCCAGGTGTTACGAAACCATAGATGCGGCAGGAGGTGGAGCTCCGCGGCTTCCGGACCACGGTTGAAGGCCTCGATGCGGATACAGATGTCTTCGGGAGACGCTTTGGCGTATTCCACGAACACATCAAAATAGCGGTTGTCATCGAAGATCCCGGTGTCCAGCAGTTCGTATTCGGTCCCGGTGGGGCGGCGCCGGTTCTCGTCGATCAACTGGGAGTAGGGAAATTCCCGCTGCGGGTACTTGTAGAGCATCCGCATGTAACTGTGGGTCGGGGTATTGTCGAGATAGAACCAGTACTCCTTGACGTCTTCGCCGCGGTTGCCTTCCTGGGGAGTCAGACCGAACATGCGCTCCTTGAGGATAGGATCGCGCCCATTCCACAGGGCGAGCGCGAAGACCAGCAACTGGTAGCGGTCGCAGATGCCGGCGATGCCGTCCTCTCCCCAGCGATAGGCCCGGCTGCGCGCCATGTCGTGCGGGAAGTAGTCCCAGGCGTTGCCGTCCGCGCTGTAGTCTTCGCGCGCCCCACCCCATGAGCGCTCGCTAACGTAAGGCCCCCACTTGCGCCAGGGCGGTACGGGTCCCCGGAGGGGCTCCGAAAGGCGCTGGTGTTCCGCGGTTGGGGCGGCAACCTTGGGGCTAACGGCTGCGGGTTTAGGATTCCGGGTCTTGGGATTCGGCAAGCGATGTCCTCCGCTCCAGCGCGCCACCCACCACTACATGGCAGCGCCGTGAACGCCGGAATTGTATCCGAACTTTCGCAAGTCGGTTCACCTAATGTTTTTTCAGCCCGGTTGCGAGTACACTCTCTGCCGGTCGATTGCACCATGCCAGAACGACGTGAGGCGTTATGACCCGACAGAGCCAGGTCTCCAGTCCCGGAGCTTTGCCCAAGCTGTCCTACCGCGCGCATCCCCACCTTTATCAGATCAACACCTGGGTGTGGCTGGAGGAGCTTTCTGCCAGACACGGACGCCGGCTCCGGCTGGCGGACGTTCCCGGCGACGAGTGGAACCGTCTCCAGGCCCTCGGCTTCGATTTTGTTTACCTCATGGGAGTGTGGCGGCGCAGCCTTGTGGGCCGGCGCATTTTTCGCACCGACCCCAGGAACTTCGCCGGGTTCGACGCCGCCTTGCCGGGCTGGACCATGGCCGACGTGGTCGGCTCCCCCTACTCCATCCAGGACTACAGCCCCGATCCGCGCATTGGAACCCTGGAGGACCTGGACGCTGTGCACCACCAGCTGAGGGCGCGAGGCATGGGGCTGATCCTCGATTTCGTTCCCAACCATACCGGCTTCGACCATCCCTTTGTGGACCAGCATCCCGACTACTACATTCAGGGCAGTGAAGACGACTTTCGCGCCGATCCCGCAGCTTTTTACCTGGCCGAGCCCGCCGACGGCGAGGTTCATTTTGTGGCCTGCGGCAAGGATCCTTACTTCGCTCCCTGGGCCGACGTAGCCCAGCTCAATCACTTCAACCCGGCATGCCGCCAGGCGCTCATCGGCGTCTTGAACAGTATTGCGCGCCATTGCGATGGCGTGCGCTGCGACATGGCCATGCTGGTGACCAATGAAGTTTTCAGCCGCACCTGGGGGCGTCTGCTGCAGCCCTGGCCGGTACCACAAACCGAGTTCTGGACCGACGCGGTGGCTGCGGTGCCCGGATTGATCTGGATGGCGGAAGTGTACTGGGACCTGGAGTGGAAAATGCAGCAACTGGGATTCCAGTTCACCTACGACAAACGGCTGCATGACCGCCTCAGTAGTGGCTCCCCGGCCGAAGTGCGCGGCCACCTTTGTGCTGAGGCGAACTACCAGAACAAATTGGTGCGCTTCCTTGAAAACCATGACGAGAACCGCTGCTCTGCGACCTTTCCCCGGGAACGAATTCCCTCCCTGGCTGTCCTGGTCTCCACCTTGCCCGGAATGCGCTTTTTCCATCACGGGCAGTTTGAGGGCAAGAAGATCCACACTCCCATGCCTCTGGCACGGGCGGCGGACGAACCTCCCGACCAAGCCCTCCGCCAGATCTACGAGAGGGTGCTGCGCTACGCCAGCGCCGGGACATTCCACGCCGGCGAATGGAATCTGCTGGATGTGCGCTCCGCGGGTGATGACACCTTCGAGGACCTGCTGGCCTATCGCTGGCGGAAGGGCCATGAAAGCAAGCTGGTCGTGATTAATCTGGGCGGGCGGACGGCGCAAGGCAAGGTATACCAGGCAGAGGCGGCAGGCCAATCGCCAAAGTGCCTCTACTGCGACGAACTCGACGGCCAACGCTATCTATGGGAACGGACCACCATCGTGGAGCAAGGCCTCTACGTGCGGCTGGGGCCGCACGGAGCGCACGCCTTCACTGTGTACGAAGCCCCCGCCGATGCGGCCTGAGCCCCTACCCTAACGGCCCAGGATCTCGCTGACCCTTTGCATCTGCGCCGCAAACCGCGGCGCCGAGTACGCCGACGGATTGTCCAACTGCTGGAATAATCCGTTGATCGCGGTGCGTACGTCCGCTGCATTCGCCGGCTTCACATTCTGGCTGTAAACCCCGAAAAGCGAATCCAGGGTCATCGCCGCCTGCTCCGCGGATCGTTCCCCCTCGGCTGAAATGGCCGCACCGTCGCGCGCTACGCGCCGCAGCAGGCGCAGGGTGAGGGCCTGGTCATAGTTCTGGCCTTGAATCTCCCTGGCCAACTGATCGGCCACACCGGCAGCCCGGTCGGCGCTGGCGCCGATCTCTTCCCGGTTCCCGGCTAATTGGTTCATCAGGCCCGCCAACTTCGTAATCTCTTCGTTGAATTGCTTGGCCGCGTCGGGACTGATCTCCTCCACCAGGCTGCGGAAAATGACCTCGCGGGACTGGTTCCAGGGGGGATTGCCCGGGCGATGGCCGGCATACCCACGCTCCTGCCGCCAGCTATCCAGCGGCAAGGTCAGGCTGTGATGACAAGCGATGCAGTCCAGTTCGGCATACTCGGGCCATGCCCCCTTGGCGTCCTTGGCTCGGCGGGACACGCGATTCAGAGAATCGCGCAGTTGTACTGCGTTTCCCACCGCCCAGGCCTGCACCTGGCGCCAGGCGTTGTTTTCTTCAGGCATCTTCCAGTGCCGCGGCATGGCCGTGCTGAAGAAGTCCAGCTGAAAGGTGAGGTCGGGATGGCCGGCGGCGATCATCTCGTGATCCACAAACTTTTCCGCCGTCCCCAGATGACAGGTCAGGCACTTCTCGCTGCGCCTGGTCAGGTTGCGGGTGTCGTACATCCCCAGCGCAACCGACTTTTCGTGTGGCCAGTCCCGCTGGGTGTGGGGACCCAGCCAGCCCGAAGCGGGCCCATGGCAAGATTCGCAACTCACCCCGTCATCCAGCTCAAAGATTTGCACCCTTTGCTCGACCGGCGCATACAGAGCGTGGCAGACCAAGCACTTGGCGGCCTGGTCGGGGCGCCCGATGTTTAGGATCCGGCCGATCCGCATGGACACCGGGTTGGAAAGCACGGAGAAGGCGCGGGCGTGCTTGTCTTGCCCGATCCAGATGCTGTACTCGTTCTGCAAGATGCGAGTGATCGTCTTGGGTTGTACACTGCCGTGGCAACTGCTGGCGGCGCATCCGCCAGGCCCAACGTACTTGCCGCTGACAGTCCCCGCAGTCTCGGCTGGGCTTGCCGCCAGCGCGGGCGCAGCCAGCAGCAACAATGCCCAAATTCGTAGCAAGCGTATTCGCCGGTTTTTTGCCATAGCTTGGTTTAAGGCGGTGCGAACTTTCAAACTTTTCCCCGGGGTGCAAGCTTATAACCCAGATTGGGTCAGAAATCAACAAAGAGCTTACGCAGTTGAAGACAGTCTACGGATTGAATCCGTAATGTACACTTGGGGCGTACCTCCTCTGCTCGAACCATTGCCCTCCCGTCCGTGCGCCGCCGCATCCACCAAGGTAGGATCTGCGAACCTGCTTTGCAACTTTACAAGGTTGCAAAACCGGCGAAAAATGGCCGGAGAGAAGCGGGTCAGCAATAGGGGATTCCAATGATCAATGAGAAGCATCGGAACCTGTCATCTCGCGCGGGAATCATCACCATTCTATGTATTCGTGGTCTGACAGCGCTGGCTACGGCGCAGCAGACGGCTGGCCAAATCCCCAGGTTTGCAACGCCCCCAAACTTGGTGAATTCGCCAATGAAGCAGATTCCAGCAAGTAGTGATGTTCAGGTGGACGGCAGTTTTTTCGTCAAAGGGTCCACAAGTGCCCCCGGTCCCTGGATTGACGTGAAAGCCTTGGGGGCCAAGGGAGACGGTTCGACAGATGACCAACCCGCAATTCAAGCGGCCATCACCGCATGCCCAAGCACAGGCTGCGCGATATTTTTCCCCTCCGCTTCAACATATGTCATAGGGAGCAGCACGAACGTCAACGGCCTCACAATCTCCTCCTCTCACCCTGGGATAAGACTCGTGGGCGAATGCGGTACGTCGGGTTCAAGCACAACGTGTTCCCAACTGGTCTCCGCACAGAACATTGACATATTAACAATCGGCGATAATACGACGCTTTTCCGCTCGGCGGCAGTCGTTCAGGATCTCGGATTTGCTGATATCAGTGCGAGCAACAATCAAGTAAAGTCAGCGATCCACGTCGAAGAGGCAGAGGAGTGGAATTTTACCAACGTGCGTTGCACAAATATCCACAACAACGGTACGAGTTCGGGGATTTGCTTCTTTCTCGAGGGACAGACCGGCAGTTCGCCGACGAGGGTGACGCAATTCGGCGTCATTATTAACCCCTCGGTAAGTTCGGCCTTATTTCCAATTCAGACGCTCGGAAATGTGTCGGAGATCAATCTCTATGGAGGAAACCTGAACTGCTCCGGGGTGCAGGGTGGAGTGTCTCCCATCGGCATGGACCTTGGTAAGACAAATCACCAGAGCGGGGTAGCCACCGGCGGAGAATGGGGCGTTTACGGGACTCACATCCTGAACTGTGCTACCGGTGTGTCCATGTACAACAACTCGGTCATGCAGTGGTATGGGGTCATGGAACAGACCGGCTCCCAAACCGGCACTGGATTCGTGATCGACGGCGACAACACCAGCCCGAACCCATCGGGGAGCACGATTGGGGGGTCCATTAACAATTTCAGCACCGGTGTCAGTATCACAGGCACGGCGAAGGACATTACGCTGATCGGAACAATCGGCAACAGCGGTACGGTGGCGGTAAGTCTCAGCGCCAGCGCCACAAATATAAAAATACTGGGGAGTCTGCCGAGCACAAATGCGGCACAGTTGTCCGCTAGCGGGACGCAGCTATCCAGCGCTCTAATCCTCACCAACACAGACTATAACGGAGCTGGCGGCGTGGCGATCGGCTCGCAAATCCCGACAGATGTTACGATTCCGCAAACATCCAAGCCGACAGCACCCGTCGCCGGCAGCCGGACGCTCTACGTCGACTCCACATCCACCGACCTGACAGTGGAGCGGAATGGTGGCTTGGCTATCGATCTAGAGAATGGTTCTCAACTGCAGTTTGGCTGCGCGGGGACATTATCGGGGGTCGTAGCAGCTATCGCCCTTTGGCCGGGTACTTCCGGCACCACATGTTCGTCGGGGAATACCCTGAACAGCAATACTGGGGTTCCAGCATCCTACACGGGGACGGCGACGAACCTCGCGTGCTCGGCATTGGTCGCGCCGAACTCGACGAGTGGGGCCCAGTGCACGTTCACCAAAGCCGGGGTGGCAACAACCCTGAAATGCACCATCCCAATGAACGCAAACACCTGTACCCCAGATACAACCGATCAAGTCTCCGTAAGCCAAGGCGATCTTATCGGCTGCAAGGTCAACCCGTTCACGGGCGAAACAATGCTAGCGAGCGTAAGTTGTGCGGTGAACCTGAAGTAATAAGGTCGGCGAAACGGCGACCGGAGCTGGGGGTCCTCACTGCCCAATATTCAGGAGTATGCTCACATACCCATTGCTCTTCGTGACCGCCAAGTCTGGCTTGTGATCGCCATTGAAGTCCCCAACAATCACGTATACGGGCAATACACCGAAACCAACATCAATAGTCAGTGGATTCTGGAAGGTGCCGTCACCCCTTCCAAGCAGTACGCTCACATTGCCGCCACCGTAGTTCGCTACAGCCAAGTCAGGGACCCCGTCGCCATCAAGGTCGTCTATCGCAACGCTACGCGGCCCGTTTCCGACAATGAGGTCAATTGGGGACTGAAACGTGCCGTTTCCATTCCCAAGCAACACCGTCACGCGTTCCGCAAGATACTCGGCCGCGACCACGTCCAGTTTTCCATCCCCATTGAGGTCAGATGCTGCGACAAAAAAGGCCCCCGATGAAATTGGCGTGGTGAGTGCCTTCTGGAAAGTCCCATCTCCATTCCCAAACATGACGCTCACCGCGCCCTTCTGGCAACTCGTGTAGCACTGGTTGCCGATCGCAAGATCCAGCTTCCCGTCGCCGTTGAAATCTCCAACAGCCACTGCTTGAGGGACCTTCCCAGCTTTGAGATCTAACGGCTTTTGAAAAGTTCCGTTCCCATTTCCTAGAACGATGCTGACATATCCCAATCCGACGCCGCCGCCGCCGTTGTTGGCAGCAACCATATCGAGCTTACCGTCGCCATTCAGGTCCGCCACTGCTACGTAGATGGGCTCCTGACCCGCAGCATAGTTAACGCTTGCCTGAAATGTTCCGTCGCCCTTGCCCAGAAGTATACTCACCGCCCCATTTACGTTCTGGGTCCCAATCGGGCTCGCGACCGCTAGATCCAGTTTGCCGTCACCGTTGAGGTCTGCTATCGCCACCGACGTCGGGCTTGGGCCGACCCTGTAAAACACCGGAGCTTGAAAGCTTCCGTCCCCGTTACCAAGCAGCACGGCCACTGTGCTTCTTGCTGTCCCTCCGGGATTGTTGGTCACAACCAGGTCGAGAATTCCGTCTCCATTCAAGTCCGCGGTTGCCATAGCAAAAGGCTGGATGCCGGCGGGGTAATCGACCGGGGGACCGAACAAGGTTCCAGCCACGGCATTCATCTGAACTGCCAGTAAGAATGCCATTGCTCCCACAACGCTAAACAGGTTCCGTAGCATTTTCATGAAGGTATATCTCCTTACTGGGAGCCGCGAGTCTGTCGGTATTAACCGCGCGGGGGAAGGGTTGAGCGTGCTGATTGTCCCTCTGAATGTACCACCAAGTCAAGCCGAGGTGCCGACCTCCTCTGGACAAGGCAAGAATTTTGCTATAGCATTCGCGCTCTTGCCGTCCAGTACTCCTGTCCAAGCATGGAATTGGTCTGAACGGAGTTTCGCCGACGTGTTTGACCAACTGAGGGCCATCCAGCGCGAGTTCGGGTACTTGCCCGCCGAGCAGCTACAGGCGTTGTCGGGGAGGATCAACGTTCCCCTCAGCCAGATCCACGCCGTGGCCAGCTTCTATCCCCATTTCCATCTCAGCCCCCCACCCAAGGTGGACGTCCGGGTGTGCGCCGATATGACTTGCCACCTGCGGGGCGGAGACCAACTGAAATCCGGTCTGGAGGCAGCCTTCCGCGGCGACCAGCAGGAACTTTCCATCCGCGATGTTTCCTGCCTGGGGCGGTGCGACGAAGCCCCCGCGGTCATGATCAACGATGTCATCTACTCCCATGTCAGTGGCCCGCAAGCGGTTTCCATGGTGCAGGACGCCCGGGCAGGCAAGCCTTTGCCGGAAGCCCTCCACCACAAGCCGCGCGTGCCGGTCGCGTTGGATCCGTACAACGGCACCGGTCAATACGCGGTGGTAAGGCGCTTCCTCGAGACCCGTAACTGGCAGGACATCATCGCCGCGCTGAAAGCCAGCGGCCTGCGGGGGATGGGCGGCGCTGGCTTCAAAACTGGCCTGAAGTGGGAGATTGTCCGCAATGCGCCGGGCACGGCCCGCTATGTCGTCTGCAACGCCGACGAAAGTGAACCCGGCACCATCAAAGACCGTTTCATCATGGAAAATGTGCCCCACTTGGTGATTGAAGGCATGATCATGGCCGGGCTGGTCACCGGGGCTAAACAAGGGATCCTCTACATCCGCCACGAGTACGAGTATCCCAAGGACGTGCTCCAGGAAGAGCTTGACCGGTGTTACCAGATGGGCCTGCTGGGAAAGAGCGTTCTGGGCACCGATCTGACCTTTGACCTGGAGATTTTCGTCAGCCCCGGCGGCTACATCTGCGGGGAAGAGAGTGCGCTGCTGGAAGCCATTGAAGGCAAGCGGGCGGAACCGCGGAACAAGCCTCCATTCCCCGGCACCAACGGATTGTGGAACCAGCCCACGGTGATCAACAACGTGGAGACCTTTTGCCTGGCCACGGTCATTTTGGCTCGCGGCGTCGACTGGTACAAGGCGCAGGGAAAAGGCGGATCGCTGGGACCGAAGTTCGTG
>JBGPJK010000032.1:0-22827 GCA_041485425.1 Terriglobia bacterium | reverse complement strand
GCTGGCGCCGGTTGCTGCAATTGACACCGAACCGGGAGCGCGCCAAGTGGAAAACGTCCTCGGCCGTATCGCCTATGGCGGAATTAGTTGAGCCGGATCTATCGCGTGTTGCGCCAACCGTATGCCCGCACCCCGTTCGACGGCGAGGGCGCATATCGCTACGGTGGACGCTGGTCGAGCCCTGGAATCCGCTTGAGCTATGCCTCCGAGCACCAATCGCTGGCGATGCTGGAGTATTTCGTTCACCTTGGCCAAGATGACCCGCCGAATGATCTTGTTCTAGCCGTCGCGGACGTCCCTGACGACCTGGCACGGGAAGAAATGGATCCAAGCGCTCTGCCTGCGAACTGGCGCGAGTCCGCAGCCCCGCCCGAACTGGCCGGCTTTGGTGATGAATTTGCGCAGCGGGCCGAGCATTGTTTGCTGCTGGTGCCCTCGGTTCTGGCTCCCGGAGAAAACAACTGCCTGGTCAATCCGGCACATGCCGACTACAGGAGGATTGTCGTGCGGGAGGTGGAGCCGCTGAGCTATGACGCGCGCATGTTCGGGAAACGCAGTCGACGCCGGCGTTGAAGGTTGCCAGCTGGGTAGCGCCTTTGTGCGCTGGCGTTTTCGCTGTCTGCTCGTTTTCGGGACTTAGGCCCGACAAGTCCAAACATAGGCAAAAACGGAGGAGCGACCATTTGGTCGCTCCTCCGAGGTCTTTCTTATTCCAGACGCAGCAAGCTGCGTCTCTACAGTTTTTCTATTGCTATTCCGACGAGCCCGGTTCCGCCGAGGCGCTCTCGGATTCGTGGTCCGGCTGGGCAATCACGCCGTCGAACGGCGTGGCTGCCATGAAACGACCACGTACCACGCTGATGCGGCGCAGCGGATATCCGGTATCTGGTCCGCGATGCCAACTCCGCCCGCCGTCGTGGCTTTGGAACACCACTCCGGTCGCGGTGCTGGTGGCCAGCAGCCGCTTGCTCCCCTCATCGTAGGAGACCGAGCTGATGTTCTTGTCCGGCAAGCCATTCAGCATGTGCTCCCATGTAGCTCCTGAGTCGAAACTGCGGAACGCGCCTTCCCGGGAGGCGACCAGGATCTGCTTGTCCGGCGTAATCGTCACGTTGCGCAGGCTGGTCACAAACGATGCCAGGTGTCCCTGCATCCAACTGGTTCCGCCATCTTTGGAGACGAAAACATTCGTCCGCGTGGCTGCAACCATCATTTCGCCTTCTGCCTGGGCTGAGACAAACTCGCTGCTGCCCAGCACTGGACCGCCGCTCCAGCTCTTACCATCGTTCGAACTGGTGAACAGGCCCGCCGTGGTGGCTGCCAGCCAGCGCTTGGGCGTGATTTCAATGTCGCTGACCTTCGCATCCAGCACCGAACGAATCGCGGTCTTGGTGGCGACCGAGGTACTCTTCTTCCCTTTCTTCACGGTTCGGGTTGAAGTCTTCTCGTTGATGACGGTATTGATCGGCCGCCATTCGCTGGCATTGCGCTCCAGCATGAAGATGCCGCGATTGGTGCCGGCGATCAGCGCGCCGTTGCCCGCCTGCTGCAAGGTGAACACGTCACGGCCGTCCAGGCCTGCGCTCTTCTGCATCCAGTGCTGTCCGCCGTCGCGCGAAGAAAACACTCCGCCTTGCTCCTTGTCGTTGACGACCCCCACAAAGATGGTACTGGGATCGTTGTTAGCCGCCAGGATCGCAGACACGTAGCGGTGCGTGTACCCGTGGTTCGACGCCACGAACGTCTGGGCGCCGTCGTCGCTGGCCATGACGCCGCTGCGGTCCGTCGCCAGCAGCACGCGCTGCGAATTCCGCGGATCGACCAGCACATCATTCACCACGATTTCTGGATTGCTTACACGCTTCCAGGTCTGCCCCAGATCGGTTGTCTTCCACAGCCCTTCGGTGGTCCCGGCATACACAATCTTCGGATTGCCCGGATCCTGCTTCAGGACTCGAGTGCGCCGCGCCGAGAACGGAATTCCCTGGATCTTGTGGAACATCTCGCCGGCGTTGTCGCTCTTGTAAATGCCCGAGCAGGCGCTGGCGAACACTACCGAAGGATTTGACGAATCCACGATGATCGAGAACACGTCCGAGTCGTCAATCATGCCCTTGTTAACGTGATGCCAGTTCGCCCCGCCATCATCCGTCTTCCACGCCAGGTGCCAGGTACCGGCATAAACCGCGTTCGGATTCTTGGGATCGATCGCGATCGACTCGATGTTCTTGATCTGGCTCTGGTTGGCGGAAGAGATCATCTCCCAGGTGTCGCCGCTGTCATTGCTGCGGTACACACCGTCGAGTGCGCCCACTGCCAGCACCTTGTGATCGGAAGCGGCGATCGCCATGGCACGGATGGATTTTCCGTGCATGCCGGGAAGCGCTTGCCACGTCTTGCCGCCATCATGAGAGCGGAACAGGTCGCCGGCCTGTTGGTTCTCCAAACTCCAGGCCGCCGCATACATGTGCTTCGGATTTTGCGGATCGATGGCGATGTGGTCGAGCACATAGTCGTCGCCGCTGCCCAGGTGCGCGAACCGCGACCAACTGTGTCCGCCATCAGTGGAGAAGAAAATAGTTCCCGTGTTGGTGCCCAGGAAAATGTGGTCTGGATTGGCGGGATCGTAGCTTAAGCTCCGGACGTCTCCCCCATCCGGCCCCAGGACGGCCCACTGGCCTGCCCAGAGCGTGGTGGCACAAAACAACGTGACGACCAAAACCAGCAATGACTTACGACGAGAGTTCCGCTTTGCTCCTGAAATCATGGTGAGTTTTTGCCCCTGCGAACAGAGATACCCTGCGCAGGCCAGAGTGCCAGCCTAGCACGGGTCCGGCAAGTTACCGAAGGGAAGATGAAAAAGGGCCGGTCGGGTGTAGCTCCCGACCGGCCCGAGTTCTCTCTAAGTTACTTGTTTACTATGCCTTGGGCTTGGCTGCTTTCTTAGCCGCGGGTTTCGGATGATCCGGAACCGCTTTCACCTTCGACTCGTCCACCATGGTGGTACCCGACTCGGTGAAGCTGGCTCCTGCCGGTACGATCCAGAACTCGGCGGTCTTGCCGCCTTCGTTGCTGGTTCGCACTTCGATCCGGCTGGCATCGATTCCCTGCTTGGCCTCGCCGCCCGAGAGATATGCCTTGGCATCCACGGCGCGTTCCGCAGCCAGGTTCTTGCGCTTCTCGGTTGGATCCGCGTTGCCCACGATCACCAGTTTGGCATCGGGTTCGTGCTGCATGCGCTGGGCCACATCGTCGAGCACAGCCTTGCAGGTGTTGTCCACGCGCCATGGCTTCTTCTCGTTGGGGTAGTCGCACGTACTCAGCTTGCTGGCCTGTGGCGGCGGTGGAGGCGGCACCTCAACCGTTACCTGGGTCGAAGCCGAAGCCGTCAGACCACGCGAGTCGGTACAAGTCGCGCTCACCGTGATCGGCCCCGCCGAGGCGCCCGTGGTGTTCAGGGTGGCGTTACTGCCCGATCCCGAGAGGCTGCCACCACTGGCGGTCCAGCCGCTCACGCTCACCGCAGCGTTATCCGGACTCTTGCAATCGCAAGTGATGCTCGAAGCCGTACCCGCTTGCACCGTCGTCGGATTCGCCGAGCACGACATTGTCGGCGGATTCTTCGGCGGCTCCTTCACCGTGAAGTTTGCCGTGCAGCTCGCCTCTCCACCCTTCTTCATCTTGGCGTCGGTGATGTGCGCGGTTACGGTATAACTGCCGCCCGCCAAGCCGTTGGTGTCGATGCTGGCGGTGTTGTCCTTGCTGCTCACTTTTCCGCCCGTGCTGCTCCAGCTATAGGTCAAGGTGTGCTTGGCATTGAAGTTGCTTCCCGCAGCCGTCGCCGTGATCGGCTCGCCCACCATCACCTCGCTGGGCTGCACCGAGCAACTGGCCGCCGGTGTTACCGCCGCTGGGTAGCCAAAGTTAAACACCAGCCCGGTGCGCAATCGCGCTCCGTTGAAGGTTTGCCGGCGAATGTCTGGAAATGCCGGCGAGACCGCATCTGCGAAGCTGTGGCGGCCGAGCACGTAATCTGCTTCGATCAGACGGAAGCTCAGCCGACGCCATATCTTCAGATCAATTCCTCCGCCGAGAATCGCGCCGATGCCATCACTCGCCTCCAGTCCTCTGGAGGTCAGCCGGTTCAAACCCAGCAGCGTGTGCGCGAAGAGATTGATCCCGTCACCGCGCCACATGAAACGAGGACCGACCGACAGCGTCGATTCGTTGGCAAACTTGTTGAAGTTCGCCCCGTAATCGAGTTCCAGTCCCCAGTGCTGGTCGAAGTTGTACGCGAGGGCCGCACCCGCGCCCTGCGGGATTCCCGGCAGCTTCGAGGCAAACGGATCGTTCGGGCTCCGACCCGGTGCGGGTACGCTCCCACCGGGGTTCAGCCACTGATAACCCACGAAGACGTCCACTTTTGGAGTTGGTTCCTCTTGCGCCAGCGCGGCTGTCGCCGACAGTAGAACCACACCCACTATCAGCAAACAACCGGCAAACAGTACACGCCTACCGCCTGCATTTCGACAAAGTGTCATGTGATCCTCCGGGATTGCGCGCTTAGCCTGCATGTCCATGCTCAATTTTTCTTGAAAGACTGGGGGCCCGCATGGAAAAGAAAACAATACTGCTTGCTGTAAGCGGACGATTCTACAGCATAGCAAGCTCAAAGCAAATGCTTCGAACGGATAATACTACTCGTGGAGTGCCTGTCCCGCCAACTAGGAGAACTACCAGTCACTGTGCTGCGTGTGATGTTTCGGTCGGAAATCTCAGATTGATACCTCCGCGCCCAATGCGCCATCCTGTCGTTCTCGGCCGTCCGGTCGGTGAACGGCGCGCACCCTGCTTGCGAGGAAGGCCGCGGAGACTGAATAATAGCTGGAAGGTCTCCTTCTCTATGGGCCAGGAAAAAGTACTCATCGTCGAAGACGAAGAAAACGAGCGCACCGGTCTGGCGGAGTTGGTTTCATCCTGGGGCTATCGCGCCGAAACTGCCAGAGACGGGGCCGAAGGACTGGAAAAAGTTTCCCACTGGTGCCCTTCGATTGTCGTCACCGACCTCAAGATGCCGCGCATGGGAGGTTTGGAGTTGCTGGAGCGGGTCGCCAGCGATGCCCAGACCATGGCGGTCATCGTCGTCACTGCCCAAGGCACGATTGACAGCGCCGTCCAAGCCATGCGCATGGGCGCCTATGATTACATCACCAAGCCCATCGATACCAACCGGCTGCGCACCATTCTGCAGAACGCCTCCGCGCTGCTGGGAACTCGCGTCGAACTGGAGGTCACGCGCCGCAAGTTGCGCGATACCGGATCCCTCGGCACCCTGATCGGGCCCTCCAAGAAAATGCAGGAGATTTTCCGCCTCATTGAGCTGGTGGCTCCCAGCACTGCCTCGGTGCTGATTACCGGCGCCAGCGGTACCGGCAAGGAACTGGTGGCGCGCACCATCCATGAACTCAGCCCGCGTCGCCCCAAGCCCTTCGTTCCCATCAATTGCGCCGCCATTCCCGAAACCCTGATCGAAAGCGAAATCTTCGGCCACGAAAAGGGAGCGTTCACCGGAGCTCTCGAGCGCCGCACGGGCTGCTTCGAACTGGCGGAAGGCGGAACCTTGCTGCTCGACGAAATCGGCGAGATGCCGGTCGCCACCCAGGCCAAGCTCCTCCGCGTGCTGGAGGACCACAAACTGCGCCGCCTGGGCAGCAAGGTGGAAACCACGGTGGACGTGCGCGTCCTCGCGGCCACCAACAAAGTGCCGGAAGAAGCGGTGGCCCGAGGTGAGCTGCGTAACGACCTTTATTACCGCTTGAATGTCTTCAATATTCACATGCCGCCGCTGCGCGAGCATAAAGAGGATATTCCAGACCTGGTGCAGACCCTTTTGGCTGAGATGAGCGCCAAACACGGGCGGAAAGTGGCGGCGGTCAGCGAAGCCGTCCTCAACCTGTTTCACAATTACTCCTGGCCGGGCAACGTGCGCGAGTTGCGCAATGCCCTGGAGCGTGCCGTCATCGTTTGCGACAGCGTCATTATTGAGACCAAGCACCTGCCACCGGGCTTCGGCCAGACCCCGGTCCGCACCTCCGCCGAAGATCCCGACGCGGTGCGCCTGGGGGTGGGCACAACCGTAGAGCAGGCAGAGAGGCTGCTCATTCTGAAGACCCTCGAGGCTACCAACAATAACAAGACCCGGGCCGCCGAAATCCTCGGCATCAGCCTGAAAACCCTGCATAATAAGCTGAAGGAGTACGGCAGCGCGGCGGCGGACGCGGCTTCCGGCAAGGAAGAAGAATAAGCCGTCTTGCAAGAGTCGTGTCGGCGTCCGGCCGGCTGTCGCGGGGCCTCTTGCCCCCGCCCTCGATAGAAGGAACTGCGACCGAGGATGCCGACGCCATATTTTCCGCGAAACACCCTGGTCAGAGGCATGCGGCGAAGAACCAAACTCGTGCTCGCCATTACCTTCATGGTGGCGGTCCTGGTGTCGGCATTCTCCTATGTCTACATTGCCCAGGTTCTGCGCCAGCGGGTTACCAGTGCCCATGACACCGCCTCGTATCTGACCTCGCAGCTCGCCTATCTCGCGGCCAACGCGGCACCCGACCTCACCAGCACTCGCGTAGATACCAGCAATCCCAAAGCCGTTCGCCGCGCCATCGCCTACTACCTCGGCACCGACCGTGATCTCAACACCCTGCTGGAATCGGTCGTCGGCAACTGGCCCATGATCTACGACGCGGCCCTGGTGGACGTGGACGGCAAGGCGATTCTCCACACCAATCCTGACCTGATCGGAAAGCAGCTCCACGACCGCCCCGACTTTCAACGGGTGGTGGATGCCAAGTTTCGTCAGCAACTCCGCTTGATTTACAACCCGCCCACGGTTTACGAGGTGCGCATGCCCCTGGAGTTGAATGGCGTGCCCTTCGGCACCATCCGCCTGGGAGTTTCCACGGTTTTTCTGAAGAATGAACTGACCTCGCGACTGCAGCACGCCTCGATTTTCTCCACCCTCGCCATCCTGCTTTCGCTGGTGCTGGCGGCGGCCCTTTCCCATATCGCACTGGGCCCGCTGGAAAAAATCAGCCGCAGCCTGGACAGCGTGACCGCCGGCGATGCGGATGCCATCGTAGCCGAGCACGAAACCAGCCACGACGAATATGGTTTGGTTAGCTTGAAGATTGCTCACCTCGGCCGCCAGATGCGCGACGCCAAAGAGATCTTCTCCGCCCTGAAAGACAACGTGGACCAGATCATGGGCAACTTGCAGGACGGCCTGATGCTGTTCACGCGTGATTCCCGGGTGGTGCTGGTCAGCGCTTCCGTGGAGCGGTTCCTGGGCCGCCCCCGTCACGATCTTCTGGGCCAAACCGTAAAAGAGATATTTTCCCCCGACTCCCCCCTGGGAGCGCTCGTCCTGGAAGCCTTTCGGCTGCGTCAGGTGGTCGGGCAGCGCGAGATCGAGTCCCCCAACGGAAAGCGGGTGCTAGTGTCCCTGGATTTCATTCAGGAAGGCGGCACCCAGATCGGCGCCCTGCTCACCCTGCGCGACGCCGAGTCTGTTCGCCGAATGCAAGACGAAATTGAAACCTCTCGCCGTATGTCGGCCAGCGGCCGCCTCACCCGCGGCGTCGCGCACGAGGTGAAAAACCCGATCAATGCCATCGTTCTGCACCTGCAATTGCTGCAGACCAAGCTGCAGCAGATCGACCCCGACACCCGCCGCCACATGGACATCATCGGCAATGAGATTCACCGCCTCGATCGCGTGGTGCAGATCCTGGTGGACTTCACCCGCCCGCGCGATCTCCACCTGGAGGAGATCGACTTTCGCCGCCTGTTACAGGAGGTCATCACCCTGGCCGTGCCGGATGCCGAACAGCACGGGGTGACCATCGACTCCCCAATGCCCGCCGAGCCGCTGGCCGTCAAGGTGGACACTGACTTTATGAAGCAGGCCATTTTCAACGTGGTGCTCAACGGCGTGCAGGCCATGCCGAACGGAGGAACGCTGTCGATCTCTGCCCGCCGGGAGGAAGACACCGTCACCACCGAAATTCGCGACCAGGGCGGGGGCATCCTGCCAGAAATCCAGGACAAGATTTTCGAGTTGTACTTCACTACCAAGAAAGGCGGGAGCGGCATCGGCCTGGCCCAGACCTACCAGATTCTGCAATGGCACTACGGCTCGGTCGATTTCGAATCCGTCGAAGGCCAGGGGACGACATTTCGCCTGCGCTTGCCGCTCGCAGAAGGCCGCGTATCGCCCAACGGTGCCAACGGCGAAGGCGTGGCTCCAGCGTTGGGACCCTCCCACGCCTGAGGGTGGCCGTGCGCGAATGCCTGCGCAGGAATACAATTTCCCTGAGAATCGACAAGCCTGAAGCGGGCATCGAAAGGGTATGACTCTGGCCGTAATTCTCGGACTTGGGACGCTGCTGGCTGCACCCCTGCCACCCAATGCCCACACCCAACCACCGCTGGTCTCGCAGGCCACCCAGCCTCAGCCGGATGCGCCGCAGTCGAATCCCCAGCAGCCAGCCTCCCAGCCCCAGCCCACGCCGCAGCCCGGTTCGCAGCAGGAGCCCTCCCAGTCGCCGCAGCAGGACGCCAAACCTGATCAGCCGGCTGCCCCGCAACCCGCGCCGGCGCAGAATTCCGGGCAGCAGCCAGAACCTTCGCAACCGGGCGCGACTGCCGGCAAGCCTGAATCCAAGCCCACGCCTGCCAAGAAATCCCGGAAGCGTGGCAAGAAAACCGGACCCGCTGCCCAGCCCAGCGACGGTCCGACCAAAATCGTCGTGCGCAACGGCAGCACGCCCGATCCTGAGGTTCAGCTTTCTCCGGGCCTCAGCCAGGAACAGGCCTCTCATCAGCGCCAGAACACCTCGCAGCTGCTGACAAACACCGAAGCAAATCTGAAGAAGATTTCCGGCCGTCAACTAAACGCCAGCGAGCAGGACATGGTGAAGCAAGTTCGCATGTACATGGATCAGGCCAGAATGGCAACTGACTCCGGAGATCTGCAGCGCGCCCACAATCTTGCCTTCAAAGCTCATCTGCTGTCCGACGAATTGCTCCGCCACTGATCTCCTGCCCCTATAGATAGACAGGAGCGAAGGCGTCCTCGCCCGTCCTCTCACTGAGACTTTCCTGGCCTGGAAAATTGAAGGTGTCGGATGGTTTCTAGCCAGCCTTACCGGCCTGAACTTCGGCGCGCACCTGCCACTCCCCAGACGTCACTGCCAGGCGCTTCCCAGACACGGATGCAAGCCGATGTCCGAGCCAGCGATAGACGTTCAGGCTCAGTCTCGCTCTTCTTTGCAGTCTGCCTCGAATTACTCCAGAACGCATCTGTTCGTAAAGTCTTAAACCGCCATCGAAGGCACGTCTTTCTTCCGCAGTGATTTGAAGGGATTCCGTGTTTTGAACGGTATACCCGAGGGGTGCCATTTCTTCTGCAAAAAATTTCTCGAGCAGCGCGAGTTGTGACGCTGAAAACACATCCCGATAGCGGCCGATCCGCTCAGTTGTCGCCGGCTTGCTCAGAAGTTTGTGATGCTGGCCGTCGGGCATGGTGTTCTCCACGTCATCAAACTTGCGATAGAACTCCAGCATCCCCGGCTCGAAATCGACGCCGATAAAACGGCATATCTCTTGCAGCACCATGGCAGGCTGCGCCGTTAATTGCTCGTATCTCACCCACAGGATCTGGTCTGGCGGAAACGCCTGCTGGTCAAGCAAATGTCTAAGGTAGTACCGCACCTGGGCTGCAGCCCGCATCAGGTATTCGGTGTCGTGGCGACCCCCACCCCAGCGTTCGTCGTAAGAGACGATTACATCCCGCGGATCACGCAGGCACAGCAGCACCTTGGCTTGTGGGAAGAGCCTGCGCAGTTCCGGGAGCCAGAGGAGGTGCCCGGGAGTCTTCTCACCCCAGCGCTCCGCCCCACGACTGGCGGCATAGGCCCTTCCGAAGGATTCCAGTATGGGCCGCGTCGGGCCCACGTAATCGGGTTGCTTCGCCGCCTCCTGGGCCCAGACGCCGGCCGCAGGGTCGTTGTATTCGCACAGACTCCTCCAAACCCGATTCAGAAACAGGATGTACTGCCAGCGGTTGCGGAATTCCTCGAAGCAACCCAATCGATCCAGGACCACGTAGCACCAGGTCTCCGGAAGAATCGCCAGCGCCGAGTGGGCGTCGAGCATGCGCGATAGCAGTGTGGTCCCCGAACGGCTGGGGCCCACAATAAGAATGGGCGAGGAAGCAGCATCGCTGGCGGTACTTTCGACTTTGGGTTTGGACGCAAGCCGCAGCTCGGGTACTGGCGCCGGAGCCACCGAGGCCGACTTGCCGATGGTTGCTGTCCGCTGCAGCATCCCCTGCAGCCGCGCCCACGCAGCCCCTGCGATCAAACGGTCGTCTGCATTGATGCCCGAGACCCATGCCATCCCCAGAAACACCAGGTACGCTACTGGCAGAGTGACCGCAATTGCCACCCATGGCGGCCTTACTCCACCCATCCCGGCACGCAGCAAGAAAACGACGACAAACGTTGCCATCCAGGGCGGCACCAGTCGAACGTAGCTGCGGTTGTATGGCGACAAGCCGAGTGCGTTCCGCACCTCCCTCAGGTTTAAGCCATTGCTGATCGCATTCGTGAGCGCTGCCGCCACGGCGGCGCCGACGATCCCCCAGCGCGGGATCAAGATCAGGTTCAGCAAAACCATCAAGGCTGCCGAAACCGCCTGCACTCGCATCAGGCGCCGCTGGTTGCCCGACATCAGCAGCAGGTACCCGACCGAGCCGACTCCGCAGTTCACCAATTGGCCTAGAGTGCCTACTACCAAAATCGGCCAGGCAAACTCGAAATCGTGGCCGAAGATGCCCATCAGCGGGCGCGCAAAAATAATCACCACCGTGGCCAGCGGCAGCGTCAATCCCAGGATCCACTTGGTCAGGGTCTGGAACATACGCCCCAGCAACTCCTGTTCGCCGCGGGCGTACAGATCCGCAATGGCGGGAGAAAAGATCTGGTTCACCGACTGCAGAAGGATCGGTATGAACGTGACCAGTGCGGCCGCAACCGCATACACCCCGACTGCGCGCGGATCAAGAAAGAAGCCGATCAGGACCTTGTCGGTCTGCCCCACCAGGAATTCCAGCAAACCCACACCGAAGACCACCGCCGAGAAGGAAATCACCTCCGGTTCCAGCCGTGGCAAATCAACCAACCCAACGCGGGCCGCTCCGGGCGTCAGTTTCCAAACCAGAACGGCCAGCAGCACCAGCACGACCGCCGCACTGGCAGCCTGCGCGAAGATGTATCCCCACAAACCGGTTCCCAGCACGATCAGTAACACGCTTAGGGCAATCGTCAGAGGACTCGCCACGAAACTGGTAACTACGGTCCGGCGGACCACATCTTTGTACCCCGCCAGCACCTGTCCCAGGAAGGTGGTCAACGCTCCCAAAAGCATGATCAGAGCAAAGAGTGGCAGATACGGGACCAGGGCTGGGGTATGGTAGAAGTGCACCGCAATGTAAGGTCCAGCCACAAGCACTAAGGTGGCGAGCACAAGGTTCAAGACCACCAGGATTGCCGAACCCCGCAGCAGAAATCCGGCCAACTGCTTCCATCGTCTGGTCGCGGAATACATCGCCACAAAGCGCACCGCAGATTGCGGCAACCCAAGGGCGTTGAACACACCGACCAGGCCGACGATGGTCATGCCCAATGCGAAAATGCCCAGCGCTTCGGCGCCCAGTACTCTCGCCAGGTACACCTTGAACAGGTAGCCGGCGGCTGCGGTGAAAATCGTGCCGGCAAAAAAAATCGACGACTGGCGCGAGATATTGCCAATCTGCTCGCGAAACTTCTGCGTTTGCCCGGAGCTCGGCCGCGCCTCAGGACCGGACTCGAACGCCGTTTCCTTTGCCGTTGAAGAGCCCATAATCTGACCGGCTAACTCTCTGCTGCCAGAGCTTGGCTTGAAACCGGCGCGGAACGGCTCCCGGTCAACAGCTCCCGCAACTTTTCCGGATCAATCGGTTTCCACAACCGCCCTCCCGCCGGAGGGCGGCGTTCTTGCCGCAGCCACGGAATGTCGGCGATCTGTTCCGGAGATTGCAACACGTAACCGATCCCAAATCGCGCGAATTGCGGTAAGTACCCGGCATGCGAATCCCGTAACCAGGCGCACAAGAATACCGGGATGCCGCGGGCCGTGCACTCCAGCGCCACCGTGGATTGCACGGTGATTGCCACCCTGGTTTTTCGCCAGAGCTCGAGCGACGGCACTCCCGAGATTACCTCCACCTGCCGCTCGTCCTCAGGCCGCAGGTACCGGCGCAGCAACTGACGCTGATCCTTCACGCTGTCAAAAGGGTGAAGCTTGAACACCAGTTTGAGCCCGCTGCTCTGTGCTACAGAGGACAGCCGTGGCAACAACTCGCGGTACACCTCATCGCTGCGCCAGGCTGCAGACCGGTAGGGTTCCGTGAAGAAAACCAGCCACTGTCTTTCTGACTCGGCGCCGGTTGGCTCCGCCGGAGAAGTGCTCTGCTGGGCCGGGGCACCCGTGATTACCCTTTCCGGCGCCACCCGGCACACCCGCAACAAGTAATCTCGCTCCATCTCTCCCTTCGCCAGGTAGAAATCCGCGTGCTGCGTCTTCAGTGCCATCCTCCAATCGAGCGCACCGTGATGGCACGCCAGCGTAGGCAAGCCCCGTTGCTTGGCGAGAATCAATGGGATGCGGCTATAAGGATTGCTGTCATCCGCACACAAACATCCAACCACGTTTTCCAACTCGAAGACCCGGTTCCAGGCGTCGCGTATGGCAACTCCCCAACTCAGCAGCTCTGCAACCCGCTGCAGCACGCCCACGCTCGCAGCCATCCTGAACTCATTAGCGCTCGCAATCATCCGCGCGCTTAGCGCTTCCCAACATGCTCGCAGAGACGCAATCTCCCGCTGATCCGAAGCCACAAAGTACGGGTCCAACGAGGCCATTGCCGTGTTCGATGGCGTCTGTTTCAACTTGCTCGTGGCCCGGGCGCAGACCAACAGAAATTGCTGATCAGGAAGCATCGCCGCATACGAAGTTGCCGTGCGTGAAACATTCACGTACGCCGACGGCAGCAGCACCAGGGGCCTCCCTGAACGGCTACGGCGAAACCTGATCCGCCGCCGCACCGCGTGCTGGCTGTCGAACTTGTCTTGCACAATCTGCGCCAGTTGCTCCCTGTCCAGCCGCCGGAACACGTCGACATAGTGCCTCAGCCCGCGGAATTTCGCCCGGAGCCCGCCCTCCGGGCTCATCAGTTTCCCTCCGGTCAGCAACCCCAGAGCCGAGGCCAATGGATGGGGGCGGCTCGCATACAACTCGCAGTCGGCGTGCAGGTCTGCGGCCAGCCGGCGCAGCAGCAGCAAGTTCCGGATCTCCGGCACCACCGTGAGCGACAGCACGTCCCACCAATCGATCCCCCGGCGATCTACGACCTGGCCCATGCCCAACTGCAGGAGATCCCGAAGATGATGAAGGTCTTCGATTTCCTCAGCAAAGTCGTATAGGCTGACCACCGGGCAGCCTGCTTTTCGGCCCCAGCCTTCATAAGTGGAAGCCGGTGCCCGCGCCAGATCGACCACCAGGTCCCAGTCCCCCGCATTGCCCGAATGCGGAAACGTATCCTCGGGATGGAGCAGAAGCACCTTCATGCGCCCGTTCCCGTAGCAGCACGCCCCATCAGTCGTCGTACCCAGTGTTCCAGCCAGGGAGCAGACTTGATGGCCGAGGCCGCGTGATAGCGTACCGTCTCCTTCAGGTGCCGGGCCGTCGAAGTGGTAATCGTAAGGTGCAGGGTCTGCCGCACCCCGGTGGCAAAGCGTTCCTTGTAGCCTTCCGCACCCAGTCCCAGATCAACCAATTCGATTTCCGGATGGTCACAAGCTTCTTCCACAATTTTCGACAGCAGACAGAATCCCGGTGAGAGTTGCTGCAAGTCGCTGTCGAATGTGGGCTGGTAGTAGAACCAGCTTCCCGCGAACCCGAACCCGTAGTTCCAGGCCACCGGGCGTGCGCCAACCAGCATTCGAGTCAGCACCATCCAACCCGCGCCCGAAAGCAACTTAGCCAATTCGAAGAGGAAGGCCTGCCGCTCCGGGCGCTCCAGATTGCTGGTCCGTCCCGTAGCCAGGAACCGGGCGATATGCGCTTGCATGAACCCCGGCAGCACCGCCCGGATGTCATCCCACGACCTGAGATGCTCGACTGTAACCGGACCCTGTTTTCCCAACCCCTTCAGCGCGTAGCGTAACGCCTTGCGATTACTCACCGACTGCTTCAAGGCCTGCCGTTCCGCGGACGGGCCCAGCACGATCCGCGCGCACCAATAGGCCGGCCGGGAAAATACTGAATATCCATGCTTATGGGCGGCGGCCTTGAGCGCGCGCGAGGTTGCGGAGTCGCCGGGCAGGTTCGCCAACCGCAGCATCGGCAAGTTCAGCCGGCGTAACTCGGTGAAAACCGCCTCCACCAATTCTGGCCGGCGTTGCGGAGAACAGATGAAATCGCAATAGTCCGAAGTCGTCCCAGCCAGGAAGAAAGTCTCCTGCTGCACACGGTCGCTAGCCAGGGCCACCACACCTGAGAGCACATCTCCGTCGTAAGCCAGCAACAGCAAAGGCGTCATGGAAGCGCCATACGTCCGAGCCACGGCCAGCGCCCACTCGTAGGTATAGAAAACCTCCGGACGCTCCATCTCCTGCACCAGCGCATTCCACTGGGCGCGCAGGTTTTCGTCTTCCGGAATCTCTCGGTGCAGGACGAGCCGCAAGATCCTCCCTTGTCAGCTTTCTCTTGAGAATACGTAGTAATACCAGTCCGTCACATAAGACCGGCTCTTGCGTGGATAGTCATCTCCCAACACCGTCAGGCATCGAAAGCGGAAGCGCTCTAATTCTAAGACGGCTTTCTCAGGCACCCAGTAGTGCATGGCGAGTCTTCCGTGCGCCAAATCCAGCATGTATCCTTCCCCGCGCCAGAATGTCCGGCTGAAAACTCTGCAGGCCATCCGTTTCGCGGTGGCCGCCGCCGCCCGCAATGTAGCCAGCACCGCTTTTGCGCCAGTGGCCGCTGCTACCGTGAGCGGGTATAACAGCCTATGCTCGCCCACCAACTGGCGACTGAAGGCCCGTACCCGCGCTGGATCCCATCCCGGCCGCACGAACAGAGCCCGGGGATTGTGCGAGGAGAAGATGAAGGTTCCGCCTGGCCGGAGGAGGCGGTGGCACTCGGATAGGCAATTCCTTCTTTTCTCGTCCGGTGAGAGCACGTCCAGCCCGTTAAAAGAGAAGAAGACGATATCGAAGGAGTTATCCGGGAGTATCGCCATGTCCGCCGCGTCCACTTCGACAAAGTCGAGGTGGGGGAACTTCTCGCGGCAGACCCTCACCATCTCCGCGGCATAGTCCACTCCGACATAGCGCGTGGCCAGCCGCGACAGATAGGGTGTGGTCCGGCCTCCTCCGACTCCGAGATCCAGCACGTGCATGCCTGCTCTTACGTAGCGGTCAATCAGAAGACGTTCGCAGGGAGTGAGGTAGTCCAACCGGGCATAGTGAGAGGCTACCTCGGGTGCGTTATAAACCTGCAAATCGGCAGGACCGGGGAGGTCTATTGTGTCCATTTCTTCAAATCTACATGAGTAACGGGACTTCTTCACGCAGAAATCGCCGCCGCAGTGACCGATAAAAACCCGAGAGGTGTGCTTCGAATTCGGCCAAGCTCATGTCGCCCCTAACATGCACCCGCGGAATCGCGAACCGTGGCATCTCCGCGCCGAACCCGCCGCCCACGTTCAGGAACGCGCACGTGAAGCCGGCTTGTCCCGCCATTTCCAGTTCCCGCTGCGTAACCGAGCCGGTATCGCCAAACGGATACGCCAACGCCCAAACCGCCTGCCCCAAAGCCCCTTCCAACCCACACCGGCTCTCCGAGATCTCTCTCCAGGCCAGCTCCGGCGATACCTGCGACAGCAGGGGATGCGATAGCGTGTGCGCCCCAATGCTCATCCCCGACCCCGCCAGACGTCGCAATTCCGGCAGGTTCAACATCAGGAACCGCCGGCCCCTCGCCGGATCTTCGCAGCACACTGAACTCCAATTCTCCGCAAGGCCAAGCTGGACTCTCACCTCCTCCATCTGCGCTCGCCGGGAATCTGCGTCATACCCCGAAAACTTTTTCACCAGGTCCCACCACAGCGAACGCTTCTCCAGTCGCTCCGCCGCCCGTACCACGCCGAGTTGGGGTAACTCCAAGGCAAATGCTCTCGGCGCTGACAAAAACATCAGATAGAGTTCCTCGTACCAAAGCATTGCAGGTGTCTCGCTGAGTGACGCACCCGTCACGAAGAACAGGCACGAGACCTCGGCTTCCTGCAAGATGGGCAGCATGTCGGTCAGCGTGTTCCGCAAGCCGTCATCGCAAGTCAGCAGGACCGAACGAGTCGGCAGGTCCTGCTTGGCTTCACACCACAGCAAAAACTGCTCGGGAGAGATCAGGTGGTAATGGGTCTTCAGAAGGTGGAGCTGCTGTCGCAAAGCCTCTGGCGTCACCAGGCTGCCGTCCAGAGCGGCATCCATGGGTTCGTAGCCCGGCGGCAAGACCCCGTGATAGGTGACAATGGCCGGGCTCGAGCCGCCGCGCCGCCGCAGATACCCGCTCCCGGCAAGACAGGGATAGAGCACGCGCTTCAGGAAGGGGCTGACCAGTTTCATGTGGCCCCGTTGATCATTGTTTCACCGTACGCTCACAAGGTGTTCGTATAAATGCAGAAGAAGACCTTACATTATGCGGGAGTTGGGCTGCCGCGGGCCGTCGCTTCTCAGCGAACTGATAACTCTGAATGCACCCATCCCGTCCACCAGTTGACGACCTAGCTGCGACATTCGCTCCCGGTGGTCCACGGAACCCAGAACTGCCTCCAGTTTGCTTGCAATTGTCTGCGGCGAAAAGTCCCGGGAGGTGCCGATGTGGAGGCCTACCCCTGATGTGTCCAACCGTTGCGCAATCTGAAGCTGATTCGGGGCCAAATCGATAAGCAGGGCTGGTAGTCCGAGCAAACACATCTCCCAACAGGTTGCTCCGGCCCCCGCGATGGCCAGATCGGCCCATGCCATTAAGTCAGGCATGTTAGTGGCGTTTCCTACCAGACGCACGGGATGCGCCAATTTGGCAGCCGCCTGCTCCAAAGATGCAAGGTGCGGGTTGCTGCCCCCAACAACTACGGTAACTTCCAAGCCCTCGATTCTGACTTGCTGCAGAGCGTCGAGGACGCGCAAGGTGACATTGTCCGGGTCACTGCCCCCGAACGTCACTAGCACCTTCCGGCCAACGACGGGAACAACCCGATGCCATTCACTCCAGCCGCGGAACTCACGCCGCAGCATGGCGTAGCTTGGTCCAAGCAGCAGGCGAGTATAGGACTCGCAGTTTCGATAGAGGCTTTCGCTTGCGTGCAGGTTCTGGTTGAGCACGAGATCAGCCGAATAATGCTGCGCATGCCCGTTATCATCCAAAAACAACAGCCTTAGACCGGTCCTCTTCAGCGTGCGCTGATAGTCGGAACTAAAATGGTAGCCATCGGCCACGATCCAATCTGGATTGCACTTGCGGGCCAAGTCCGCGGTGCAAGTTGCGTCCGCTGCGCTGCCAGAAATGGCATCAATACGGATTGTTTCGATACCCGCCGTTCGAAGCTGCCAGTCAACTGCAGATGTCGAATCCGCCATGGCAAACACGGCTCGACCCCCAGCGTCCTGCCAGGCTTGAGCAAGTGCGAGGCAGCGCATCACATGTCCGGTAGCGATGGCTACGTTGGCGTCAACCCGTATCAGCAGCACGTCAGTTGACCTCGGAGCCTGCGAGGATATCCCATTTGAGGCACTCGCCAGCCGCCAGATCGCGCGTCAGCTTCTTTCCGATAACTTTGGGTAATTCAAAAGGCATTACCGCGTCGTGAGGGGCAGGACGAAGAGCCTCCAGCATTTCAGACTCGAGGACGGTCCCTGCCGGCAGATCCCTCACCGCTCTCAGGCTGCGGCGCTGAACGACCGCGGTTTCTTGCTCGTTTTCCTCGACCGCCTTGAACGGAGAACCCAGGGCGTATTCCAGTTCCCGTGTGCGATCCACCATCTCGCGCCAGGTTTGTGGGGTCATGGAGAAGCTATGGTCGGGCCCCTCACGGCGGTTGTCGTCAGTAAAGTGTTTCTCGATTACACGAGCACCTAAAGCAACCGCCCCGAGGACGGTCGCATGTCCGGACGTGTGGTCGGAAAGCCCGAGAACTACAGGTGGAAACATCGTGCGGTAAGTTTCGAGCACCCTGAGATGGATGTGGCGGAAGTTCTCCCGGCTGGCCGTATAGTTCGTATTGCACTGCATCAAGACCAACTGCGGGTTGATTTTGAGGATTTCCTCGACGGCACGCTGCACATCCGCGATGTCCGACGCGCCAGTCGCGAGCAGCACCGGCTTCTGTTTCGAGGCGATTTTATGGAGCATTTCTGGCCAGGTGATGTCTCCGGAACCAATTTTGTACATCTCGACATAAGCATCGAGCATGTCTACCGCTTCCAAGTCGTATGGCGAAGAGAAGTAATCAATGCCGCAGGCCTCGCATTCCTGCTTGAGAACATGGGTCCACTCCCAAGGCAGTGCCGCCTCGTCATAAACCTGAAACACGCTCTTCTTCCACCGGGCCTGATGGGATACTTGCTTGCCCAGGTCCCGAAAACCCCGGTCGCTGACAATCTTGGAGGCGCGAAAATTCTGGAACTTGGCCGCATCGGCACCCGCTTCCGCACAAAGGCGGATCAGGAGCCTGGCGCGCTCCAGGTCGCCATCGTAGTTAGCCGCGATATCTGCCACGAAGTACGTAGGATGCTCCCCACCAACCAGCTTTTTCCCCAGTTTCAGAGTCATTCCAGTACTCCGGCCAGATAGCTCTTGAGTTGCTGCGCGCACCCGCTTTCCTGCAGCCCTCGAAACCTGCGAAGGCCCGACCCAACATCCGGCATGGATCGCCCCAGCGCCACCGCAATCTTCTCCGTGCTCAGCGAGGTGTCGAGCGGTCGTGGCGCCCGCAGCCTGGCCTCGCCCAAGGCCGCGGGTATGACCTGTCTCGGGTCGAACCCGAATGTCCTGGCCACGCAGCGGGCAAATTCGTACTTGCTGATCCTCTCCGACCCCACGACATGGTAAAGCCCGCTCATGCCCTCGTCCAGCATCGCCAGAAGAACTTCCGCCAGGTCATTCACCAACATCGGTGTGAAATAAACATCGGTGAACCCCGGCACCTGCTTCCCCGCCGTCAGCAGCCCAAGAATCCATTCCGCCAGGCTCCGCTTCTCCTGCGCGTTCCAACCGTAAATGTTTACCCGAACAACCAGGGCCGAAGGATGGCGCCGCAGCACCTCCTGTTCCCCGCGGAGCTTCGATTTCGCATAAAGGTTCAGGGGAGCAGGCTCATCCGTTTCCGTGTAATTGCCCCGCATACCGTCAAAGACAGAATCTGTGGAGATATACACGAACCGAGCCTTCAGAACCCAGGCCACCTCCGCCAGACAAGCCGCCGCCTCGACGTTCACTCGTTCTGTTTCCAGCGGATGATCCTCGCACCAGTCCACGTTCGTCACTGCCGCGCAATGGATGATCGTCCTGGGTCGCAGGTCTGTGACTAGATCCGAAATCAGGCGCCTGTCCCTGAGATCAGCTCGACATGTTCTCACGCCGGGAATTTGTAATGGGTGTTGATGATAGAGGCCAGCCACTTCATTTCCCAGATCGTGAACGCGTGTTACCAGACTCGCCCCCAATAATCCGCTCGCGCCGGTGATCAAGATCATTGGTCAGCCCCCGACGTGCCCAGTGCGCATCGCCACCGCGGCATCTGCCCGAATGACAAGCGGCCCTACCATGCAGTCCAGCCCCCATCCACGGCCAAATTCACTCCCGTAATGTAAGAAGAAGCGTCCGACGCCAAAAACAACAGCGGCCCCTGCAACTCCCGGGGATCTCCCGTACGCTGCATGGGATTCTTGCTCTTCAATCGCTCGTGAAAACCGGGGTCCCGCTCCAAATACTGCCGCGCCGGAAACGGTCCTGGGCTGATGCAATTTACCCGGATGCGATCCGCTGCCAAATGACATGCAGCATATCGCGTAAGCTGAATGAGGCCCGCTTTGGCCGCTCCGTAGTACGGCGGGTTGTTGGCCCCGCTCGTGCCGTAAATCGAAGGATCGGGACTCACGCTCCCATACATGGAAGCAATATTGACCACCGAAGCGCCCCCCGCCGTTTTTTCCGCGGACTGCTTCAGCAGAGGCAAAGCCGCCCTCAAAATCTGAAATGCGGCATTGACGTTCACCCCCCAGGCCTGCTCGAAGTCCGTGCTGGTGGCGCTTTCCATGGTCCCGGGACGGCCCGAAGCGGCGTTGTTGACGATGATATCGAGCCGTCCATGTTCCTCTCCGATCCGCGTCATGTGCTGTTGCACCGCCGCCTCGTCGGTCACATCAAAACACGCGACAGAAACAGAGTGGCCGCTTGCGCGCAGCCCGCCCGCGAGATCTTCCAGCGCCTCCGCGCGGCGCCCATTGAGAACCACGTGTGCCCCCGCCGCAGCCAAGGCTTCCGCCATGGGACGTCCCAAAAGGCCGGTTGCCCCGGAAAGAAACGCCACCCGGCTATCCAGGCGAAACCGGAGCAGCACATCAGCGTTCTGTTGCGATTTGCTCATAGCTCATCTTCCATTTCGCTGGATTGAGCAGAGCCTCCGGCGCATGGGGGAAGGCGCGCTCAAGTTCGCTGCATTGCTGCGCTGTCACCTTAGGATTCAGAAACAACTTTAGGTTCGTATCGAGTTGCGCCATCGTTTCAGATCCGACGACCACAGCAGTGATCCACTCCTGGGCGCGGACGTACGCCAGGCATAAATCCGCAACATTCTCTCGCTGAAAGTCCCGTACGAATTTTCTTAGCAGAACGACATATTTTTCCGCTTCGAGAACGTCCAAAATCGGCCAACGATCTGCCGGATGCGCCAATATGCCCTGCAACAACACGCTTCGCGCATGGACGACGACATCAGGCCGGGCAGTCGCTGCCCGGTCCACACCCGCGGCCTTCCAGCGCCGGTCCAGCACGTTTATCGGAATCTGCAAATGGCGAACATCGGGGTCGCGTAAGGCCTCCAGCGCTTCTGAGGGTTCATAAACCGAGGCCCCCAAGCGCCCGATCACTCCCTCCTCACGAAATTCCAGCAAACGCCGCCAGGCTTCGCCACTCCATCCATGACGGTACTGCCAACCGTGGAGCAATACTGTATCGAGCTTTCGCACCCCCAAAGCCCGCGATGAGCGCAAAACGCTCTCCTCTACCGCCGCGCGTACCTCGGCTGTTCCCGCTTGTGGCGCCAGTTCCGGCAATGGACTCAGCTTGGTGACGACTTCAACACGCGAGCGCCAAGCGCCCGCCAGCGCTTCTTCCAGGGCCTCTTCCGCATCTCCATAAGCGCGCGCCGTGTCCAGCGCCGTGACCCCATGCGCAATGGCTTGCCGCACCATCGCGATGGCCTGCTCACGGGAGGGCTTGCCGGATTCATTGACCCGGCCATATTCCATCCCCAATTGTGCAGTGCCCAGGACCATTTCACTGTGGGTCCGCCCGCCCGCCAAACGATAGGGAACACGAAACGTTGGCTCGCCAGAGAGTGAAGCCAGCTTCTCCATCAGCTCCGGCCAGCCAATTTCCACGGGCCTGCTCACCCCTTCAAAGAGACGCAATATCCTCTGGTAGTCCTCTTTGTCGTCCAGGGTGCAACGCAGATGGCTATAGTCAGCTTCACCGAGTGCGCGGGGAATGAACACTCCCGCTTTGCAGTTTCTGCCCATCCAGGGGCCAACGTGTTCGCGGTCGTACGGGCTCGTGGCCGCCGCATGTGCTTTTCGCAATGCGGCAACGGAAAAAACCTCGCCTCTCAATCCATAAGGCAAGTGGTTCTGCGGTGAAGCCCCACCCAGATAATCCAGGCCTGAGGTGACAAATGCGGAGGCAAGTTCCCGCACAAACGCCCCATCGGGAACCACATTGTCCGCCGTGAGCCGGACAATGGCGGCGTCTTCCGGAAGATGGGCCGCAGCCAAAAAGTAGCGGGCCAGGACATCTTCAAGCGGGCCGCGAAAAACTGGAAGGCCATGGCTGCGCAGAATGTCTACCAGCTTGTCATCGGCAGGCTCGATGGACGTGGCAACAATCACTTCTGGGCCATTGTTAGCAGCGCGCAAAGCCGCAAGTGCGGCAGCCGGATGTCCCGCCACCGGCAACAATGCCTTTCCCGGAAGGCGCGTGCTCCCCATTCGGGCCTGAATGATGGCGACGATTTTCATGCTGGTGTACGCACGCCGCGATATGCATGCAAAAGATCAGGCCGAAGCACGCTGCCGTTGGACAAGCGAGGCGCCCACTGCCCCAGACCCCGCACCGATCAGTTCATGCAGTTCTTCCGGCGTAAGCCAGCGCGGGTTGGAATCGCTGGTATAGCGGAAACCATCCGGCAGCGCCTGAGCACCGTCCCAGTTTTCCTTCCGCCACCAGGAATGCGCCGGCTGGATCACGTACATGTCGGGCAGCTCCAGGGTTTGGCGCGCCTCGTCCTCTGAAACCAGCACTTCGTGCAACTTTTCCGCGGGTCGAATCCCGACGCTCTTGACCTCGCATCCCGGCGCCACTGCCCTCACGAGATCCATGATGTTCATG
>JBGPJK010000031.1:0-22955 GCA_041485425.1 Terriglobia bacterium | reverse complement strand
GTTTCATCAGCGGCAGGAAGATGCGCTCCACTGCCTTGCCCATCCAGCCGTCCTCCATCGGTGGCTTGCCGACGATAGTGGTGGCGTAGATCGGGTCCTTGCGGTGGGTGATGCAACTGACGTGGAATACGGGATACAAATCTTCCAGCGAGTAGAAGCCGGTGTGGTCGCCGAAGGGGCCTTCGCTGCGGAGCTCGTCGAGATGCACATGGCCCTCGAGAACGATTTCTGCGCTGGCGGGAACTTCCAGATCGACCGTCTCGCACTTGACCAGTTCGACGGGCTTCTGGCGCAGGAACCCGGCAATCAGGAATTCCTCAACATCGGGCGGCGCCGGGACGATTGCAGAGAATGTAATCGCCGGGTCGGTGCCGATCGCCACCGCAACTTCCATCTTGCCTGCGGGGAGATTCTCGGCGGTCTGCGAGCCGCCGGAGGTGCGGGCCATAAGGTCCACCCGTAGAGACGCAGCTTGCTGCGTCTCCCGCAGCCGCTCGCGGTAATGCTCGGCCCCGACTTTCTGTCGCTGCCAGTGCATCCCGGTGCTCTTCTCGTCGAACACCTGCATGCGGTACATGCCCAGGTTGCGCTTGCCGGTGTTGGGATCGCGAGTCACCACGCAGGGCAGCGTGATGAAGCGCCCGGCGTCCTGGGGCCAGCATTGCAGGATGGGAAAGTCGAGCAGGGAGAAGTTGTCGCGTTTGATCACTTCCTTGCACGGGCCGGTGGACACCGTCTTGGGAAAGAACTTGCCCATCTCGACGAGCATGGGGAGCATCTTGACTTTATCGAGGAAGCCCCGCGGGGACTTCACGTCCATGAAGTAGCGGATGCGGTCGGCCACTTCGTCGAGCGAGTCAACCTCCAGCGCCAGATTCATGCGGCGAGCGGAACCGAACTGGTTGATGAGGAGCTGGGAGCCGGGATGGCCTTTGAGGTTCTGAAAGAGCAGTGCCGGGCCGGGCTGGACGGGCGCGGACCGTCCTCCATCGCGCAGTTTCGACACTCGGTCAGTGATCTCGGTGACTTCTAGAATGGGATCGACTTCAGTGCGAATCTTTTTCAGTTCTCCCGCGCGCTCCAGCGCCGCCAACCAGTCGCGCAAGTCGTCGTAGGCCAAGAGGGCTCCTCTCTGGAACGCACGATTATACGGGGGAAAAAGCAAAATCCTAAATCGCAGAGGGCGCCGAGAACTGCCGCCGAGGGCGCGGAGAAAGACTAGTCTTTGGCTGCCACCTGGTACTGCTCGATCTTTCCATCGGGCATGATGCGTTCCCAGATTTCCAGGGTCTTCTGCGGAAAGCGCGCTTCGAACAGCCGGAAGGTCATGCCGCCGCGATCCTGGCGCATGGCTTGGGTGAACTCCTGCGGTGCGCCGAGCGGGCCCAGGCTGCCGGCGAAGTCTTGCAACGCTTGCTCGGTGAAGTAACTGTTCGCGTTGTCGGTAAACTGCGAACGGTCGATCCTACCCTGTTGCAGGCCTTCGAAGACGGCGCGGGATTGTTCTTCTTCTTTGCTGGCATCGTCGTGGGGGAAGAGCAAGGGTGCGATCTTGCGGGCGATGACGGCGGAAGCGTCCACGGAGTCCTGGTTCGTGAGCACGACCACCGCGACCCGCTCATCGGGAAAGACCATGTTGTGAGCGGTGAAACCGGAGACCTCTCCTCCGTGCTCGATGGCGCGGCGCCCGGATTCCTGCCGCACCGAGACGCCCAGCCCGTAGCGCGTGCCCAAACCGTTCTTGAGCACGACCTCGGTTTCCATTTCGTGATAGGAGGCGGGCTTCAGCACGGTCTGGTTGATCATGCTGATGTCCCATTTCGCGAGATCCTCCGCGGGCATGGCGAGTTCACCGGCAGCGAAGAGCCAGCCCTTCCCTTCCTTGGGAGCCACTCGCGGCGGGCCCAGCGCGTAGCGCAGGTAGCCGATGGGATCGGTTTCTGTGAGGCGGTTCTGGTCGATATTCATCACACTCAGCATGTTGAGCGGAGTGAAGATGTACTTGCTGAGGAAGTCGAGCAGCCTCATGCCGCTGGCTTTCTCCACTATAAGGCCGGCAATCACGAAGTTGGTGTTGCTGTACTGCCATTGTGTGCCGGGGCCAAAGTCGAGCGGCTTGCGCGCCCAGAGGTCGAGGATTTTGTCGGCGGTGATGGGCTCATTCATGAAGGGTGGAACGTAGTCTTGCGGCCAATAATCCTGGTAACCCGAGGTGTGCGAGAGTATCTGGCGGATGGTCACCTCGTTGCCGCGGGTGAGGTTGGGAACGAAGCGGCCGACAGGATCGTCGAGGGAAAGCTTGCCTTGCTCGGCGAGCAGAAGGATGGCCGTAGCGGTGAATTGCTTGCTGATGGAGCCGATGCTGTAGCGCATCGTAGGCTTTGCCGGAGTGGCGGGTTCAAGACGGGCCTGACCGTAGGCCTGGAGGTAGGTAATCTTTCCATCTTGCACGATGGCGACGGAAGCGCTGGGGACACCGGTGCTGGCCAGTGCCTGGCGAGCGATGGTATCGATCTTCGTGTGAAGGTAAGCGGAGGGAGAGGGTTGGGCGGCGGCTAGCGAGGCCAGTAAGAAAAGAATCGTGACAAGATTGCGTAGTTTCGCCAGGGTGATCATGAAGGCTCCGTATCAGGCGATTTCACAAACAAAGCCGGCTGTTGGTGAAAAGGCGATATTTCACCAGCTAACTGCTACTTCGAGGAAGATTGGCGCTTTACGACAAGGTGAGAAGCCGACTCGATACACACCATCTGCATCTCGCCTTTCCGCTCTGGCGTGAAGGGGCACACCTCGAAATCGCCATAAATGGCTTCGTCGCCGGGGTTAAACTTTAGGTTCTGCGGCCAAATGGGGTCGTCTGCGTCGTCGAGTCTCGGCCCTGCCGTAACGCCCAGCATCCGCTTGGTTCCCACGGGCCAAAGCCACAGACGCACTGTATCGGCCCCTAAAGTGAGCCTCCCATGAACCGAGTAGCACGCACCGACGACCTTTAGGTTTCCCTTGCACTTTGGTGGTGCAGCGAATGCAGGAATCACCATGATGAGCACTACCAAGAGTCGCTTCATGAAGCTGTCCGAGATTCTTTAGACTTCGTTAACTATCATATTCCGATTCCGAAGTGTCCTTGCGTGTTTAGCATAATTGACGAAAACAGGCGATTTCACCAACAATCGCGGGGTCGCTGGATTAGCCGTCTTGCCGCCAACCAAAGTCAGGCGCCTCAGTTCTTTGACACAAACACCCATCGAAGCATCAAACGGTTATATTGTCTGGTCAGGAACGTGGCGAAAGGGCGAGGCATGAAACGACGAGTCGTGATTACCGGCATGGGTGCAGTGAGTCCTAACGGCGTGGGGAATGCGGCTTTTGCCGAAGGGGTTCTTGCCGGACGCAGCGGGGTAAGGCGCATCTCGCGCTTCGACCCCGCCGAAATCCCGGTGCAGATCGCCGGCGAAGTCTCCGACTTTGACGAACTGGCGTGGGTGGAAAAGCGCGAGCGCAAGCACGTCTCCCGCGTGCTCCCACTGGCGTTGGCGGCGGCCACTGAAGCTCTGCACGACGCCGGACTCGACCCGGTTTCCGTACCCCTCGAACAAAAGCGGCGTTTTGGTGTGATCTTGGGCTCGGGCGGCGGTTCGCAGGAGTTCACGGAGGAGCAGTACCGGTTGTTCTTCCACCAGCAATACAAACAGATGAGCCTCTTCTGCGTGCCCACCGGCGTGATGGGAACTCTATCCAGCGAACTGAGCGTGCGCTTCGGGTTGCGCGGGGCGAGTCACGTCGTCACCACCGGCTGCACCTCATCCACCGACGCTTTTGGGTATTCCCTGCGGCAAATCCAGTCCGGGCGGCTGGACATGGTGCTGAGCGGCGGAGCGGATGCGCCAATCGCCCTGGGCATTGTCAAGGGATTCATCCTGATGAAGATTCTGACTGACTCGTGGAACCACGCCCCGGAGCGCGGCTCGCGTCCGTTTTCCGTGGATCGCGACGGTTTCGTGCTGGCCGAGGGGGCATGGATGTTTGTGCTGGAAGAATACGAACATGCCCGGGCGCGTGGAGCCACAATGCTGGCGGAAGTCTGCGGGTACGGATCCACGTGCGAAGCGTTTCATCGCGTGCGCCTGCAGGAGTGCGGCGAGGAGCCGGCGCGGGCCATCGGCTTGGCCATGAAGGAAGCGGGAATTGCGCCGCAGGACGTGCACTACGTCAACCTGCATGGGACTTCAACCCAGTTGAATGATCGCATTGAGACACGTGCATTGAAGCTGGCGCTGGGCGAGCACGCGCGGCAGGTGCCGATGTCGGCATTGAAGTCGCAGATCGGTCATCCCCAGGGCGCCTGCGGCGCGGCCGGTGTGGCGGCGACGATTGTGGCCATGCAGAGCGAGCAGATTCCTCCCACCATCAATCTGGATACGCCCGACCCGGCGTGCGACCTGGATTATGTGCCAGATGTGGGCCGGAAGAAGGCGATTGAGCACGCGGTGTGTAACTGCATTGCCTTCGGGTCGAAGAATTCGGCACTGGTGCTGCGTAACATGGCCTGACTTATTTGCCAAGAATTTGCTTACCGCGGACTAACCCCAATCAGGAAGAATACGCATGGGCCATTTGCAGACTACGATTACAGCAGGCCTCACCGAACGCTACACCACGCTGGCGGGCAAGGTAGGCGAGTTGGCCGCGCCCCTCACCGAACAGCAGTTCTGGCACAAGCCTTTCCCCTTCGGTAACAGTTTCGGCCACCTGGTGCTTCATCTCACCGGCAACCTGAATTACTACATTGGTGCGCAAGTGGCCGGCACAGGGTACGTCCGGAATCGCGACCGCGAGTTCGCGGAACCAGAGCATGCGCCCAAGCAAGAGGTATTGCGGCGCTTCGACGAGGCCATGAGCGTGGTGCTGCGGGCCATCCGCGCGCAGTCGGCGGAGGATTGGTCAAAGGCGTATACAGCGGCCCGCGAAGAGGATGCAGGCAACCGTTTCAATATCTTCTTACGATGTGCTACCCACCTTCACCACCACGTGGGACAGATGATCTACCTGTGCTACGAGCTGAAGCGGCAAAGCAATGGGCGCTAGCAGGCTGCGGAAAGGCTCAGTTCTGCGATGGCAGCGCCTGAAGGCGCGTTGATAGGGTGACACCTACGGCATCGCTAAAGCGATGCCCTGATACGAATCCTGCGTTTTTCTGCGCAGCCTGCTAGACCAGTGATCACGCCAGCAAGTGCAGGACGGTCTGCTCCACTTTGGGCCAGGCGACGGAGTGGGGATCGATCAATTCGAAATGCCCGGACTGCGAGACCTCCAGCAGGTGCACGTCTTCTCCCCGTTTCTTTTTCTGTTCCACATAGTTGTGGCTGAAATCCGGCGGGACAATGTCATCCGCCAGCCCGTGGATCAGCCATTGCGTGGCGTCCTTGATTGAGCGCTGCATGGGGTCCGCCTCGCGGTAATGTTCCGGCACATCCTTGGGGTTGCCGCCAAGGAACTCCACCACGGCATCTCCGCTCAAGTGCTGTTCCCAGGCGCGCTGCAGGTCTACCACGCCGGCCAGTGACATCACGCGTTTGAGGTGCGGCTCGTGCGCGGCGAGGCATAGCGCAAGCTGGCCGCCAGCGGAGTGGCCCATTACCAGCATTCTGTCGGTATCCAGGTTGTACCGCTTGGCGATCTGCGGCAGGAAGCGATAGCCATTCCCGATGTCCTCAAACGTGCCGGGCCATCCGCCACCCTCGTTGCCTACGCGGCGATATTCCACGTTCCAGGTGGCCAAGCCTTTCGCCGTGAGCGCCGCGCAGAGATGCCCAGCGTGCGCCAAGTCGTAGCGGGCGCGCCAGTAGCCACCGTGGATGTTCATCACCGCCGGAAACCGTCCCTTACCTTTGGGAAGGCGCAGATCGCCATACTGATTGCGGTCCGTCCCGTAGGGCAGACGAGCGTCGGGCGGCGGCGGCGGAAGAGTGAGAATGTCTTCGGACATGCGAGAAGCATTCTAACCCCCCTTCCGCTTCGCTCACAGGTCAGGCTCCGGAGCACAGAGGACGTTGTTGGCCGCAGATCGTCCGCAAACCCACATCAGGGGTAAAATCACGGAAAGCAAGGGCGGCAGCGGATGTAGGCGCGCGGCCCGAAACGGGAAATGGTGAGAAGTGGGGTTTTTCCACATCAGGACGCTATCACAAGGGTATGGTGTCGCAGGTCACCGCAGTTCGGAAACTCCGAGCCTATCGTTCGCTTGTCTGAAGAATAGGCTTGCAGATGCCCCGTTCCCTACGGGGCAACTTCCGAATCTCACAACCCTAAGAACGAAAGGAGAATTCCCCCATGTTTGCCCGTATCCTTGAATTCGTTCCGAAGATGGAGAAGAAAGAGGAGCTCATCAGGACCGTCAAGAAAGAGGTTCTGCCCATTCTGAAGAAGCAGACCGGCTTCCTGGAGATCCTCCCCTTCTTCCCCGAAATCAAGAATGAGAAGGTAGTCACCATCAGCCTGTGGAATGAGAGGAAGGACTTTGAGCGCTATGAGCGCGAGTGGTTCCCCAAGGTCGAGGAGATGCTGCGTCCCTATCTGACCACCCCGACCACTTGGAAGCTGTACACCGTCGAGACCACACTGTGTGAGCACTTCGAGAAAGCCCTGACGGTCTAGGGAAGCTGCAGACAGGAGTAAGTCGGCCGGAGCAGCGAATGCGTTGCTCCGGCATTTTGCTGATCCCCTCTTCGCGCGGCCGCTACTCACAACCGGGTTTATTGTTCTCTGAGCTTGAGCTTGGACTTGTTTTCCTCAAGGAATTCGCGAAGTTTCTCGGCAACGTCCAGCAGCCGCATCCACTGTTCGTAATAAAGCGTGACCGGAAAGCGACCCATACCGTAGACGCTTACACCACCCTTTTCGCTGACACGGAATTCCAGGCTGGCAGTGCGGCGGGGACCTTGCTTCTCCAGTTCTGCGAGCCGGGCTTTGAGTTCTTCATAAGTTGGTTCAGGCATTGGATTACCTCGAATGATGACGTTATGCATCCATGATAGGAGCTGGACCAGAGTTCGTCGAGTGGGTACAGGAAAAATTTGAACCGCCGAGAGCGCAAAGAAAAACAGAGAAAAGAACACGGAGGATCCCTGCGCTCGCGAGCTCTGTTACGGGATGGTAAGGGTGCCACCCTCCGGGATGTTGGCGCGGCGCTCCTGTCCTCGCCAGGAGTAGGTAAGGTTCAGGGTTTTACGTTCGTGAGGCGCCGGATCGCCGCCCATGGAGTCGTTGTTTACCCCGACGTTGAGGCTGTTGTTCTGCACCAGATCCTGCAGTCGCGCTGTGACATTGGCGAAGTGGCCGCCGGCGCCATAGGTGGCGTTGATTACGCGCAGATCGGTGTAGTAGGCAGAGTCCGGTCGCGCAACCTCGGGCGACGCGATCTGGTCGAACGGAACGTTTTCCGGGATGTCATGGTGGCGCATCTCCTCGCGCATGCGCTGTTCCATGCTGAGGGTCTCGTCCCGGTCATGCCTGCGGATACCTTCCAGCCAGCGCCGGTAGTAGCTGTCGAAACGAGCCTGAGCCTCCGGTTGCAGGTGGTCGCGCCACGGGTTCACATATCCACCGCCGTAGTTGCCCCAGGTTCCCGTCGCCAGCGCCGCAAACGGCACGGTGAGCGGAACCTGGTAATGCAGCATTACGTCCTGCATGCGCTTTTCCATGCTGATGATTTCTTCGCGGTTGTTGGCGCGCTTGTAGTCCAGCCAGCGCTGGTAATAGCTGTCGTACCGGCGCTGGTCATCCTCGGAAAAGCGGCCGCGGTACTGGCCGTAGGCGCCCCAGCTTCCCGTCGAGGCCACAGCGTCATAGGGCGTGGTGGGAGGAATGTTGTAGTGCGCCATCACGTCTTGCATACGCTTTTCCATGCTGATCACTTCATCGTGGTTGTTGGTGCGCTTGTAATCCAGCCAGCGCTGGTAGTAGCTGTCGAAACGCTCCTGGTCGTCGCGAGAAAGACGGCCTTGGTACTGGGCGATCTGCGCCGCCGCCGGCAGCACCACAAAAATAATGAGCAGTACAAAAGCTAAGAGCCTTTTCATTCCGTCCTCCATCCAGCCAAACGCCGGACCCTGGAAATGCGATGCTTTGATTGCAAAAAGCGGCAAGGGTCCGGCGGGGTTGGCCCGAACTCCTGCGTAAGAAAAACCCTCGTCTCAATTTCGATCGATGAATTGAGTTTTACACGCCGGGAAGACAAGGTCAATTCTACGACATGGCAGCGCCGTGCCAAGGGTAGGATTACAGCTTTGCCTGCAGCAGGCTGATCACATCGTCAGCCGTAATCACGCCGGTGAGCCTCTGGTTGTCATCCACTACCGGCAGGGTCATCAAGTTGTATTTGTCGAAGAGTTCGGCGAACTCTTTTTCGCGCGCGTCGGCGTGGGTGGAAATCAAAGGCTCCTGAGCGAGCGACAATAAGGGTGCGGTGGGCGCAGCCAGCACCAGCTTGGCTAGCGGGACGGCGCCAACCAGGGTGCCGTGCGAGTCCACCAGATAAATCGTGCTCACGGTTTCGACCCCGCCTTCAAAGTGCCGCAAGGCTTCGACCGCATCATGCGCAGTGGCGTTCAGGTTGAGCGCCAGGTACTCGGTATTCATCCGGCCGGCGGCGGTGTTCTCTTTGAACTCAAGGAGTTCGACCATCTCCTCGCGCTCTTGCGGCCCCATTTCCAGCAGGATTTCCGAGGTGCGCTCCGCTGGCAGGTCGGCGAGCAAGTCGGCGGCCGCATCGGGTTCCATCTCTTCAACAATGTCAGCGGCGCGGTCGGAATCGAGCGATTCAACGATGGCCTTCTGCACCTTGGGTTCGACCTCTTCCAGGGCCTCGGCGGCCACTTCTTCATCGAGGGTTTCAAAGACGGCTTCGCGCTCATCCGGCGCCAGGTCTTCGACGATATCGGCAATGTCGGCCGGGTGGAGCCGCGCCAGCCGCTCGTGGGAGATCTTGAGCTTCACACGGCGGGCGGGATCGGTTTCGATCAGATCGACGAAATCCCAGGGAATGGTGCGCGGAGGAATTTTGCGCAGCAGGGACCGTAATGCCGCCATCGGCACCACGCCTTTCAGGAGCCGGCGCACCGCGCCGCGGGCGCCAACATCGACCGAGCCTACCCTTAATACAGGGTGGTTATCGACGGATTCCTGTTGCAGGTCCACGTCATTGACGCGCACCACCTTTCGCCCGTGAACATCAATCACCTGCTGGTCAAGGAGGTCGCGCTCGAGCAGGAAGAGCCCTTCCGATCCACCGTTCGCGAGCCAGTCGGCGAAAGCGGTCGCGGTGCGAATTCCGCCATTAATGGAAGCCACAGCGCTGAAGGGCAGCATACGGTCGCCAGCCTTGGTGCGGACAATTACCATGGCGATGCGAGCGCGATCTTCCTGCGGGGCCAGGGCGAGTTCGCGCACCCGTCCACACGGGCTTCCGGCGGTGTCGAACACCGGCGCACCCAGCAGTTCGGTAAGCGCAACTGTGGACATCTCCCAAAGCATACTCAAGTGGCAAGACGGAATCCAGAAGGGTTTGAAGGTTTTTCATTACGGCGGTGTCTAAAGAGTAGGGAGATGCCTGCAAGACCGGCGAAGCTCGCGGTTACATTTGGCTTAGCTGCCAAGGTAGGCATCCTTCGCTCAAAGGGGAAGAATAGGCCTGCGTTGACAATTGTGTGTCGGAAGGGTGAAACTACCGGATTCGCCAACCGGGCAGCCTCCCGCTCTATTGAGTGTGGCGGGAGGAGCATGCGGCAGGCGAATGTTCCAAGCGGCAGGTTTATTCACCAAAATCTTTGCCATGACCGAACACCGGGTCTCCTACACGCTGGATTCGACGTTGGAGACCGTCGATAGTGCCGAACAAGCAGCTAGCCGGATCGCGGCCGAGACCGGCTTCGACGAAGATGAGGTCATGAAGATTGCCATGGCGGTGCGCGAGGCAGCGGTGAATGCGGTGCTGCACGGCAATGCCTATGATCCGGGCAAGAAAGTGAACGTAGATTTTGAAACGACCGGCCATACCCTGGTGATTACTATCCGTGACCAGGGCAAGGGCCTGGACCTCAGCAAGATTCCCGATCCCCTGGCGCCGGAGAACCTGTTGAAGACGTCAGGACGGGGTATTTTTCTTATCCGCTCGTTCATGGACGAGGTGCACATCCAACCTTCCCAGACGGGCACAGAAATCAAACTCATCAAGCACGTCCACGGCCCTGCCGGGGACGCGAAGGAGGCTTCCCAGTGAGCATGAAGTGCAGCAATCGTCAGGTCGACGGCATCACCATTGTGGACTGCAGCGGACGTATCACGCTGGGTGAGGGTAGTGTGACCCTGCGCGACACGGTGCGCGAACTGCTTTCCAAGGGGCAGAAGAAGATCCTGCTGAACCTTGCGGATGTCAACTACATTGACAGCTCGGGCATCGGCGAACTCGTCAGTGCCTTTACCACGGTGCGCAACCAGGGCGGCGAACTGAAGCTGCTGAACCTCACCAAGAAGGTGCATGACCTGCTGCAGATCACCAAGTTGTACACCGTCTTCGACGTGAAGGACGAAGAAGCGGCAGCGGTGAAGGCGTTCAGCTAGCACTGCCCACTCCCTACCTTTGCGGGCGTCATCCTGAGGGGCCTTTCAGGCCCCGAAGGATGTGGCGCGCACCACCAAGGCCGTCTGCGATGGGACGCACATCCTCGCATTTCGGGATATCACAGCTGCCTGCTTCGTCCGTCACATCCTGCCGCCAAATCATACCTACAATTGAGGAGGACGCGCGTCCAGATAAGAGGCTGGGATGCAGGGGCATTTTCTAGTTTCAGTCGTGTTTTTCCTGCTGTGCGCACCACCCTGCCCGGCCGAGTGCATTGCCTTCACCGAAGCTGCGAAGCATGTCGGCGAGACCAAGTGCATCACCGGCAAGGTGCTGCACGTGAAACAGGGCAACCGCGGCGTGACCTTCTTCGATTTCTGCGAGGACTACCGGCGCTGCTCTTTCACCGTCGTGGTTTTTCCCAGCGACCTGAAAAGTGTCGGCGACGTGCGCCAACTGCAGGGCAAGGACATCGAAATTCACGGGCCCATTAAGCTGTATGACGGGCGGGCAGAAATTATCCTGAACAGACCCGGGCAGCTGACTGGCGAGTCGGCGCGCATTCCACCCCTGCCCAAGGGCTACGACGTGGAGCAGAAGGGCCGGTACAGTGCGGGCAAATTCAGCTATCCCAATAAGCGTAAACCCACCAAGAAGCGGCAGAGCGCGCCCGTGCAGACCGAGGAGCAGGAGGATACTTCGGCGACACAGGACTGACCCGCAGGTCCCTGGCTGCAAGTCCGGTGCATTGCACTGACCACTTGTCTCTCTACACCAATCCCCTTCGCAACTCTTCCAGCGGATACTTCGTCCCTCTCCACACCACCCCACCGCGCCACAGGGTCACCACCATCGAGCGCAGCATGGTGTACATGAAGAGAGTGGTACTGACCGGGTGCAGGAAGAAGTAATACGGCGGGACCGCTGATTTCCACGACATGCCGAGGTAGATCAGGAAAATCGAAACGAGCGCCACGACATAGGGCAGCCGAGCCCAGCCGTGTGCCAGCCACACTCCGAGGAATGGCATCAGGTTCAGAAATGCCAGAGCAAAACAAGAGAGCAAGGCCCGTGGCCACTGGAAGGACATGATGGCGAAGAAATTCTTGGTCAGGTTGCGCACTACGCCCATGGCACCTTTGGCCCAGCGGAGGGAGATCAAATCACCACCAAAGACATTGCGCTGAGCGTATCCGGCGTTCTTTACCACCTTGCCCAGTTTCATGTCGTCGAGCACTTCGAAACGCAGCGCCTGGTACGTGCCGATAGCCTCGTACACGCGGCGGCGAACCAGGTTGAACGCGCCCACGCCCATGTGATCTTTGGTGCCTGGTTCGGCGACTTTCCAGGGGCGGTGCCCGAAGACAAACAGCGTCTGGAAGAAGGCGATCATCATTTTTTCGCCGGGGCTTTTCATGATCATGCGGGGAAACAACACCACGTGGTCGGCCACTTCCGATTCGGCGTAGGCCAGGGCGCGGCGCAGAGCGTCGGGCTTGAAGAGCACATCGGCATCGGTGAAGAGCAGCCAGTCGCCGGTGGCCTGGTTTCCGGCGGTCCACATGGCGTGTGTCTTGCCCAGCCAACCCAAAGGCAGACTGTCGATGTGAATCACCTTTAGGCAGCCGTGAGCCGCCGGATCGGCCGCAACCCGGTCCATGATCTCGCCCGTCGAGTCGGTCGAGCGATCGTCCACCGCAATCACTTCATAGTTATGGTAGTCGAGGGCCAGTAGGCGGGTGAGAGCCTGCTCCATGTCTTCCTGTTCGTTGCGGGCAGGAACAATGATGCTGACGCGGGGGTTGGCGTTGGGCGTAGCCGGGTTGCGGTTCCACTCGGAACGGGAGACGTCGGGAATCCTCGGCATGCCGAGAGCCGCGCTTATCACGCGGGATAGCCAAGCCAAACTCAGGAGGCTTCCCGCAATCCAGTGGAAGTAATTCATCCTGCCTGGGCCCCCACAGCGCCGGACCGGTGCTGGACTCGTACTGGAGGAGCAAATCGCATGCCGTAAAACAGTATGGCAGATGAGACGGCCATGGCGATCACCGGCAGAATGAAAGCAGCCTGCAGCGAATGACGGTCGGCAACGTACCCCATCAACGTTGGGGAGGGCACATCGCCCAGGAGATGGAAGAGGAATATGTTGACCGCGATGGCGGTGGCGCGAATGTGTGCGCCGACCGCATTGACCAGCGCCGTATTGAGCGGCGATGTGTTCAGCAGGAGGAGGAATGCCGCCACCGCGATGGCAGGCAGCATGGCCCGTCCCCGGCTGAACAAGGCGACAATCATGACCGGAACGCCCAGGCCCATGCTGAGCGCCGACACGAAATAATACGAGCTCTTCATCCGGGGCAGCAGGAGATCTCCCAGCCACCCGCCGATCAAAGAGGCAAGAATTCCATCGACCACCACCACTGCGCCAAAGATCAGGTTCGCCGATTCGAGACTGTATCCGCGTGCGCGCGAGAGAAAGGTTGGCATCCACACCTGCACCCCTCCCAGCGAAAATGTCCCGGCGGCCATCCCCAGCGTGACCGTCCAGAATGCAGGGTTACGCGCCAGACCTCGAATGGTTCCCCGCTCAGGAGTTTCTGCCAGCGAGTCGAACTGGCCACGCGGAGGCTCAGGGAGAAACCAGACCATGAGCGCCAATAGGAATCCAGGGAGGGCCGCGATATAGAAAGGAAACCGCCAGCCGAACGAGGGACCGAGCTTCCCGCCCAGCAGGTAGCCCGCCGCCGTGCCCACCGGAATCGCCAGATAAAACACGCCAAAGATGCGGCCACGCTTTTCTTCGGGAAACAAATCCGCCACGAAGGTCGGCGCGATGGTGACGAACGTCGCTTCGCCAATTCCCACTAGCGTATGGCGAACCAGTAATTCCCAATAGGTGTGCGTGACCGCGGTCAGCAGCGTGAGCCCACTCCAGAAGACCGCGCCCAGCACAATGATGAGCTTGCGCGAATACCGGTCCGCCAGAGGACCGGCAAACGGCGCTGCGACCATATAGAACCCCAGGAATGCGCTGGTGAGATAGCCTACCTGCGTGTTGGTCAGATGGAATTCCGACTGTACCAGCGGCTGCACCGCGAACAGCACCGAGCGATCGATGTAGTTGAGGAGATTCAGCGTGGTGAGCAGGGCCAGCGCGGTTCGGGGATAGAGTTTGGTTGGGGGCACTTAGCGTGGGAATATAACACGGGGCGCAAAGCCTGGAGACTAGCCGCAAGGCGCGCGAGGGTTTACGCAAAGTCTGGCAAGCCTACTTCCGCTTTCTGGTTTTCGGGCGAGGCCAGCGGGCTAGCACTACCGTTGAGATGCCCCCGCGGGGACGAAACTCGCCTTTCACCTCGGCCCACACTGGGCGGGCGCAACGCACCACGTCTTCCAGCACGCGGTTGACGATGTTTTCCTGGAAGATTCCCAGGTTGCGGTAGGACTGCAGATACTCCTTCAGCGATTTTAGTTCGAGGCAGTGCCGGTCGGGCATGTAGCGGATGGTAACCACGCCAAAGTCGGGCAATCCCGTTTTGGGGCACACCGAGGTAAACTCCGGATCGTCCACCACAACTTCGTAGGCCGGAAACTGGTTGGGCCAGGTTTCAATGTCGGGAAACCTGGCATCGAGTCCGGCCTGGGCATGCTCCGGGGTGTACCGCTGCGGCTTGGACATGCTCCCCATTGTATCCAGCGGGCGGGTGAAACATCCAAAATGTAAAGGGTTTACGTTCTTAGGGCAGGACCGTGCATCTAATGGTTGAGGTACCCCTTTTAGCGCCTGCGAAGCCCGCAGGTGGTACATTATTGCGTTCAGCCAAAGCCATGCCATCAACAGGTAGCAATGCCGGTTTTGTTGCCCGCAACCGCTGGCTGGTGTGGGCGGTGGGAATCGTGGCGGCCGTGGTGTTGCTGGCGGCGTTCATGTCGCTGCGCGACGATGCCGTCCCGGTCAGCGTCGCCACCGCGGTTCGCGGCACGATTCGCAGCGTGGTTTCCACCAACGGCAAGGTGGAACCGGTGCAGAATTTTGAGGCGCATGCGCCCATCGGCACCACGGTCAAGCGATTGCTGGTGAAGGAGGGCGATCACGTAAGAAAGGGACAACTCCTCGTCCAGTTGAACGATGCCGAAGCCCGCGACCAGGCGGCGCGGGCCTTGGCGCAGATCAAAGCGGCGCAGGCCGATGTCAGCGCCGTCGAGCGGGGCGGCACGCGGGAGGAAGTTTTGACGCTTGCAGCGCAGCTTCTCAAGGCCCGTGCCGATCGCGACACCGCGCAGCGCAGCCTGGACGCATTGCAACGCCTGCAGCAGCAAGGGGCGGCCGCTCCTGGCGAGGTGAAAGCGGCACAGGACCAGTTCGCGCACGCAGATGCCGACCTGAAGCTGCTGGAACAAAAGCAGAAGGATCGTTACTCCAAGCCGGAAATTGCGCGGGTTGACGCTCAGCAAGCCCAAGCGCAAGCCGCTTATGCGGCGGCTGAGGATGTCTTGAGTCAATTGAATGTCCGGGCCCCCTTCGACGGCGTGGTCTATTCCCTTCCCGTCCGCCAAGGGGCTTATGTCAGCCCCGGGGATCTGGTGGTGCAGGAAGCTGATCTTTCGAAGGTGCTGGTGAGGGCCTTCGTCGACGAGCCGGACGTGGGGCGGTTGGCACCCGGCGAGAAGATTGAGGTTACCTGGGACGCCTTGCCTGGCCGGATCTGGGATGGAGCGGTTAACACCATTCCGGCAGCAGTGAAGCTGCGCGGCACGCGCAACGTCGGGGAAACTACCTGTGTCGTGGACAACCACGATTTCAAGCTGCTGCCCAACGTCAATGTGGGAGTGACGATCATCACGGCCGAGCATCGCGATGCGCTGACAGTGCCCCGGGAAGCGGTTCGCCAGACCGATAGCAAGACCTATGTATTCCAGGTCGTGAATGACCAGTTGCAGCGCCGTGAGGTGCAGACTTCCATCTCGAATCTCACCCAGGTGGAAGTGACCAGCGGCATCCCGGACGGCGCGCAGGTTGCGCTGACTTCAATTAATTCCAAGCCGTTGCACAACGGTTTGGCGGTGAAGGTGGTTCGTTAGGCAATGTTCTGGATGAGGAAGATTCTTACCGTGATTCTGCTGGCGCTGCTGCCTTGTGCAGCCGGCGCTGCACAAACCGCGCGAGACTTGCTGGCCGCAGGACGCGTGGATGACGCGATCACCTCGTTGCAAAGCCGGATCAGCACTACTCCAAGTGATGCCGAGTCTTTTAACCTCCTGTGTCGCGCCTACTTTACCCTGCAAAACTGGGACCGCGGAATTGCCGCCTGCCAGAAGGCCGTGTCGTTGCAGCCCGGCAATAGCTGGTATCACCTCTGGCTCGGCCGCATTTATGGAGAAAAGGCAGACAGGTCAAATTTCCTGACTGCCGCTGCTTTGGCGGGTAAGGTACGTAACGAGTTTGAGACGGCGGTGCGATTAAATCCGCAGAGCGCGGACGCACGTACCGATCTGGCTGAGTTTTATCTGGAAGCGCCTGGCATCGTGGGCGGTGGGCGCGACAAGGCCGCAGAGCAGGCACAAACCCTGGCCAAGCTGGATCCCGCCAAAGCTCACTGGGTGAATGGCCGGATCGCCGAAAAGAAGAAGGACCCGGTCGCGGCCGAGAGGGAGTATCGCGCCGCCATTGAAGCCAGCCATGGCAGCGCCAACGCGTGGTTGAATCTGGCACTGTTCTACCGCCATGTCGGCCGACTGGATGACATGGAAGATGTTTTGAACCACGCCAGTTCGGCGCAGATGAACCAACCCGAAGTTCTGGTGGATGCCGCCGAGACTTTGATCCGCGCCGGACGAAATTTTCCTGGGGCGATTGGGTTGCTGCGCCGCTACCTGTCGTCCAGTTCGACGGTGGAAGAAGCGCCCGCGTTCAGGGCCCATTACCTGCTGGGCACGCTCCTGGAAAAGCAGGGCGACAAGCAGGCAGCGGCCCAGGAATACCGTGCCGCGCTTTCCCTGGCCAGAGGCTTCTCGCAGGCGCAGGATGCCCTCAACCGGCTGAACCGGTAGTTAGTACCCAGTACCCAGTACCGAGTTTCGATGCAACGGGTCTTATGGGCTCGATGCGCGGGTGCTTTCAGACAAGATTGAGTTTCCTTTCTCTTCTTGGTGCCAAGTACTGACTGTCTGTTATTCCGCCGAAGTCTTCTAATCTCTGCTGTTCGGTACTTGGTATTCATTTCGAAGGTGAACACATGAAACCTGCTTCACGCTGTGGGTCGGGTCTTCTGCTTTTCCTGATTGTGCTGTTTCTGCTTTCTTCGGGGCTTATGGCGGAACCGCTGCCCCTAAAGCGCGCCGTGGAATTGGCGCTGAGCCACAGCACGACCACCGAGGCGGCGGGGGCCGACGAGCAGCGCGCCTATGCCGCGTACCAGGAGGCGCGCAATCAATACCTACCGCAGTTCATCCTGGGCTCGGGACTGGGTAAGTCCTGGGGTTTCCCCCTCAGCCTGGAAGGCGCGGCGCCCTCGATCGTGAACCTTACCACTCAGTCCGCGCTGATCAATCCCTCGCTGCGGGATTTTGTACGCGCCGCCAAAACCGACTGGCAAGCCGCCACCATCCAGAGCAAGGACCGGCGAAACCAGGTCATTCAGGATACCGTCCTCAGCTATGCCGAACTCAGCAAGTGGGAAGCAGCGCTGGACCACTTGCGGCAAGAGCAGGCGGACGCGCTGAAGATGGAGCAGATCGTCCACCAGCGCATCCAAGAAGGCGTGGATAGTGAACTGGCCCGGAACAAGGCGCGCCTCACCACGGCCCGGGTTCGCTATCGGATGGCGGAAGCGCAGGGCGCCGCCGATGTCCTGCGGAACCGACTGTCGCAATTGACCGGACTTCCCGCGGCCTCCATCGAGGCGGTGCCGGAGTCCATGCCTGCCTTGCCCGAGATCAAGCGGGAGGACGACCTCACGACCAAGGCAGTGCAGGACAGTCCAGCGGTGGCAGCCGCGGAGACTCGCGCCACGGCCCAGGCTTTCCGTGCTCGTGGCGAGCACAAGGCCCTGTGGCCCAGTGCGGACTTTGCCGGCCAATACGCGCTCCTCTCGACTTCACTCAGCAACTACCAGCAGTTCTTCGTACCCGGAAGCTTCCAGCGCCATAACGGCAGCGTCGGAGTTGTCCTTCGCCTTCCCTTTCTGAACGAATCGCAACGCGCGCGCGCCCGGGCGGCTGATGCGGAGGCACTGCGCGCCAAGAAAGACGCCCAGGCGGCAAAGAACCAAGTCTCGGAAGAGACCTTGAAACTGCAGCGCTCGGTGGAGCAACTGGCAGCGGCACAGGAAGTGGCCGACCTCGAGTACCAAGTCGCACAGTCCAACCTGGAAGCGTTGCGGGTCCGCATGGATGCGGCAACCGCAACCCTGCACGACGTCGAGGATGCCCGCGACCAGGCCAACCAGCGCTATGACGCTTTGCAGGATATGAACTTTGAACTGGAACGGGCGCGAATCGCGCTGCTGCGGGTCACGGGAGAGTTGGAAAATTGGGTGGGGGCGGGCAAGTGAATTCTCCTGCGAACCGAGCCAGCTAACGCTCCAGGGGGGACATTTTCGCTTCTCAGTGCATCTAACGTTCCATTCGCCGCAAACCCATTGCCCTCGTCTGGATCGGGCTATTAGACTGGGTACTATATAGCGCACCAGAATTTTGTCTGGCGGCGAAGGGCGCCGCAGGATCCGGCGGAATTTACTCTGGGTTCCGTGGAATGTACCCCGATACTGGGGGAAATCCGTGTGGGGTGTTACTATAAATCACTCAACTATATGCCACTAAAAACACTGTTTTTGAATCCGCCCTCGTTTGAGAATTTCGACGGGGGGGCCGGGTCGCGTTGGCCGGCTACTCGCGAAATTGAATCGTATTGGTACCCGGTGTGGCTTGCCTATCCCGCGGGAATGCTCGAAGGCGCGCGCCTGCTTGATGCCCCGCCCCACTACGTCTCCGCCGAACAAACCATCAACATCGCTCGCGATTACGAGTTCCTGGTCCTTTTCACCAGCACTCCAGGCTTCCCCGGCGATATCCGTTTGGCGCAAACAATCAAGGACGTCAATCCCAATATCAAGATCGCCTTTGTCGGGCCGCACGTGAGCGTGCTGCCGGAAAAGTCCCTGCGAGATTGTCCGGCCATTGATTTTGTCGGCCGCAAGGAGTTTGACTACGCGGTTGTCGACTATGCCAAGGGCAAGCCGCTGGCAGAGATCGCGGGCGTGTCTTACCTGCAAGATGGCAAGGTCGTCCATAACCCCGACGCTCCGCAGATCCAGGATCTGGACGCGCTCCCGCATGTGACCGACGTCTATAAGCGCGACCTTGACGTCACGCGCTACAACGTACCGTTCCTGCTTAATCCCTACGTTTCTCTGTACACCACTCGCGGCTGCCCGGCGCAATGCACGTTCTGCCTGTGGCCGCAGACTCTGAGCGGGCATCCGTGGCGCAAGCGCTCCACCGATGACGTCGCCAATGAGATGGCGAAGGCCAAGGATTACTGGCCGTTCGTGAAGGAATTCTTCTTCGATGACGACACCTTCAACATCCAGAAAGCCCGCACCATCGAGCTCTGCGCCAAGCTGAAGCCGCTGAAGCTCACCTGGTCGTGCACCTCGCGCGTCACCACCGACTTCGAAACCCTCAAAGCGATGAAGGAGGCAGGCTGCCGGCTGCTGATCGTGGGCTTTGAGTCCGGAGACCAGCAAATTCTAAAGAACATCAAGAAGGGCGCTACCGTCGAGCGGGCTCGCCAGTTCACCAAGGATTGCCACAAGCTGGGGCTGGTCATTCACGGCGATTTCATCCTGGGGCTGCCGGGGGAAACGCGGGAAACCATTAACAACACCATCGCGTTCGCCAAGGAACTGGACGTGGAAACCATCCAAGTGTCGGTGGCACATGCGTATCCCGGCACGGAGCTTTACGATTACGTGGTGAAGAACGGTTTCATGGTGGCGGGCAGCAAGATGGTGGACGAAGGCGGCCACCAGCTTGCCCACATCGAGTACCCGGGATTGCCTGCCGACGAAATTCTGGATTCGGTTCACCGGTTCTACGACGAGTACTACTTCCGTCCGAAGGCAGTCTTCCGCATCCTGAGAAAGGCAGCCTTCGACAGCAACGATCGCAAGCGCCTGTACAAGGAAGCCAAGACCTTCCTCAAAGTGCGCGCGATGCGGCACAAGCTGATGGACCAGAAGCGAAAAGAAGACAGGGAAAATTTGACGCCGACCGTCGAGCCGGCAAAGGCCTGGGGAAAGACGGTGTGACCTTTCGCAAGTACCTGGTGCTGGCCGGGGTGACTATTTTCGCGGCGACCGGCGACTCCCTGCTGGCCCACGGCATGAAGCAAGTGGGCAGCATCTCCTGGCATCGTCTGCCCGACGTAGTTCTCGCCATCCTGAATCCCTGGGTCGCTTTGGGGATTCTCTTCCTGTTAGGATTCTTTGCTGCCTACATGACGGCTCTATCCTGGGCCGACCTGACCTATGTGATCCCCGCTACTTCGCTCGGCTACGTGTTGCTGGCGCTGATCGCCAAGTTTCTGCTGCACGAGGACGTTACCACCACACGCTGGCTGGGGATTCTTCTGATCTCCGCCGGCGTCGGCTTTGTGACGCAAGGACCGGCGCTCACTTCTCATCCGCCGAATCGAGTTTCAGAGAATTACGTGACGGAAGTCGCTTCAACGAGGACAGAGAGATGAAGCAGGTGCATGCCTGGAGTGCGATCGCGGCTATCGTGCTGGCCTCCACCACCGGCGACGTGCTGCTCTCCCGCGCCATGAAGCAAATTGGCGATGTGGGTGAACTCCGGCGGCGTGCCGGCCTGTGGACTGTGGTCGGAAGCATCCTGCGCCATCCTAGTTTCCTGCTTGGCGTCCTGGCCATGACAGTCGCCTTCTATAGCCTGCTGTTCGGGTTGTCGTGGGGAGACGTCAGCCTGGTCGCGCCCGCCTCGGCTTCCCTCACCTTCGTGGCTAACGCGGTGGCCGCAAAGATTTTTCTCCATGAGCGCGTCGATCACCGGCGCTGGCTGGCCGCCGGGTTCGTGGCCTGCGGCGTGCTGCTGCTGGCGACGTAGGGGCCGCATGCATTACGTCATTCTAGAGTTGCCCAGATGCGAGAACTGTGACCTTTCTTGCACACAGGGACAGCCACGACGATCACTTCTTATTCAGAAGCGGTTCGAACCCAGTCTTACTCTTGACGTGAGCTAGCGTGGCATACTCCAGCTCGGAAATGCGGCCCAAGTTGCGCAGGTCCCTTTCAGTCCTGAAGCCTTTCTCGGTCTCGCACGGGACGGTCAGAACAGCAACATAGAAAGACATTCCCTTCAAACGTCTCCATTTGTTGCGGAACCGAATTGCAGCGCTGTGCTGCCCACTGAGAAACTGGTTCAGCCTGATGCTCAGGTTGGCGTTGCTCATTCCAACATAGAAAATGTTGCTCTCGTGGATCCGTTTTCCAGTGAGAATTCTTGTCCGAAAACGCCAGAACGTACACTCCCGGGTACTTCCCGCTCGTTGTCCCTCGGAAGTTACGCACTAGAGGTGACCATCTTTCCCGAAACAGTTTCCTCACCAAGGTCTTGGCAGAAGGAGGCTCTGATCCGAGTCGTCTCCTCTTGAGTTCTCTTTGACGCTTGGGTGTGGCGACGACAAATCCAAGGTCGCGAAAAACCTGGTTCGTGGGATCTCCGCCGGAAAACTTGTATGCGGGAACACTAGTCACGGAGCTCAAGATTCGCTTCGGAGGATACTGTGTCCCTTTGAACCAAAGAAAGTATTTCCTGCCCGTTACAGGTTCGGTGGCTCGCTTCGCGTCAAACTCACGCATCGCATTCTGAACATCATCTCGGTATACCTTGTGCAACCTGCCGCCGAGCAAGCACGGATAGGGAGTACCTTGCATGGCCAATAACCTCCAGAGGCGATTGGAACGGTTGGGGGGAAGGTGGGGATTATATCAGTTGCGGGGTCTACCTTTATCCGAACAATCGCATGAAACCGCTCGCGGGAAGGTCCGGCATCAGGAACGCCGCATCACGCGTACCTGCCACTCGCGCTACGCATTCTGCCGCCAGATAACCGCTGCGCACCGCGCCTTCCATGGTGGCGGGCCAACCCGTGGCAGTCCAGTCGCCCGCCAGAAATACGCGCGGCCACCCCGTCTCGGTCCGTGGACGCCGTGCGTCAACCCCTGGTCGCGGCGAATACGTGGCGTGGACTTCCTTGATCACCGTGGACTTCACCAAATTCGCGGCCCGCGCTTCGGGGAAGAACTCTCGCAGTTCGCTCAGGGCGAGATCGACGATTTCGGCGCGCGATTTTTCAACCAGCGTTTTCGACGCGCTCACCACTAGTTCGACGTAGCTTCCGTTCCGCTCCGCACCTCTGCCCAGCAACTTCGACTTGTGGAACATCCACTGGATGGTACGGTCGAGCAGGACCGCGTGGTCCAGATCGCTGATCTGGCGGTCGAACCAGAGATGAATGCCGGTGATCGGCGACGTCTCCAGCGAGTCGAGTGCCTGCCGCAACGGCTCCGCTGCCGACGTCTGCGGCAGCATGCGCGCTAGCACCTCGAAGGGTACAGCCAGCACCGCAAAGTCGTAGCTCTCTTCCGCGTCTCCAAGCAATAGTTTCACCCCGGCGAACTCAGCCCGGAATGAATCCACTCCCGAGCGGAACCGCACTTCCCCACCCCGCGCGCTGATGTAATCACCCGCCACGCTGTAGAGTTCGGTCAAGGGGACAGTGGGCACGCCCATTCGCCCGGCCGCGGCGGATTTCAGAAAAGATTCCCGCATCACCTGAGCGGCGGACGGAACGGAAACGCGATCAATCTCCTCATTCAGCGCGCTGACCAGCACGGTCTTCCAAAAGCGCTCGATGGCGCGCTCCGTCTGCCCGTGACGACGCAGCCAGGTCAGAAACGATTCTCCCGTGTCCCGCGGCGTCATGGGCGCCAGCGTCGCCATGCCCGCGGCGATGGCCAGCTTGTCGGGCCAGTTCAGACAGGCGGCGCGGAGGAAGGCAGGCACGGTGTGGAGAGGCGCCGGCAGAAAAGAAGGTCCAATCACCGAAGCGCGGCCGCCCGGCTCGAGAAACGTCATCCGGTCGTACCACCGAATCTTGCCCTCCACAGCGATGCGCCGGTAAAACTCAATCAGATTGGTGCAGCAGCCGAGCAGCACGTGCTGGCAGTTGTCCACCACTTCCCCGGTCGCAGGATGTTGATAGGAAGAAGCCCGCCCACCCAAGTAAGGACGGCGCTCAACCAGGGTCACGTTC
>JBGPJK010000030.1:0-23500 GCA_041485425.1 Terriglobia bacterium | reverse complement strand
GAAAGATATCGAGATGTTCAGCCTGTGCGAGCACCACATGCTGCCCTTCTTCGGCAAGGTACACGTCGCGTACATTCCCAACGGCAAGGTAATCGGGCTGAGCAAGATTCCGCGCCTGATTGAAATCTTCGCCCGTCGTCTGCAGATCCAGGAACGTATGACTACGCAGATCGCGGAAACCATTCAGAGGACGATCGAACCTCAGGGCGTGGGCGTGGTGATTGAAGCCCGCCACCTGTGCATGATGATGCGCGGGGTGGAGAAGCAACACTCCGCCGCCGTGACTTCCTCCATGCTCGGTTCCTTCCGCGAGGAAGAGGAAACCCGGACAGAGTTCCTTTCCCTGATCCGCAACCGTGCGAACGGAGTCTAGACTTGGCCCGGAAAACCTTGGGCGGTGTTCCAACGAAACAACTGCTGCGCGGCAAGGTTGCCCTGATTACGGGAGCCAATCAGGGCATCGGTCAGGCGATTGCTCGTGGGCTGGCTGCCGCAGGATGTGATCTGGTCATCACCGGTCGCAACCAGTCAACCCTGAACCAAGCTGGCAGGGAACTGGCGGCGAAAACCCGCGTTTTGCCGGTAGTCTGCGATGTTCGCGATCCGCATTCGGTGCAGAGCCTGTTTGCGGGAGCAGAGCGACGGTTCCACCGGTTAGACATCCTCATCAACAACGCAGGCGTGGGCCATCCCAATGCGAACATCGTAAAGTTGCCGTTCGAGGCGTGGCGGGAGGTGATCGACACCAACCTGAACGGCCTGTTCCTGGTGACCCGCTGCGCACTGCCCCTAATGAGACGTGGTGGCGCTATCGTCAACAATCTGTCGATCGCTGCGAAAAGAGTATTTGCGGGGTCGTCCGCCTATAACGCGTCGAAACACGGAGCGCTGGGATTCACCAATACGCTGCGCGAAGAGCTGCGGCCGCAAGGCATCCGGGTGATCGCGCTTTTGCCCGGCGCGACCGACACGGCAATCTGGAAAACGCTGTGGCCGCAAGCGCCGCGCAGGAAAATGATGTCGCCCGAGACCGTGGCTACGGCCGTGGTCAGCGCGCTCACCCTACCCCCCGAGAGCACGGTGGAGGAGTTGATGATTCTGCCGACTTCCGGAACGCTGTAGGGAGCCTTGCGGCTTCTCCGGGGAACTCCTCTAGTCACCCCCTCCCAGACCAAAAGTGTTATTGACACCTGCCAACTCCCGCCTAGAATGTTTCAAACGTTTTTTAGTTTCATTGTTTTAAACATTTCGGCCTCCGAATGCAGGGACCGTTCACATCACGGGACGTGGCTGCGCTGACCGGCATTACGCTGCGCCAGCTCCAGTGGTGGGACGAGCGCGGCATCGTGGTTCCAGCCCGGGAAGGGCACCGGCGCTTGTACTCCATGGAGGACCTCGCCGAGGTTGCCGTCATCTGCGAGTTGCGGCGACGCGGCTTCTCCCTGCAGCGGGTGCGCAAGGTCATCCGGTTCCTGCAGCGGGAGTTCAGCAAGCGCCTGGCGGAAACCGTCAGCGGCGCCTCCGACTACCACTTGCTCACCGACGGCAGCAGTCTTTATCTCGAAACTTCGGCCCGGCAGATTGTGGACATCCTGAAAAACGCGCGCCAGCCCATGCTGGCCATTTGCCTGAGCGACACCGTGCGGCAGGTGCGCGCTGTCATCCGCAGCGGGAAAAAGGGCAGCAGGTTTGCCCCCCACTCACTGCGAAAAAGCAGGAAGGCTTCATAAGCGGGAAAGTTTGGCTCCAGAGGGAGGCGAGATGGTCGCAGAACTGAACGTCCTGAGCGAATGGATCCCGGAACAGATGATCCCGGGCACGATCTTCGTGCTGGAGAATGCCGGCCACGTGGGGGAAAAAGACGATCCTTACTGGGCGGTGCTAGCCTGTCCCGACTGCGGCACTCTGGGCCTGATCACGCGCAAGCAACTGGCAGGCTTGCTGCCGGTAATTTGCGGTTCCAGCCAGTGCTCGGCGCAGTTCTTTATCAACGACAGCGATATCGTGATCCGCAAACCGTTCTAAAGTTCGTCCCGGCCGGGCTGTCCTCGCCGGTGCCTAGGTTACTTGCCGCCCGCCTTTACCCTGTCCAGCGTCACCGGCACCTGTTCCATAATCTCAATCCCGAATCCTTCCAAGGCCACCACTTTCCGCGGGTGATTGGTGAGTAGGCGAATGCATCGCAGATTCAAGTCCGAGAGAATCTGCGCCCCAATGCCGATCTCGCGCTGCGTTTTCCGCTCGCTTTCCGGCAGGGTGGGCAACGTCTTGTCACGATGAAACGTCAGTATGGATCGCTCGCCCATGTGTTCCACCGAGAAGCCCTTCGAAGTCTGGTGCAGGTAGATGAGCGCTCCGCGTCCCTCACGGGAAATGGCCTGCATTGAGCCCTCGATGGCGGCGTGGCAGTCGCAGCCGGTCGATCCGAAAACGTCGCCCAGCACACAGTGCGAGTGCATGCGGACCAGGACCGGTTCGCTGCCGCTCTCCAGGTCGCCGCGTACCAGCGCCACGTGCGATTCGCCGCCATCCACCTCGCTCTCGTAGGCGATCAGGCGGAACTCCCCATGGCGCGTGCCGATGACGGCCTCTCCCACGCGGTGGACATAGCGTTCGTGCTGCATGCGATAGCGAATCAGTTCGGCGACGGTCAGCATTTTCATGCCGTGGGTCTGACAGAATTCGATGAGATCGGGCACGCGGGCCATGGTGCCGTCATCGCGCATGATCTCGCAGATGACCCCAGCCGGTACCAACCCAGCCAGTCGCGCCAGGTCGACCGAGGCTTCCGTCTGACCCGCCCGCACCAGCACACCGCCTTTGCGGGCACGCAGGGGAAACACGTGCCCCGGACGAGCCAGATCCGCGGGACGAGTCGCCGGGTCAATGGCAGTTTTGATGGTGCGGGCGCGATCGTAGGCGGAGATGCCGGTGGTCACGCCATCGCGTGCATCGATGGCTTCGCAGAAGGCGGTGCCGTAGTTTGAGGTATTCTCGGCGGTCATGGGCCCGACCCGCAGGTGGTCCAGGCGCTCCTCGGTCATGGCCAGGCAGACCAACCCACGGCCGTACTTGGCCATAAAATTGATCGCCTCGGGCGTGACCTTCTCGGCAGCCAGGGTCAGATCGCCTTCGTTTTCGCGATCTTCATCGTCCACCACCACAACCATGCGGCCGGCGTTAATCTCTTCAATAGCGGTGGGGACATCGGTGAAGGGCGACTGCGGCGTCATGATGTGGCGATTGTAGCAAAAACAGTGGCTGTATTTTATAGCGCTGGCGGCGCTCCGGCCGTCCTGGAAGGGCCCCGCCCCCAGTATCGAGCGACGTAATGCCCCCGCTGAGAAGAACTTGCAGCGCAAATGGAAAAGGGCCGCCATCTGGCGACCCTTTTGCATGATCCGTGCCCGAATTACAGGGTGGACTCGATTTCGAATCCCCAGGCCTCGAGCAACGGCTCAGGGATGTATTTCGAATTCTTGTTACGCCGTGCCCACTCCCGCAACCGGGTGGAGCGCAGGTACTGATCGGGCGAGAGCTTGTACTCGCGAACGACCTGCTCGAACTCGGTGATGGTTGGGACGATAGGCCCGATCGGTTCGGGCTTGCCCCAGTTAGGATTTCCGCGTCGCTTAGCCATGAAAATTACGCCTCGCAGATAAAAGTGAGTTCCCTCTGGGTGTCTTTAAAGGCTTTAGATTCCTGCCATGCCGTTCGGGATTCACACCTTACCGCTTGCCCGAAAACTCAGGCCTTTCCTCGCAAGAACCCTTAGGCTAACTGGAAACTCGTGATTCTAGGGCGATTTTACTCCAAAGTCAACGACAATTTTTGATCCGCCAGGGTTCAGATCCGTTCCAACTCACACAAAACAAAAGCGATTGTGAATGTTTGGAACTGGCCCGGTTCGGTTTGGCCCCTGGGGGGAACTCACTCCGGATCGGGGCGGTACAAGGGCAGGATTCTCGGAAATTGCGAGTAGCTGACCTGCTAGATTTCGCAACAGCTCTACACCATGACTTCGGGAACTTCCATTCCGCCCAGCCGAAAACAGGTGGCAAACGCTTCCACCACTTTGGGGTCAAAGTCGGTTCCGGAGGCCTTGGCAATGGTCTCCTTGGCATCGAATGGGGACATTGCCTTGCGATAAGGCCGGTCGCTGGTCAGGGAATCGTACACGTCGGCCACCGAGAGAATGCGTGCCTCGAGCGGAATGTTTTCACCCTCGGTGGCGTGATATCCGGTGCCGTCGAACTTGTCATGGTGGGCCAGGATGATGGGGATGACCCGGGCCAGAGGCCCCCCCACCGGTTGCAGCATCTGGACTCCCAGGTCCACATGCTTCTGCATCTGGTCATATTCTTCACTGGTCAGGCGAGCCGCTTTGTAAAGGATCTCCCGGCTGACATCCAGTTTCCCCAAGTCATGAATCAGGGCTGCGGCACGGATATCCTCAATCGTTTCCATCGGCAAGCCCATCTGGGCGGCGATCTTGGTGGCGTACACCGAAACCCGGTACGAGTGGTTTTGGGTGTATTTGTCCTTGGAAATGAACTGGCTGAGAATCATCAGCACGCCGTGGTAGGTATTGCGCAGCTCATGGAGATGCTTTTCCTTGTGCTCGTACAAGGTGCCCATGGCATAGGCGTTGACCAGCAATATCCCCCCCCACACCGTGATCTCGAACCATTTTTCGGAAATCGGCAGAACATCTTTGCGGTGGCCGAACAGCGCCGGATTGAAATAGGTGATCAAGACCACGATCAGCACGCTGCTGAGCGCGGTCAGGGTGGCATGGCGGCGCCCGTACACGTAGGCGGAAAACAGCGTGGGCAAGGTGTACAAGCCCAGCAGCATGCGGTGGGAATCCAGCAGGGAGTTGAAAGCACCCGCGAGTACAAAGAGAGACAGCAGCAGCCAGAGCTCGCGGTTCACCTCGCCCAAACGGCGCAAGCCTGCGGACTGAACCCGGTCCAGCCACGTAGTCTGGCTAGCCGCTGACAAATGGGCTGTGGCCTCACCCCGGTCCACCGATCCGAAATCCATAACTTCTACTCTCAACCGGTCCCGCCCGCGAGTGGTGGCCGGTACTTCCTCCGACCCCAAACGGCGCAAATTCTGCGCATCGGCGCTCATGATATTAGAGGCCCAGATGGGTCCGGGCAAGTTACTGCCGTAACTCGGTCCCACGTCTGGTTCATTGACGCGGGAACCGCACCTACCTAGAGTGCCCTCAGGAGGCTTTACAGTGAAGGACATCTACGAAGTGTTGCACAAAAAGCAGGCCGAACAGGCACAATTGGGCAAGCAGATCGAGGCTTTGCAGAACGCCGCGGAGCAGCTCCGCAGTGTGGCTCATATGCTGGATGAGGAGCGCGAAGAGAGCGATGCTGCCGCCGCGCGTGGCTAGTGGCTGTGCTGCTTTCACCGGTTTTGAAGGCGCGTTATGAAGCTGCAAACCCTGGTGCTATGTTCCGACGAGAAGATCGTGCGCGTGCTGCGGCGGGTCCTCAGTGACCTCGAAATCACCATGGAAGGCTGTGCCGACGCAGCCTCTGCCATTCACCGGCTCACCCGCCAGAGGTTTGAGGCGGTGATCGTAGACTGCGCCGACGAACGTGCCGCGTCACAAGTACTCAAAAGTGCCCGGCTCGCTCCCTGCAACAAACGTGCCATCGCCGTGGCCATCATCGATGGGCAAACCGCGGTCAGCAGCGCCTTCGAGTTGGGAGCGCACTTTGTCCTGTACAAGCCGGTTTCGATCGAGCGCACCAAGGCCAGCTTCCGGGCTGCCCGCGCTTTGATGAAACGCGAACGCCGCCGGAATACCCGCGTCCCCGTCTCGATGCAGGTGACGCTGCTCCTAAGAAATGCCGGATCCCAGCAGAGCATTACTGCCCCAACCTCCGACCTGGGGGAAGGGGGGATGGCCATCCAGATCTCCCGCCACCCAAAGAACATGGGACCGATGCAAGTGCAGTTTACCCTGCCCGGAACCGACAGCGTTATCGCTTGCACAGGCGAAGTGGCTTGGGTGAATGCCCGTCGCCAGGCGGGGATTCGTTTCCTTGATTTGTCTCTGGAAGATCGAAAGCAGCTCAAGGCGTGGGTCAGCAGCCATTCCCCTGAGGCTGAGGCCGACGATCCGCCGGTTCGCTGCAAGCTCACCGATCTCAGCTTGGGCGGATGCTACCTGGAAATCGCTTCTCCGTTTCCGTTGGGCAGCACAGTCGTCCTGTCGATGCGCGTCGCCCAGCTCCAGGTTCAGGTCGACGGTGTGGTGCGAGTGATGCATCCGGAAGTCGGCATGGGAGTCGAATTCACCCAAAAAACTGAGCTGCAGTGTCAGCACGTGGAAAAATTCATCCACGCTCTGATGCACAGCAATGGCACTGTCCCCGATCTCCTGGTGGAGGCCGATGGCTTGGAGCCAGACGGCTGCGAGCCCCGAAGCCCGCGTTCGCCGCTTGCAGATGCCCTGGAAGACCCGCTGATTGATCTTTTCCTGAAGAAGGCCGAACTTCCTGCCGAGGCCTTCCTGATCGAACTGCGCCGGCAGCGCACCTCCAACTCGGAAGCCCCCGACCCCTCCTTTTCGGTTTAAACAAAACCCTCCGCTGGTGTGTTGTTCCAGAACAGATTTTCTGATCGCTTTCTTCGCCTCGCCGGCACGCCACGCGACATCGGTGCGCGGAAAGCTGATACAATCTCACGTTTATTTCAGATGGAAAATCTGTCCCAGTTTCTCGCGCTCTCAAATCTTTATAAGGAGGAGCCCTAATGTTTTTTCTCAAGAGGTGGATTGCTCTGTGGGTTGTGGGCTGTGCCTGCCTGGCGCTCGGCCAGGAAATGCAGGAAGGCCGCCTGATGCGCTTTCCCGACATCCATAATGACAAGATCGTGTTCATGTACGGCGCTGACCTGTGGCTGGCTTCGAATTCAGGGGGAGTGGCGCGGCGCATCACATCCCATCCCGGCCGTGAGCTGTTTCCGAAATTTTCCCCCGACGGCAAGTGGATTGCCTTCACCGGCCAGTACGACGGCAACTTCAACGTCTACGTCATGCCCGCCGAGGGTGGCCAGCCGAAGCAACTCACGTTCTATCAGGGAAGCGCCCAGCAGCTCAGCGACCGCATGGGCATTCACAATGAAGTGGTGACCTGGTCTCCCGACAGCAAGCGCATCGTGTTTCTGTCGCGTCGCGATGCTACGAACGGCTGGATCAAACGCCCTTACAGCGTCAGCGTGGATGGCGGCTTGCCCGAGTCTTTGCCCATGGACCAAGGCGGACTGACTTCCTTCTCGCCCGACGGGAACAAGATTGCCTACAACATTATCTTCCGCAATTTTCGTCAGTGGAAGCGCTACACCGGCGGCCTGGCCCAGCAGATCTCCATCTACGATCTCAAGAACAACGCCATGGAAGACGGGCCACCTCACACCGAATGGACCGACACCTTCCCCATGTGGCATGGCAACTCCATCTACTTCAGTTCCGATCGCGGCCCCGAACACCATCTGAACCTCTACAGCTACGACCTCAGCTCCAAGCAGGTCGAGCAACTTACCCACTTCACCGAGTTCGACGTAATGTGGCCCAGCCTCGGCCCCGATGCCATCATTTTTGAAAATGCCGGCTATCTCTACACCTTCGACTTCCAATCCAAAGAGCCGAAAAAGCTGACCATCTACGTTCCCGGCGATCGCGGCCAGAGCATGAAACACTGGGCGAGCGTCAGCAAGAACATCACGGACTTCGACATCTCGCCGGAAGGGAAGCGCGCGGTCTTCAGCGCCCGCGGCGACGTGTTCACCGTGCCCGCCAAGGACGGCAGCATTCGCAACTTGACTCGCACACCCGGGGTGCGCGAGCAAAAAGTCGCCTGGTCGCCCGACGGCCGCTGGGTCGCCTACGTGTCGGACCGCACGGGGGAGGACGAGCTCTACATTACGCCGCAGGACGGCATGGGCAAGGAGCAGCAGATCACCAGCGGCTACAAAGGCTTCAAGTTCGGGCCCAGTTGGTCTCCGGACAGCAAGAAGCTGGCCTGGGCCGATAAAGATTTGCGCCTGTGGTACACCGACATCACCGAGAAGAAGCCGGCGCAGGTGGACCAGGCTAAATACTTCGAGATCACCAATTACTCCTGGTCTCCGGACAGCAAGTGGCTGGCCTACGACAAGCCCTCCGAAAATTTCTATTCGGTCGTGTACCTCTATTCGCTGGTCGCCCGCAAAATCACTGCGGTCACCACCAGCATGACGAACAGCTACGCTCCCATCTTTGATCCTGATGGGAGGTATCTGTATTTCCTCTCGGACCGCGATTTCAACGAAGTTCTGGGGAACGTGGACTTCGAATTCGCTAATCCGAAAACGACGCGCGTCTACATCGTCACCATGCGCAAGGACGAGCCTTCTCCTTTCCCTGCGCTCAGCGACGAAGCCCAGATCAAGAAGGAAGAGGCACCGGCGCCAGAGGCTAGCGCCAAGGAAGAAAAGGGCGGGAAGGAGAAGTCCAAGAAGAAAGAGGAAGAAAAGCCCAAGGAGACCAAGGAAGCTCCCAAAGAGTTCCGCATTGATCTCGATGGCATCCAGGACCGGGTGGTAGCGCTGCCTGTCGAACCCGCCGTAATGCGCGCCTTTGCCGCGGCCAAGGGTTACATCTATTACTCAACGACGGCCATTCAGGGCCTGTCGGGCCCGATTCCCGGCGAGTCTTCCGCGCTGCACGCCTATGACCTGAAAGAGCGCAAGGAAAAGACCCTGATCGAAGGCGTGGAGCGTTTTGCCATCTCGTTCGATGGCTCCAAGGTGTTGTATGAAGCCGACGGCGGTCCCGGTGGCCACAGCTACGGCATCATCGATGCCAAGCCCGATGGGCCGAAGAAGGCCGGCGAGGGCGCGTTGAATCTCTCTTCCATGCGGGTGGAAGTCGATCCGCCGCAGGAGTGGAAGCAGATCTTCGAAGAAGTGTGGCGCCAGGAGCGTGACTACTTCTTCGAGGCTTCCATGAACGGCGTTGACTGGCAGAAGATGCACGGCAAATACCTGCAGCTACTGCCCTACGTCGCGGACCGCTACAGCTTGACTTACATCCTCGGCGACATGATCGGGGAACTTTCCAATTCCCATACCTACGTGGGCGGCGGCGACTATCCCGATCTTCGCCCGATCAACGCCGGCTTGCTGGGCGTCGACTTTGAGGCTGACGCACCCAATGGCATGTACCGCATCAAGAAGATCTACCCCGGAGAAAACTGGCATGCCAACACCCGCTCGCCGCTCACCGAGCCGGGCGTGAACGTGAAAGAAGGGGACTACCTGCTGGCGGTGAATGGCCGCGCGCTGCGCATGCCGCAAAACCCATACGAACTGTTTACTAACACCGTTAACGAAACTGTGACCTTGACGGTGAATTCCAAGCCTTCCGAAGACGGGTCGCACACGGTGCAGGTGAAGCCCATTGGGGATGAATACGACCTGCGGGAACAGAACTGGATCGAGAGCAATCGCAAGAAGGTCGATGCCGCCACCAACGGACGAGTCGGCTACGTGTACTTACCCGACATGGGGGCACCCGGCCTCGACCAGTTCGTCAAGCAGTGGTTCCCACAGGTCCGCAAAGAGGGCATGATCATTGACGTTCGCTACAACGGCGGCGGTTTTGTGGATCAACTCATCTTCGAGCGTCTGCGGCGGACGTTGGCAGCCATGTCCTCGGCTCGTAACTTCGAGAGCACGCCCATTCCGTTCCCCTCCTTCTACGGCCACATGGCTTGTATCACCAACCACTACGCGGCGTCGGACGGCGACTTCTTCAGCTACTTCTTTAAACAGTACAAGCTGGGGCCGCTCATTGGGGAGCGTACCTGGGGCGGGGTCCGCGGCATCCGCGGCCAGATTCCTCTGATCGACGGCGGCTACATCACCCGTCCCGAGTTTTCGCTCTACGGCCTGGACAGCAAGTGGCTGATTGAGAACAAGGGTGTGCAGCCCGACATCGTGGTAGAAAACCGGCCGGACCTGGTGGTGAAGGGTCAGGACACCCAACTCGAGAAAGCCATCGAGTTGGTCATGAAGGAAATTCAGGCGAATCCCAAGAAGCTGCCGCCGCTGCCTCCCGATCTGCCTGCGTATCCTGAGGGGCCGGGATTGTAAGGCCAAGCACGGTAGATAGGCATTGGGCGGCGTCTACAATGGCCGGGACTCCAGCCGCCGGGGTACTCCGACTTCGGCGGCTGGGGCATTCGTTCTTGCGGCGGGCTCGATACCTACTATTTCGATTCCAACTTCTTCCGGATGCGCCGGACCTCCATGAAAGTGAGCGCGGAGGTCATGGAAAACAGGGCTCCGAACATTATGAGCAGAATCGCGTCCATTTGGGCGGGCTCCCTTCCGGCTTGTGCCTGCTCCAGTGCAGAATGCACATACGACCGGGATGCCATATTCCTGCCGATCATAGCGCGGAACGGCTGATGCCGGTGTTGTTTTTCTGGGTGCGCGACCAGGTCAAATCGCACGAACCGAGGAAAAACCTTCTCCTGAACGTATAATAAGGGTTTGATGCCCAAGTACTCCATCGTCGTCCCCTTGCACAACGAGCAGGAGAATGTCACAGACCTCTACGACCGTTTGAAAGCGGTCATGGAGATGAGCGGTGAGAGTTTCGAACTTGTGCTGGTGGACGACGGCTCGGTGGACGGCACCTTCAACCTGCTGCGCGAAATCGCCGCCGTGGACAGCCGCATTACCGTGGTCAAACTGCGCCGCAACTTCGGCCAGACCTCGGCGCTGGCCGCCGGCTTCGACCACGCCCGTGGCGAATACATCATCGCCATGGACGGCGACCTGCAGCACGACCCCGCAGACATCCCGCTGTTTCTGGAGAAAATTGCCGAAGGCTACGACATTGTCAGCGGCTGGCGCAAACAACGCATCGACAACCTGTGGCTGCGCCGCATTCCTTCCCGCTGTGCCAACTGGCTGATGGCCAAGCTGAGTGGAGTGGACATCCACGACTTCGGAACCACCTTCAAGGCTTACCGTCGCGAGATCCTGGAGCAGGTTCCGCTCTACGGCGAGTTGCACCGCTTTATCCCGGCGCTGGCTTCGTGGCACGGGGCAACCATTTGCGAAGTCGCCATCCGCAACGTCAACCGCGAACGCGGAAATTCACATTACGGTCTCTCGCGAACGTTCCGGGTCTTCTTCGACCTGATTACGATTCGCTTCCTCCTGCGCTATCTCTCGCGCCCGCTGCACTTCTTTGGGACGCTGGGCATGATGAGCATCTTGGCGGGATCGGCCGTCAGCGTGTGGCTGCTGGTGGAGAAATTCCTGAACCATTTCGATGTGATGACCAAACACGGCCCCCTCATGATCTTCGCCGCGGTGCTGCTGCTGGCTGGGTTCAACATGCTGGCGATTGGTTTGCTCGGTGAGATGCAGGTGCGCCACTACTACGAGCCCCGTCGCCGCGGCCCCTATTCCGTGGAACGCGTCTTCCGCTCCCAGAGCGAAGAGCACACCATTTCCGAGTAACTACTTCCCGAACCCCTCTTTGTTCACCACGTACGGCATCTTGGTCACATCGCCGCCATAATTGCCTTCCAGAACATCAATCAGGCCCTGAGCGGTACGCCCGGCCATGCCTTTATTCGGGTCGGTCGAGAGGCGGGTGATGCGGGCCGCGCTGGCAAAGTGCGGCATCAGCCGGCAGCGGTCTTCAATTTCGGGATCACGCAACGGGGAGTCGGGGGGCAGCGGTTCTTTCTCGTAAACATCCAGTGCGGCCCCGGCAATCCATCTTTCCTTGAGGGCCCGGGCCAGCGCGGCTTCCTCCACGACCGGGCCGCGCGAAGTGTTCACCAGGAAGGCGGTGGGCTTCATGGTCCGCAGCGTGCGTTCGTTGAACAGATGATACGTCGGGGTCGTAGTCTCGCCTTCGCGAAGCAGGGGCACATGGACGCTCACAAAATCGGCTTCGGTCAGCGCGTCCTCGAGGGTCGTGTACTTGATCCAGGTCTTCTCTCGGCAGATGCCGCGCGCATAGCGGAGATCCTTCACCTCCTGGATCGCCTTCACGTAATCCTGGTTCTGATACGCCGGGTCGTAGCACAGCATATTCATGTCGAACCCGTTGCACTTCTTGATCAGCGCCAGCCCGATGCGCCCGGTACCAATGATGGCGATGGTCTTCCCGGTCACTTCGTCCCCGAGAAACGGCAGATACGGATGCCAATACCCCCACTGGTTCTCGCGGGTCAGATGCTCTGCCGTCCATAGTTTTCTCGCCAGTGCACCGAGCGCGAAGAACGCGAACTCCGCGGTGGCTTCCGTGAGTACATCCGCCGTGTGGGTGAAGGGAATCTTGTAGCGGTTGGCATCGGCCCGGTTGATGTTGTCGAAGCCGACCGCGATCTGTGCCACGACCTTCAATGTGCCCTTACCCGCCTCGAAGACCTCGGCATCAATCGGGTCCCGCAAAGTTGTGATCAGTCCATCAATACCCGCCTTCACTTTCTCGATAATCAAGCTCTTGGGAGGCGCTTCCGGATCGGGATAGACCTCGACTTCGTAGCCACGTTGGCGCAGCAGGTCAATGGACTCTCCAATGTCACAGGTGGCAAACACGCGAAATGTCTTGGTCATCGCTCTCTCGGTTGGAAGTCTTGCAGATGGATCGTCTAAACCCCAGAGATCATACTACCCCGGCGCACTTCGCCATCGCGGAACCAACTGAGAACCGAGAACTGGGAACCGAGAACCGGGTTGTCAACCGTCCGCTTTCGGACACCTGCATCCCATGACCGTACACTGCTGCCCACCCGATCCCCCGCCCGCTTGATCTAGCCCCCTGAATTCAATGGCTTAAGGAAACGGCGTGAACGGTATGCCTCGTGCCCTTTACCTCGCCATGGACACCGCCATGCACTTGCTGGCCAACGAAACGCGCGTCTTGTGGACGCACCCGGGCTCCTCCCCCGATTCAGACTCGCACCTGGAGTCGCGTTTTGCTTCCCATCCGCCGCGCGTGCTGATTGCCGACGACCAGGCGACGGTGTGCGAGGCCCTGCGCCTCCTGCTGAAGAGCGACGGCTACGAGACCGAACTGGTCAGCGGGCCGGCATTGCTGTTGGCCAGCCTGGAGCGCCGCGACTTCGATCTCGTGCTCCTGGACCTGAACTATACCCGCGACACGACCTCGGGACGGGAAGGCCTCGACTTGCTGACGAGCATCCGCGCCATGGACCAGAATTTGCCCGTCGTCGTGATGACTGCCTGGAGCAACGTGGATCTGGCGGTCGAGGCCATGCGCCGCGGAGCCTGCGACTTCGTCCAAAAGCCGTGGGACAACAAGCAGGTGTTGGCCAGCGTGCGCCACCACGTGGAGCGTCATCGGGCCCAGCAGCGCGAACGATCGTACCTGAGTGCGGAACTGAACGACGCCATCGAAACCCAGCGCCGTTTCCTGCCCGAGCAACTTCCGCAACCGTCGGGGTGCGACATCGCTGTCGCCTACCTGCCCGCTCGCTTTGTGGGCGGAGATTATTTCGACGTGGTCGAAGGAGACCAACACACGGCCATCTGCGTGGCTGATGTTGCGGGCAAGGGGCTGCCGGCGGCGCTGCTCATGGCCAATCTGCAGGCCGCGCTGAAGCCGCAAATGCAGCGCGCCAGCAGTCCGGCCGAGGTCTGCCGCGACTTGAACCTCCACGTCCGCCACTCGGGAAAATTCATTTCGCTGTTTTACGCGCTGCTCGATGCCGAAGCCCGGCGCCTGGTGTACAGCAACGCAGGCCACCTTCCGCCATTGCTGGTGCGTGCCGACGGTTCCTGCGAGCGACTGCTGAGCGAGGGCGCCGTCCTGGGTGCCTTCGAGACCTGGAATTACGAGGAAAGAGAAGTGTCCCTCGAGCCAGGAAGCCGCCTTGTGCTCTACACCGACGGAATGGTCGAGGCCAGCAACGCTTCGGGACAGGATTTTGGGGAAGAGCGCCTGAGAGGATTAGCCATCGCCAACCGTCATCAGACTGCGGAAGAACTCAAGCAAACTCTGCTCTCTGCGGTGAGGGCGCACAGCGGGCCCCAACTCCAGGACGATGCCACGCTGCTGGTGATAGCGGTCAAGTAGCGCCGGCGTCCCGCCGGCTGTCGCAGGGGCGTCTCGCCCCCGCACTCATCAGCGCGCGGGGCCTGCGAATGCCATGCGCTCTTCTCTCTCGTGCCGCTCTTTCTTTAACCCCATCAACTCCACCGCCTTGTGGGCGATGTGCTCGGCGCTAACCTCGAACTCCTTGATCAGCTCCCAGGGCGCTCCGGAGTCGCCAAAGCGGTCCTTGACGCCGATGGCGCCAGTGATCACGGGCACGCCGTAGAGTTGGGGAGCCTCGGTAATCACGCTGCTGACCCTCCACGCCAGCGCGCCGATCTGGTGCTCCTCCGCGGTCACAACAACCCCGGTTTCCCGAGCGGAGCGCAGGATGGCGGCTTCGTCGATGGGCTTGAGCGTGTGCAGATTCACGATGCGGGTCTCGTAGCCGAAATCCTTCTTCAGGATCCACGCGGCGCGCATGGCCTCGGGCACCATCGGACCGCAGGCGATGATGGTCAGGTCTTCGTGCTCGTTCTGGTACTCCGCTGCGAGCTTGGTTTCAAAAGCCTCGATGAAGTTGGCTGCTTCGCGCCGGAAACGAATGACATTGGCTTTTCCGAAAACAAACGGCGTCTTGTCATCGGTCACGATCGGCGTAGCCTCGCGCGCGAAGCGGATGTACTTCGGCCCCTGGTGCTTGAGCAGCAGGTAATTCGTGGCTTTGCGGGTCTCGACCAAGTCGCAGGGCACCACCACCGACATGTTGGGTAGGCCGCACATGGCGAACAGGTCCTCCAGGGCTTGGTGGGTGGCACCGTCGGGGCCGACGGAGACTCCGCCGTGAGCACCGGCGATCATCACGTTGAAGTTGCCGTAACAGATGGAAGTGCGGATCTGGTCGAGGTTGCGGGCGGCGGCAAAGGTTGCGTAGGTGCCCAAGACGGGTAATTTACCTTCTTTCGCCAGACCGGCGGCTGCCGCGGTGGCCGATTGCTCGGCAATGCCCATGCTGATCCAGCGCGTCTTGCGTTCGGGCTTGTTGGCATAGAACTCGCTGATGGTGATAGACCCGGAAATGTCGAGGCCCAGGCATACCACGCGCTCGTCGTCGCCGTTCTCCGCCAGCGATTGCCCGAAGCCCATGCGCGTGGGCTTCATCTGCGCTTTCATGTTCTCGCCGGTGTTCCACCAGTAGTTGCGGCTGAACTTAGGCATCTTGGCGTCGAGCTTGCGATCCACTTCCGCCTGGTACTGCTTGGCGCGATCGAGCAAAGCTTGCACCGGGATTTTCTCGGTCAAGCCAAGTTCCGCCAGGCCCTTCATCATCTCTTCGTAATTGGGAGTCCTGCCGTGCCAGCCCGCAACGTTTTCGATGAAGCTGACGCCTTTGCCCTTGACTGTCTCCGCGAGGATGACGGTGGGCTTGCCGGTGGCCGCCTTGGTCTTCTCCAGCGCCTCGACCACTTGTTGCATGTTGTGGCCGTCGATGTGGACGACGTTCCAGCCGAAGCTGCGGTATTTCTCATCCAGCGGGTCCACGTTCATGACGTCCTTGACCCAGCCGTCAATCTGCAAGCGGTTGCAGTCAATGATGCCGACCAGATTGTCGAGCTTGTAGTGGCCGGCTTCCATGGCGGCTTCCCAGATCTGCCCCTCCTGCTGCTCGCCATCTCCCATGATGCAAAATGTCTTGTAGTTCTTGCCGTTGAGCTTGCCGGCCAGCGCGATACCCACGGCCACACTCAGACCCTGCCCGAGCGAGCCGGTCGAAACTTCGACACCGGGCAGCTTGAGCCAATGCGGATGTCCCTGGAACGGCGAGGACAGCTTGCGGAGCGACATGACGTCTTCCACTGGATAGAAGCTGGCAAACGCCAAGCCGAGGTACAGGCTGGGCGCTTTGTGTCCCGTGGACCACACGATGCGGTCGCGGTCCGGCCAGGAGGGATTCTGGGGATCGTGGTCGGCAACCTTGAGATAGAGGGCCGCGGTGATATCCATGATGGAGAGCGTGCCCCCGGCATGCCCCGATCCGGCCGCGCACAAGGCGACCAAATCGTAGCCGCGCATCAGGTTGGCGGCCTCCTCGAGGGCCTGAATCGAATACTCCCGAAGCGTCTTGCCGGTGGTGGAATCCTTGATAGCCATTGGCTTTATCCTTCCGCGGCGGGCTTGGACAGAATAGCGCCAGCGCGCTGGTACTCCGCAATCCGAGCCTAGCCGGGAATGTCTCTACGGGCAGTGAAGGGGGTCACAGGGAGGTGTGACGGACTGCCATAACAGCATGTTAGAATCCCGACCCTGCTGCAATTGGAGTATTCGCCCATGCCAAAGAAAAGCCTCGAGAAGGCTACTCTCGGCCAGCATGAAGATTGGTATGGCAACAATGCTGCTGTCTGCTGCCCAGTATGTTGCAAGGTGTTCATAGTCTCTGGTTTTCTCAACAAGGGACAAAGGCAATGCCCGAGGTGCCATGAGTCGACCGCCAACATTACAGCTGAGGAATTGACAATCGAATGGCACGATTCGCAGGAACCGACAGTGGTAGCCCGGTCAGAGCTTGAAAACAAACACAGGTTGGAAGAGTTCGTTGAATTGGTCAAAGACGGTGGTGCCGTGGACCCTGAAAGTGTGAAGAAAAAGCTTCCGAAGGTAGTAACGGTTGCCTTCATTGAACATAACGGGAAAATGATAGCGGTCGCGGCAAAGAAGAAGCCAAATCAAAATAATGCAGCGCGGATTAGCAAAAGCAGCGGGTACCAGTTGAGTCAAGATATTCCCGAGCTTGGTTACGTAGCTGTTGCCCACGACTACCAAGGTCACCATTTGTCAACGAAAGTGATGCGCAGGATCCTTGTCGAATTTGGCGATGCAACTGTTTTTGCCACTACCAGTGACTCCAAGATGAAGGGCCTTCTTGCGAAGAACGGTTTCAGATGGGTCGGCCACGAGTGGGAATCTAAACGACCCCAAATGCTATCTCTCTGGATTAAGGAAGGAGGGGAATGAAGGAAGAACCTAGTGCGCCCCAATCGCTCCGTTGGCAGCGTCCTCAATAGCTTTACGATGAGACATGTACCAATCAGCCCAGGCGTCGTTAAGCAGTTTGCTGCGTCTGAAGTCCGAGTCCGAACTGGTCTCGTAACCATGAACGAACAACGATACGGCTTCCAGAAATTCATCTTTGAACCTATTCCCCAGCTCCGGAAAAACGCTGTTCAGAACGTTCACATCCGCTGCTTGTCCTACCTCCAACGCCTTGCGTCGATCAGCTAGGATTTCCTTAATATTTGGGTAATCATCAAGGTTCTCGTGCGGTGCCGAGTTCAGCAGGTAGGTTGCCTGTTGAGAATAGTTTATGGCAAGGATGAACTTCTTAACCTCCATCTCGGCAATTTGGTGTTTGGTGAGGCGGGTCCGCTCGATTTCCGTCGTGGTCGGGGTTGCGGTTCCTGCGGAGTCGTGACTGCGAAGGATGCAGTAGGGCCAAACGAGTGCTTTAGCCGTCGGTACTACTTCACCCAAAACAGCCCAGCGCAAAAATCCGTTTGTACGCGCGTACTCCCAGTTGTAGTACGCGGCGGCAACTCCGACCGTGGCAATGTAGAGGAGCAGTAGCAAATGAAAGAGTCTGCGCACACCACTCTCAGAGCTGTTCATCGCAGGCAGAGTCTACAATACTGGAGGTTGGTTGTCAGCTTGCTCGCCAGCGTTTCTTGCCCGACCTCGAACTGCCACCGCGTAGCGCTGCCCATAAAATCCTTTTCGTACAGTCCGAACGCCACGCGCGGACGCACCACGTAAACCGGTTCGGCGAAGTCGGACATGTCCCACCTGTATTTCTTCTGGTAGAGGACAGCGAAGCGCTTCAGGAGCGCGGGTTCGGTGGTCGGGGTAGCCGTGCCCTCGACGACCACCGCTTGTTCGGCGTGCTCTGTGCAGATCACGCACTTCGGATTCTTCGCGAGGTTCTTGGCCTTGCGTGATTGGTTCCCGGTGCTGAAGTAGAAGGCGCCATCAAGCCACAGGCCCCAGATGATCATGGTGTGCGGGGAGCCGCCGGGGCGGGTGGTCGAGATCCAGTAGTTGTGGGATTTCTTCAGCCGCTGCTCGGCCCAGGTCCAGGGGAGCAGGCCCTTGGTGGTTTTGGGGATGCCGTAGCCGGGCATGTGGGGGCGCGTGGATCGGGGCTGTGGGCTAGACGACTTCTTCTGGGCCATGCCGCTTGATTTCACCACAAAGGACACAAAGGCCCACAAAGGAATTTCCTTTGTGTACCTTCGTGTCCTTTGTGGTGAAGGCCTTTTCTACAGGTTTTTCTTCGTCCAGGCATCGATACGTTCCAGCGCCTTGCTCAGGTTCTCCAGCGAATTGGCCACGCTGAAGCGGAGGTAGCCTTCGCCGAAATCGCCGAATGCGGTCCCCGACAAACAAGCCACGCCGGCGTCTTCGAGCATCGCGTCGGCCAGCTTCTTCGACTTCCAGCCGGTCTTCGTAACGTTGGGGAAGACGTAGAACGCGCCCTTGGGCATACGGCAGGAGAAGCCCTTGATGCGGTTCAATCCAGCGACGAAGGCGTCGCGGCGGCGCTGGAATTCCAGCCGCATCTTCTCAACCGACGACTGGTCGCCGCGCACCGCTTCGATGCCAGCCACCTGAGTGAAGCTTGCCGTGCAAGAATTCGAGTTGGTCATGAGGCGAGTGATGTGGGTGGCCAGGTCGGCGCGCATCACGCCGTAGCCCATGCGCCAGCCGGTCATGGCATAGGTTTTGGAGAAGCCATCGAGCAGGATGGTGCGCTCTTTGAAGCCGGGCACCGACATGATCGAGTAGTGCTCGCCGTCGAAAATCAGGCGGCTGTAGATCTCGTCCGACAACACCATGATGTTACGGTCGCCGATGGCGTCGGCGATGTCCTGAATGTCCCGCTTGCTGAGCACGCCGCCGGTAGGGTTCTGCGGCGAGTTAATGATGATAAGCTTGGTGCGGTCGGTGATGAGTGAGGCCAGTTCGTCCACGTCCAAACCGAAATCCTTCTCTTCCTGCAGCCGGATGGGAATGGCGCGGGCGCCGAGATAGTGGATCATCGACTCATAAATCGGGAAGCCGGGGTTGGGGTAGATGACCTCATCTCCAACATCAGCTAACGCAAGAAGCGTAAAGAAAATAATAGGCTTGCCGCCAGGAACAACAACCACCTCATCGCTCTTGACCTCTACCCCGCGGGTGCGGCTGATCTCTTCGGCGATAGCTTGGCGCAGCTCCGGCAATCCAGCCGAGGGCCCGTAGTGGGTCCAGCCCTTGTGCAGGGCGTCGACGCCAGCCTCGACGATGTTCTTGGGCGTGTCGAAGTCGGGCTCGCCGATCTCCAGGTGAATGATGTTCTTGCCCTGGCGTTCCAGGGCGCGCGCCTTGTTCAGAACTTCAAAGGCGGTTTCGGTGCCGAGGCGCGACATGCGCTCGGCCAGGCGGAGTTCGTACTGGGTGGTTGGTTGCATAGTGGCAAGGCTGGTCATTATACCCCCTAGGCGGCTGGCTTGGCCTGCCCTCTATTGTTGCGCCCCGGCGGGCCGGTGTCTGGGATGGGGATCACGTCGAGGTGTGATGACAGCGTCTGACACACGTAGGGGCAGGTGTCCTCACTTGCCCAGCCGGGCTCTGGTTTTGGGTGGCGCAGCGCTTCAGCGCTGCGATAACTGCTCCCCGTTTAAGTGCGGCGGCTTAGCCGCTGAGGTGCCTGTTTTGCTCCTGCCAGCCGCATGAGACGCAGCAAGCTGCGTCTCTACAGTCACTTCTTTTGGTTGACCCATTCCCAGCCGAAGCGGCCTTTGATGCAGAGATGGCCGTTGGTGATTTGCTGGTCGAGCGGCGAGGTCACCTTGACGATCTTCTCGTCCTGCACCTGCAGGGTGAGGGTGCAGCCCACGCCGCAATAGGGGCAGATGGTATCGGTGCGCGTTTGTTTGGACTCGTCCCAGGTACCGGCTCGGCGCATCTCGTATTCGCTACGGAACATGAGCGCGCCGGTGGGACAGACGCCGATGCAGTTGCCGCAGTAGACGCACGCCGAGTCGGTGAGCAAGACGTTGTATTCGGTGGAGATGCGCGCCGCGAAGCCGCGTCCCGCGACCGCGATGGCAAAGGTGTTCTGGGCGTCTACTCCGCAGGCTTCCACGCACTTGTAGCACAAGATGCACTTGCCGTAGTCGCGCACATAGAGGTCGTTGTCAATCTTCACCGGCTGGGCGACGGTGGCGGCATCGCCATTCTCCGGGGCGTGATGATGTCCGGACTGAGCGGCATCGCGATGTCCGACTGGCGGGGCTGCGTTTCCAAATCGCTCCGGCCGGGCGTCGTAACGCTTCATGTATTCCTGGAACTGTGGGGCGGTGGAGACGTCTACTGATGAAGCCAGCAACTCCAACACCAGGCGGCGGCTCAGGCGCACACGCTCGGAATCCGTCTTCACCACCATGCCGGGCTCGACCTGGCGCGAACATGCGGGCACCAGCATGCGTGACCCCTCGAGTTCCACCACGCAGATGCGGCACACGTTCACCGGGGTGAGGTTTTCCAGGAAGCAGAGCGTGGGCGTGTCAATGCCGACACTGCGGGCGGCTTGCAAGAGCGTGAAACCTTCAGGGACGGAGACAGACCTTCCGTCGATGGTAATCTCGACCATGCGCTTGGGACGCGGCGGCGGCAGGATGGGCAGGGGACCGCGCGGGACGGGCGTCTTCATGTCCGGGGCGTTTTGCGTTCTCATCGCTTGTCCTCGAAAACCGGCAGCCTGGCCAGCGCCGACTCAATTGCACTCGAAGCAGTCTGTCCCAGCCCGCAAATAGAGGCGTCGCGCATGGCCTGGCCTACTTCTTTCAGCAACACCAGTTCACTGGCACGAGATCCCAGCGGTTTGCCAGCCGCCAGGCGATGCAGGATTTCCTCCTGGCGAACCGTCCCAACGCGGCAAGGGACGCACTGGCCGCAGGATTCGTCACGGAAAAATGCGACGATGCGGAGGAGGATCTGGCGCAAGTCCACGGTGTTATCAAACGACATGACTACCGCAGAACCCAGAGTCGTGCCGGCGGCACGCGTGCCTTCAAACGTCATCGGGATATCCAGGTCCTTGGGTCCAACGAATGCCCCGGCGGCCCCGCCAATCAGAACGGCCTGCAACTTTCCACTGCCGGCCATGCCACCGGCCAGGTCGAGCAACTGCCGCAGGGTCGTGCCGAAGGGCACCTCGTACACGCCGGGCTTGGCCACATGGCCGGAGAGGCAGAACAGTTTTGTCCCGGTAGAGCGCTCGGTGCCGACGGCGGCGAAGGCTTTTCCACCTTCCATGACGATGTACGGAACATTCAGCAAAGTCTCGACATTCTGGATGATCGTGGGCTGGCCGAACAATCCGACCTGGGTGGGGAACGGAGGCTTGTTACGCGGCTCACCGCGGTGGCCCTCGATCGAGTTGAGCATGGCGGTCTCTTCGCCGCAGATGTAGGCCCCAGCGCCGACGCGCAGTTCGATGTCAAAACGCACGCCGTGTCCCAAGATGTTGTCGCCCAGGAAACCGCGGGTGCGGCACTCGCTGATGGCATGCTCGAGACGCCGCCGGGCCAGCGGATACTCTCCGCGAATGTAAAGGTAACCCGCCTCGCACCCAGTGGCGAACGCGGTGATGATCATGGACTCGATCAAGGCATAGGGATCCCCCTCCATCAGCACGCGGTCTTTGAAGGTGCCGGGCTCAGATTCATCGGCGTTGCAGACCAGGTATCGCGGCCGAGCGGCAGTGAGGATGGAATTCCACTTCTGGCCGCAGGGAAAAGCGGCGCCGCCACGCCCGACCAATTTCGATTCCACAACTTCGCGCACCACGCCGCCCGGCCCCATCTCGAACGCCCGCCGCAGCGCCAGAAAGCCGCCGGTGGCGCGGTATTCGTCGAGGCTTTCCGGGTTGACTTGTCCGATGCGGCGGAGCAATTTCAGTCCGGGCTGGCCCAGCTGCGGGACGGAAGCTGCTAGCGCGGGCTGGGGGACGGCCGTGCCTTGCAAGGCGATCCGAATATCTTGTGTTTTCGCGGATGCGAGCGACTGTTCGAAGTGCTGCTTTCCGGCGGTGTGCACCAAGGTAGCGGGCGCGTGTTCACAGAGGCCGAGGCAGGGGCTACGGCGCCAAGTCTTGCCCTCCTTGCTCCAACCTTCCGGCCCGTGGGACTTCTCCAATTCCGTGCAAAGTTTTTCGGCGCCCTTCGCTTTGCAGGCAATGTCATCGCAGACATGGGTCACCGCCGGGGGCTGGAGGTGGGTGGAGAAGAGGCCGTAGAAGTCAGCTACGCCGAAAGCCTCGGCAGGTGGGACGTCCAGCGCACGGCTGGCGTAGTTCAGCGCGCCGGGGCTGATCCAGCCGATGCGGTTCTGGATGGCGTGCAGGATGGGCAGCAGGTAAGAACGCCGGGTGCCGTTAGCGTTGGCGGGAATGGAGACGCTGTCAACGGCCGCCCTTTCTTCTGTCGTCGCTTCGGCGTCGGTGAAGTGCAGGTCCATGGTTAAGGTCCCTTACAGCGGAACCCATTCATTCATCCCACTAATTCTTCCTTTGTCATTCCGACCCTGAGCGAAGCGAAGGAGGAGGAATCCCTACCCCCGGCAAAACTCAAGGTCCCTCGACTCCGTCAGCCTTCCGCCTCGGCGGAGGGCTGACTCCGCTCGGGATGACAATCCTGGAAGGCTTGGGGATGCCAACGGAGCGGACTGCTTCACGTGCCTCTACCGCTAGACCGCGACTGGTTCTGTTTTCCCGACCTTCTCGATGCGCACCGCGGTGGCCTTGAACTCCGAGGTGCCCGACTTCGGGTCCACCGCATCGATGGTCAACTGGTTGGTCGCCACATGGTCGGGGAAGTGCAGCGTCAAAAAAGCCAGTCCGGGACGCAATCCAGGATCGATCCGCACGGGAGCTGTCACGGAGCCCCGCCGCGACGCCACGCGCACTGTTTCTCCCTCCTGAAGGCCGTATCTCTCGACGTCTTGTGCGCAGAGGTCGATCGTCTCCGCGTGCCGCAACGGCGATGCATACCGTGAAGTCTGCACCCCGGTGTTATAGGAATCCAGGCGGCGGCCGGTGGTCAGACGAATCGGGAACTCGTCATCCAGCGCGTCGACCGGCGGCTCGTATTCCACGCAACAGAGTGGCGCGCGGGGCCCGATCACCGGACGCGCCCACAAACGCCCGTGCAGGTACTGTTCGCCGGGATGATTCTCGTCATAGCAGGGCCACTGTATCCCGTGCATCTCTTCGAGTCGGGCATAGCTCATGCCGACGTGCATCGGACTCAGGCTGCGCAGTTCGTTCCAGATTTCTTCAGCGGTTGGATTGCCCAGGTCGCATCCCATGCG
>JBGPJK010000029.1:0-23767 GCA_041485425.1 Terriglobia bacterium | reverse complement strand
GTCCGACGCGCTTTCGGTCTTTGTGTCTACGGGTACGTGGTTATGCCCGACCATGTGCACCTCCTACTCAGTGAACCGCAGCACGGCACGCTGGCCGATGCCCTCAAATCGTTGAAGCAGGGCGTGTCGCACCGCCTGATTGCCGAGGCGGAGCACTTCTGGCAGAAGCGCTACTACGACTTCAACATCCGGAATCATGCGCAATTCGTCGAAAAGCTTCGTTATATCCATCGCAACCCGGGGTCCCCGGCAAGCCCGGTTTTGGCTTGCTGGGGTGGAAGCCGGCGAAGCGCGGGCTTTGTGAACGTGCGGAAGACTGGGAATGGAGCAGCTTTCTGCAGTACGCCACCGGCTGTGAAGGACGGGTAGAGATTGAATGCGAGTGGGCTGCGAGAAAGCGCGAACGAGCGGCGGGAACGCTTTGTCCAGCCGTAGAACTGCCCCACTCAAGCCAAAAGACGGCTTGAGTGGGCCACTCGTCGCTTCTCCATTTCCAGCTGAACCGGAACAAATCCACCTCGATCAGAATTACTTCCGTAACTTTCGAGTAATCCATAAGCAATCTAACATCCGAGTTGGCAGTGGTGTCGAAACGGGAGGGGTTCGATGGGTGACAAGCTCACCCGGCCAGCGAAATCGGCTGAGCTTTTGCGCGCCAAATTACTGAAGGAAGCGCTGGAACGCGGCGCTCCGACCCTTTCCCGCGCTGCCGATGCGGCGCCCGTCGATCCTGCCCCAACTCCGCCGCTGGCTTCCGACGACATTGAGGTGCAAAGGGCCTACCTGGAACAGTTGGTGGAGTGCACGCCGGAGGCCATCAGCATTTTGAATGATTACCAGGTGTTGCGGATCAATAGCGAGTTCACGCGCATGTTCGGGTTTACCGCCGAAGAAGCCGTGGGGCGGCGCATCGACGCCTTGATCGTGCCCCCGGACCGGAGCTCGGAGACGCGCTGGATTGGCGAGATGCTCTCCCGCGGCGAGAAGGTGGCACTGGAAACCAAGCGGCAGCGCAAGGATGGCACGCTGGTCGACGTATTCATCTCCAGTGCTCCGGTGGTGGTCGGGGGCAAGCGGGCGGCGGCGTACGCTCTGTACCGTGACATCAGCGAACAAAAGCGGGCGGAGTCGCTCAGCTCGGCCCTGTACCGCATAGCGGAAAAGACCAGTTCAGCGGTCGATCTGCAGCAGTTCTATGCTGCGATTCATAACATCGTGGGCGAACTGATGTATGCGCGCAACTTCTACATCGCGCTGTACGATGCCAATACCCAGTTGCTCAGCTTTCCCTATTTCGTAGATGAGGAAGATCCCACGCCTGCGCCCAAGAAGCTGGGCCGCGGTTTGACGGAGTACGTGCTGCGTACCGGTGAGCCGCTGCTGTGCACCCCGGAAGTGTTCGATGGACTGGTGGCGCGGGGCGAAGTGGAACTGATCGGAGCGCCGTCGGTGGATTGGCTGGGAAGCCCGCTGAAGGCGGCGAATAACACATTTGGCGTACTGGTGGTGCAGAGTTACACCAACCGGGTTCGCTACCGCGAGAAGGAGAAGGAAATTCTCGCGTTCGTCTCCCAGCAACTGGCGACCGCCATCGAACACAAGAAGCATGAAGAGGCGCTGCGCCGTTCGGAGGCACGCTACCGGTCTCTCGTGCAAAGCGCGGTGTATGGCATTTACCGCTCCAGCCTGGAAGGCAAGTTCCTCGACGTGAACCCTGCGCTGATTGCCATGCTGGGGTACAACTCGGCGGACGAGGTTTTGGGGCTGGATCCGAAACGCGAAGTATTCCTGGACCCGAATGAGCAATCACGGCTTATCAAAGAATTTGAGCGCAGCGGTCAGTTGGAGAATCTGGAAGTCCGCTGGAAACGCAAAGATGGCGACGCCATCACGGTGCGGCTGAGCGGGCGCGCCGCGAATAGTCCGGAAGAACCCGACCAGGTATTGGAGATCATCGCTGAGGATGTGACCGAACAGCGGGTGCTGGAAGATCAGTTTCGCCAGGCACAAAAGATGGAGGCGGTGGGACGGCTGGCCGGCGGGGTGGCACACGACTTCAACAACCTGCTGATGGTGATCAGCGGATACACCGAGATTCTACTGGAACGCACCGAGCGTACCAATGGTGTCTATCCGAAGATCGAAGCCATCCAGCAGGCCGCGGATCGCGCGACCACGCTGACCCGGCAATTGCTGGCCTTCAGCCGCAAGCAACTGCTGGAATTGAAGGTGGTGGATGTGAACGCCATCGTAGGCGACATGGAGCGCCTGTTGCGTCCGCTGATCGGAGAGACGATTGAGCTGATCACGCGGCTGTCCAGCGACCTGGGGCGCACCCGGGCAGACGCGGGACAGGTCGAACAGGTGATCATGAATTTGGTGGTCAACTCCAAAGATGCCATGCCGAACGGCGGGAAAATCACCATCCAGACGGCGAACGTCAGTCTCGACGATGATGTCCGCCACGAATATAGCTACATCCAACCGGGCCCATACGTCATGTTGTCGGTCAGCGATAACGGCCAGGGCATGGATAAGGAGACCCAGGCGCGCATCTTCGAGCCTTTTTTCACCACCAAAGAAAAGAGCAAAGGCACGGGACTGGGGCTCTCCACGGTGTACGGCATCATCAAGCAGAGTGGAGGTTACGTTTTTGTGCAGAGCGAGGTGGGTCGTGGCACGACCTTCCGCATCTACCTGCCCCGAGTGGAAGATGCCGCGGAACCGCTGAGCCAGATGCGGGCGTCCCAAGCGGCGTCGGGGGGGTCCGAGACTGTGCTGCTGGTGGAGGATGAAGAGTCGGTGCGACAACTGGTGCGCGAAACTCTGGAGGCCAAAGGGTATAAAGTGCTGGAGGCCGACCAGGGAGACGCCGCCCTGCAGGTAGCGGCGGCGCACGCGGGCACCATCGACATGCTGATCACGGACGTGGTAATGCCCGGAATGAGCGGCCGCGAATTGGCCAAGCAACTCTGCGCCTCACGTCCGCAGACCAGGGTGCTGTATCTATCCGGGTATACCGAAGACGCAATCGTGCACCAGGGCGTGCTGGATCCCGGCACCGCATTCTTGCAGAAACCGTTCACGCTGCAGATGCTGTCGCGGAAGGTGCGGGAAGCGCTGCGCGGCGGGAGCGGGTAAGCTTCCTGGGCCAGTCAACCCCGTGGGCGGGCGCGCCGGCAAGATGGCGGCGCCACCAGATCTTCAGGTGCAACTTTTTCTCGCGGTTTGCGTCCTATCTATCAGCGAATCCGGTAAATCCATCCGGGTGAGGCTGCCCGTACACCTTATTGAGGTTGGTTTTCATGCTGATCAAGAAAGCGGCGGATATGCGGTCATCGGAGATCACCCCGAAGCGATTGTATGTGAATCGGCGGACGTTTCTGGCGGGCGCGGCGATGGCCGGGGCGGCTGCGGTGGCCGGGGCTGGGCTGGACGAGATGGCTTTTCCTTCGACCGTGGTCGAGGCCAACGCGAAGATTGATGGCATCAAGAAGAGTTCGTTCTCGACCACCGAGAAGACTACGCCCTACAAGGACGTAACCAACTACAACAACTATTACGAGTTCTCCACCGACAAGGAAGGGCCCGCGGACCTGGCGAAGGATTTCAAGACCCGTCCCTGGACCGTAACCATGGATGGGCTGGTAAAGAAAAAGCAGGTGCTGGATGTGGACAGCATCCTCAAGATGGCGGCGCCGGAGGAGCGGATTTACCGGCATCGTTGCGTGGAGGGCTGGTCGATCGTGGTGCCCTGGGTGGGCTTCTCGCTGAGTGAGTTGATCAAGCGGGCAGACCCGCTGCCCAAGGCGAAGTTTGTGGAGTTCACCACGCTGAACGATCCCAAGCAGATGCCGGGCCTGCGGGTGCCGGTACTGGAATGGCCGTACGTGGAAGGATTGCGCATGGACGAAGCCATGCATCCCCTGGCGCTGCTGTGCTTCGGCATGTACGGCGAGGTACTGCCCAACCAGGACGGGGCGCCGCTGCGCATCGTGCTGCCGTGGAAATATGGGTTCAAGAGCGCCAAGGCGATTGTGCGGATTCGCTTCACCGAAGAGCAGCCGAGCAATACCTGGAACAAGGCGTCGCCCAGCGAATACGGCTTCTATTCCAATGTGAACCCGAATGTGGACCATCCCCGCTGGAGCCAGGCGAAAGAGCGGCGGCTGGGAGAGTTTTTCAAGCGTCCCACATTGATGTTCAACGGGTATGACCAGGTAGCCAGCCTGTACAGCGGCATGGACCTGAAGAAATATTTCTGAGGGATGCCGTGAAACTGCGCTGGCTCAAAGTCGTGCTCTTTCCAGCTTGCCTGGTGCCGCTGGCGCGCCTGGGGTGGAAGGCGTACTCAGGAAATCTGGGGGCCAATCCCATCGAGGCCATCACCCACTCGACCGGAGATTGGACGCTGATCTTCCTGCTGGTCACACTGGCTATTACGCCACTGCGCAAGCTGACGGGACAGCTTTGGCTGATACGCTTCCGCCGGATGTTAGGGCTGTTCGCGTTTTTCTACGTGGGGCTGCACTTCCTGACCTACATCTGGCTGGACAAGTTCTTCGATGTCCACGAGATGCTGGCGGATGTGGCCAAGCGGCGCTTCATTACCGCCGGTTTCACGGGGTTCGTGTTGCTGATTCCGCTGGCCATCACCTCCACCAGCGGCTGGATTCGCCGCCTGGGCGGGCGTCGCTGGAACCTGCTGCACCGGCTGATATACGCCAGCGCCAGCGCCGGAGTGATTCACTATGTGTGGCTGGTCAAGGCCGACCTGCGCAAGCCGCTGGAATATGCGTTTGTGCTGGCGCTGCTGCTGGGCTATCGACTGGTGGCGTGGCTGGCGCCGGGGGCAAGAAAAGCAGTCTCGTTTCCTCCGCGCCGCGCCGAAGTTTCAGAAGGATAGCAGCAGTTCCCGGTTCTCAATTCTCCGCTCTTGACACCCCCCAGACGTCAATTCTCGGCATTTTGCTGGTGTATGTAAAAGGTACCTCCCGGAGGAACTTTCCGCCCAAGACTGTGTTAGAAAGGAATAACCGTCTTCCCAAGGACGAATCTTCAAAGGAGTGGTGCAGCTTCTACCGGCTGCACGTTTTGCTATGAAAACATTGTGTCTGACGTTGGCTTTGGTTTCTCTAGCTTTCTGTCTGGGCTGCGGATCGGGTAGCAGCAACCCTGGTCCTCCGCCGATGGGCAATTTCTCCAATGCCAGCCTGAACGGGCAATATGCCTACCAGTTGTCGGGCACGGACCTGTTCAATGGTAACGTGCCGTTCCGTGAAGAGGGTGCCTTCACGGCGGACGGTGCGGGCCACATCACCGGCGGCGAGGATGATTTTGTCGAGGGTACCGGGGGTCCGCTAACGACTACGGTCTCTGGCTCCTATTCGATCAGCAATGACGGGACCGCCACGACTATCTTGAACTTTTCCGATGGCACCAGTATCACGTTGGCCATGACCCTGGCGAGTTCTTCCAAGGTTTACCTGGTCGAAGCCGACACGGTTGCCACCGCCGCCGGGGTGGCGGAAAAACAAAACGCCGCAGTGTTGACCTCAGTACCCAGTGGCACATTTGCCTTCCGCATGCACACGAGCGACGGGTCGCTGGGGTCGGCAGGATCGACGGGCAGTGTGGGCGTGTTTACGATTTCCAGTGGGATAACTTCGGGCAGCGAAGACGTGAGCGACGGCGGAGTGGCGAGCAGCCGCACAATAACCTCAGGCTTGTTTAACACTCCGGACTCCAACGGACGAGGGACGGGCACCCTGACCGACAGTTCCCTGAACACGTCGAGCCTCGTTTACTACGTGGTGGATGCCAATAACATACGGCTTCTGACCAGTACCCCAGGCATCCTGGGCCTGGGCCGCGCGGAGAAACAGACGGGTGCGCCATTTGCCGTCACGTCGCTGTCTGGGAACTATGCCTTCGGCGGCAACGGCGACACTCCCGTCAATGTGGGCGGATTACGTGCGGTGGGGCAGTTTATGGCCGACGGCAGCGGTACTATCCCTTCCGGTGCACTGGATGCAGTGCAAGATGGCACAACAGCCACGAATGCCAGCATCACCGGAACTTACTCGGTCGACGCGACCACCGGTCGCGCGCCTGTGGCGCTCACCGGGGGCCTGCTCACCAACGAAGTGTTGTACCTGGTCAGCCCCTCGCGGGCGTTTTTCCTGGTTACCGATCCCGGTACCGTAGCCGAAGGGACTCTGGACCTGCAGAGCTCGAGTTCATTCACCAATGCCAGCATGAACGGGCAGTTTGCGTTCCTGATGGACGGATTCAACACCAGTTTCTTCATCGACCGCGTGGCCACGCTGAATTGGGATGGCGCCGGGGCGCTCAGCTTGAATGAACTGGTGAACGCATCGGGAACAATCAATGTCCCAGGTATTCTGACGGGAACCTATTCCGTGGGAAGCAACGGACGCACCACGGGGACGATCACTAACCTGTCCAACAACATGGTGTTCTACCTGGTCTCCGGGAGCAAGGCGTACATTCTGCAGAACGATACCGCTACCGAGATTGATGGGATGACGGAACTGCAGCAGTAGGCCAAATTCTTGCGAAGTGCTGGGCGATGTTCGGCCGAACGTCGCCCTGATTTTTTGGTTCGAGAATTGCCAGCTTTCTATCCCACCTGCCAGACCGTGTCGAGCACAGTTCCATCCACCCACTTGACCACCGCGACCGGGCGATCGCCCAGCTTGGGGCGCGCCGGCTTGCCGCCGCAGATGCGCTCCACTTCCGCCTTGATGTCCTGAATGGGGCGGATGGGCAGGGTGGATCCCTTGACCGCATCGAGCAGATCTTTGCGCAGGGGGTTAATGGCGATCCCGCGTTCGGTGACTACCACGTCAATCAGTTCACCCGGCCCGGTGAGTGTCGTCACCTGATCGACGATTACCGGGATGCGATCACGGAAGGAGGGCACGGCCAGGATGGTGCAGCCGGAGGCAAGGCAATTCTGCCAGCCGCCGATGCCGTGCAGCAGGCGGCCGTCGGAGTGTGTGACCACGTTGCCGTTGAAGTTCACATCTACTTCCGTCGCACCCAGCACCACCGCGTCCACCATCGAAGCGAACGAACCTTTGCCGTGGTAGTTGTACGAGGTGAACGGCGAGGTGGGCACGTGCCGCGGATCATTGGCGATGGACTTCACGGCGTCGAGGTCGAAGGTCTGTCCGTCGAGGATGTAGTCGGTGAGCCCGTCCTGCAGGAGTTCGACCAGATACTTGGTTGATCCGCCGCGCACGAAGCGGGCTTTCACGCCGTCTTCTTTCATCATGCGGCGCAGGTAATCGACGAAGGCGAGCGCGATTCCTCCCGCGCCTGCCTGGAAGGAGAAGCCATTCTTCATGATGCCGGCGTCGCGCAGAAAACGCGCCACGAACTCGGCGATGCGCAGGCGGTCGGGGGAGCGGGTGATCTGGGTAGTGCCGGATACGATCTTCGCGGGATCGCCGATGGAGTCGACTTCGACCACGTAATCCACATTGTTGCCCTGGATCTGCCAGGGGATGCAGGGGAACGGCACCAGGGTGTCGGTGACCACGATGACCTGGTCGGCATACAGGGAGTCGGCTAGCGCGAAGCCGAGCGAGCCGCAGGCGGATTTGCCGTGGGAGCCATCGGCGTTGCCGAAGCGATCGGCAGTCGGTGCGGCGATCACCGCGATGTCCACGTGAACCTCGCCATCCTGGATGGCCTGCCACCGCCCGCCGTGGGAGCGCAGCACACCCATGCCGCGCATGTTGCCCTGGGTGCAGTAATCGCCGAGGGGACCATTCATGCTGCCTTCGATGTGATGGATGACGCCGGCTTGCATGAGCTCGATGGCGCCCTTCTGCGAGGGGAAGGAGGCGCTGGGGAACCACATCAGGTCCTTGATGCCCATCCGGGCAGCGGTTTCGAGCGCCATCAGCGCGACCCGGTCGCCGTCACGCAGGTGGTGATGGTTGGAAATAACCATACCGTCGCGCAGCCCACAATTGCGCAGCGCGGTTTCGAGATCAGGAACACGCTTGTCGCCGTTCTCGGGATAATCTTTGCTAGAGCGGATGGGTGGGGCTTGCTTGCGACCGCGGGGTTGATACTTGCCGACCCCAATGTAGGGGATCTGCGGCTTGCCGTTGACCATGGCGGGGACCATGCGTCCGGCAGCGTTCTGGGCGAGTTCCACGCGTTCGGTCATTCTTCTCCGCACACTGCCGGGCTTCGCCCGGCTGGGACGGGCGAGACGCCCGTCCCCACACGAATCATGCCTTGCCCATCTGCTTCGCTCTCGCCACCAACTTCAGCGCCCGCTGCACTACGGGCGGGTCGATCATTTTCGAACCCAGGCTCACGACCCCCAAGCCGCGCTGCTGCGCCTCCTCAAAGGCGGCAACGATCCTGAGCGCCTTCTCGATTTCCGCCTGCGACGGGGTAAACGCTTCGTGAATGACCGGAATCTGCGTCGGGTGGATGCAGCCCATGCCTTCGAATCCCAGGGCGCGCGAATTTTCTCCCCAGCGGCGCAAACCATCCATGTCGCCGACGTCGCCGAACACGGAATCAATGGCCTGAATCCCAGTGGCCTTGGCCGCGTTCAGCAGGCGGGTGCGGGCATAAAGCGACTCCCGGCCCTCCGGGGTTTTCACCACGCCCATGTCGGCAGTGTAGTCCTCGAGGCCGATGGTGAGCGCAGCCACGTTGGGACTGGCGTTGGCGATCGCGGAAACATATTCGATGCCCAGCGCAGACTCCAGAATGGGCATCAGCCAGATGGGGCGATTGATGTTGTCGCGAGCTTTGAGTTCGCCGATCATGCGGTCCACTTCCGTGACCTGGAGCGGGCTCTCGGTCTTCGGAAGGAGCACCAGATCGGGCGCTTCAGGAATGATTTCCGCCAAATCATCGAACCCCATGGGTAACTGGTTGATGCGCACCATGCGCTCGCAGGCGCCGAAGTCCACCGCCCGCAGGGTGTTACGCACCAGGATGCGGGCGGCATCTTTTTCGGCATGATGCACCGAATCCTCGAGGTCCAGGATGATGGCGTCGGGGCCGTGCAGCGCGGCGTTGATGAAATACCTGGGCTCGGTGCCGGGGAGATAGAGGCGCGAGCGACGCAAACGATCACGAGCGGAGGGCGGCGGCCACGGCAATTTTTCGGGCAGCGACTTTTGTCCCAGGCCCAGGCCGGCGCGCTTGGCGGCGGTTTCAACCAGCGCGGAAATCACGAAGGGGAGCGCGCCTTCGTCGTGAATGGCGACGCGGGCGTGTTTCACGCCGAGCGATTCCAGCACCTGCCGGGCCTGCGCCACGATCGCAGGGCCGTAGTACGGCGCCACCCGGGACTCCAGCGTGATCTCCAGGCCGCCCCGGTCGCAGGGTTCGAGAGCCACGTGCAGGTCGGAGCGAACATCATTGCCCCAATGGCCGGCTTCGGCGGAGCGGACCGGTTTGGTTTCGGTGGAGGCGGTCATCTGAATCCTAATTTCCTTGTCATTGTCATTCCTAGCGAAGCGAGGAATCTCTACCCTGAATGACCAGCCACGGGTAGGGATGCTTCGCTTCGCTCAGCATGACAACTAAGCACGAGAGCCTATCTCACTGTCCCACAGCTACAGGCACCTGCTTCGCCAGCTTCTCCAGGATGGCGTCGGTCATCCGGACCGTACTGGCTGCGCCCTGGCTGATGGACTTTGCGCCACCCGAGATACGCATCATATCGTAGGTGCGCACTTTGCCTTCTTGCACCACGTCGGCGATGGCTTTGCGGATGCGCTCGGCCTTGGCGGTCTCACCCACGTGGTCGAGCATCATAGCCGCCGAAAGGATCATAGCAATCGGGTTGACGATAGGCGGATTGAGTTCGGCGTACTTGGGGGCGGAGCCGTGGGTGGGTTCGAAGACCGCGACCTGGTCTCCGATGTTGCCGGAGGCGGCGAAGCCCAGGCCGCCGATCAGGCCGGCGAAGGCATCGGAAAGAATGTCGCCGAACAGGTTCGAGGACACGATCACGTTATAGTCCTCGGGATTCTTGTTCAGCCACATCAATTGGGCGTCGATGTTGGTGGACCACAGGGCAATCCCGGGATAGTTCTTGGCGACTTCTTTGGCGGTCTCCTCCATCATGCCGGAAGTTTCGCGGACGACGTTGGGCTTTTCGCAGATGGTGACGCCCTTGAAGCCACGCTTCCGGGCGTACTCGAAAGCGGCAGTGACGATGCGGCGGGCGGCCGGGCGAGTGATGACGCGCACGCTTACAGCCAAGTCCGGGCCGGGGACATTGGCGAAGGCCTTGAATCGGGGATGGCTGTTCAGCGTGGCCCGCACGTTGTCGGGCGGATTGGTCCACTCTACTCCGGCGTACATGCCTTCGGTGTTCTGACGGAACACGGTGGTGTCAATGCGCGGCTCGTCGAAGCCGCCGTCGGTACGCTTGCGAATGTAGTTCAGCGGATTGCCGGTGAAGCCGACGCAGGGACGCATGCAGATACCGAGATTGAACTTCTGCCGCATGGTGACGATGGGGCTGTAGTACACCAGACCCTTGCCCTGCAATTCGGGCTTCAATTCGGCTTGCGCTTCTTTGTTGGGCTTGGAGGTGATGGCGCCGAACAGGCCCAGCTTGTGTTGGGCCAGCAGGTCGATGGTGCGTTGCGGAAGAGCATTGCCTTCGTTCCGCCAGATTTCCCAGCCGATGTCGGCGTGGACGTAGCCGGCGTCGAAGCCGACCGCATTGAGGACGCGGATGGATTCCGGCAAGACCTGGTTGCCGATGCCGTCTCCCGGCATGCTGACCACGGTGTATTTGGCCATATGAGCTCCCGTGAAAATCTATTCACCACAAAGGGCACGAAGGAATACGAAGTGAACGCGGGCAAGGGCGCCCGGTCCTCCACGGATCATGCCAATCCCAGGCGTCTTGCGACTAAGTTCTCTACGCCTTCCGCGATGACCAGCGACTGCGGCACGCTGCCCAGCGGCGGGAAGGCGAAATCCTCGCCACGCCAGTGGATTATGCAGGAGGTGAAGTCAATGTCGATTTCATCTCCCGGGATGATGGTTTTTTCTTTCGCCGCGATTTCGTTGGCGAATTGGTCGCGCAGGCGCTTTGCCAGCTCCGGCACCTCTACGCACAGGAATCCATTGTTATACGCGTTGCGCAGGTAGGTCTGGGAAAAGCTGGCGGCGATCACCAGGCGAATCCCCTTCGCCTTGAGGCAGGTGACGGCCTGCTCGCGGCTCGATCCGGTGCCGAAATTGAAGCCGCTGATGATGACGTCGCCGGCGCTGGTGCGTGTGGCGAACTGGGGATCGTAGTTCTCCATTACCACCTTGGCCATCATCTCGCGGGTCATGTCGTCGCGGTAAGTGTAGTCCTTTCCGTAAATGGCATCGGTGTTGACGTTGTCCTGCGGCATGAAGGCCACGCGGCCTTTGACGCGGGCGGGGAAGCCGGGGAGGATTTCCACTTTCTCCGCGGCTGCACCGGTTGCGAACTCTTGGTAGACGCGGGCGGGGGCGCGGTCGGGCATGTGGTGCGGGCCGGTGATGTACCCGGCGACGGCGGAGGCGGCCACGACTTCCGGGCTGGCGAGGTAGCACTGGGCATCGCGCGATCCCATGCGGCCCTTGAAGTTGCGGTTGGTGGAGGAAATGCCCACTTCGCCGGGTTCGAGCAGGCCGACGCCGAGACCGATGCAGGGGCCGCATCCCGCCGGCAGCGGGTTGGCGCCAGCATCGAGCAGGGTTTGCCAGATGCCGCGGAGGGCGGCTTCTTCCTGCACCCATTGGCTGGCTGCGCTGAGGTAGAACTTCACGCCGGGGGCAACTTTCCTGCCCTTCAGGACTTGTGCAGCGGCTTCCAGATCTTCGACGCGCGAGTTCACGCACGAGATGAGGTAGGCCTTGTTGATCGCAACCTTCTTTCCCGCAATCTCGGCAAGCGAACTCATGACCTGAACCGTGTCGGGTCCTGACACATGGGGCGTCACCTGGCTAAGATCCAGCGTGATGCGGGCAGCGTAGACGGCGTCGGGATCGGGACGCGGCGGGTGCTTGGACCAGTTCTCGATGTCTTTTTCGGTGAAACGCTCGATGCCGTGGACTTTCAGGCGCTGGTGGACGTCTTTCAGGTAGTTGATCGTGACTTCATCTACCGGGAACCAGCCGACCAGTGGGCCCCATTCGGTGCTCATGTTTGAGATGGAGAAGCGGGCGTCCATGGAGAGCGAGGCGACACCGGGGCCGCTGAACTCGACGGCAGCGTTGAGGACTTCGTCGTGGTTGTAGAGGCCGCAGAGGGTGATGATGACGTCTTTGCCGGTCGTGCCAGCGGGCAGCTTGCCTTCGAGCACGACCTGGATGCTGCGGGGGATCTGCCACCAGAATTCGCCGGTGGCCCAGGCCGCTGCGGCGTCGGTGCGGACGATTGGGGTGCCGACGGCGCCCAGCGCGCCATACATGTTGGAGTGGGAGTCGGAGGCGACAACGAACGAGCCGGGGATGACGTATCCGCGCTCCACCATGATCTGGTGGCCTATACCGGAGCCGGCCGGGTAGAAATCGACGCCGTGCTCTTTGGCGAAGGCTTCGATGGCGCGGTACTTCTTCTGGTTGGATTCGTCCTGGTTCTGGATGTCGTGGTCCAGGGTGAAGACGATCTGGCGGGGATCGTGGACGTTCTTCGCGCCGATGCCCTTGAATTTGCTCATCACGGCGGAAGTGTTGTCGTGGGTCATGACGTAATGGGGGCGGATGGAGACGAAGTCGCCGGTGCGCAGAGGGCGGTTGGGGCCCTCGGCGAGATGTGTCTGCGCGATTTTTTCAGTGATGGTCTGGGGCATGGTGCGATCTCAATCTGCGGGGGCAAGATGCCCCCGCGACAGCCGGCGAGACGCCGGCGCTACTTTTTCTTCTTCTTCATCTTGGCTTTGTGCGCAGCCTTCCTTGACCGCACGTCGGCTTTCATGAGCACCATCAGCTTCGAGACCGAGGCGATCTTCTCCAGGTTCCAGATGGCATCTTTCAATTTCTTCTGAGCACCGGGTGACAGCACGCCTTCTGCCAGCGCTGCGAATTTTTCCTCAACCTCCTGGTCGGTCAGCGGGTTGCGCGGATCGCCTTTCGGGTAATCGAGCTGCCTGGTGAACAAGCGGCCGTCGGTGGTTGTAATGTTCACGATCACCCGCTGCAGCGCGGGAAAGACTTTTTCGATCTCGGGATCGGCGACCACTTCGACCTTCTTGAGCTGCGCCCGGATCCTCGGGTCCATGATTTTCTGCATGGTGAACTGCGCGGGCGTGACCTGCCGCTCGGCCAGGGCGGCAGCGATCACGTAGGGCAGCGAGTGATCGGCGGTTTCTTTGGTGTGCGGGTCGTACTTACTGGGGTCGGACAGAATGTCAGCGGCGCGGGCCAGGGAGCGGATCTGGATTTTCTCCACGTTCTCGGGATGCAGGTCGTTTTCTTTTACCAAGTCGAGCACCGCGGAAATCGGCGCGTGGGTCAGGGCTTCCGTGGGAAAGAACTTCATGCCACATTGGGTGATGCGCCAGGACTCACCCAGCCCGTCCGTGAGCAGGTTCAGCTTCCATTCGGGACCGAAGCAGTGGGTTAAACCTTCTTTTCCATCGACCACGTGTTCGGGGCCGGTGTAGCCCTTTTCCGCCATGAGGGCGGCGAGAACCCCGCTCTGGGTAGCCATGGGGTCCACGGTGTTTTTCATCATGGTGAGCTTGCCGGCGGTGACCGCGCCCAGGGTGCATTGGCGACTGGCGGAGATGCCGATGGCGTGCTGGATCTGCTCCCCTGCAAGGTGCAACGCGCGTCCGGCGACGATGGGCGAGACGAATGCGGTCAAAGTCGCGTGATGCCAACCGCGTTCGCGAATGCCGGGGAAAGCGGCCTCGCAGAAACGCATTTCGAATTCGTGTCCCAGGACGAGGCCAACGATCAGTTCTTTTCCATCGCCTTTGGAACGCTCGCAACATGCCAGGGCCGCGGGGAAAATGTCGGACGGGTGGGACGGGTCCTGTTTCCAGTAGATGTCGTTGTAGTCCATGCAGCGGATCATCAGGGCGTTGGCGAGCGAGGCGGAGACGGGATCCATCTTCTTGCCGGTGCCGATCACTGTCGAGGGGCCACGACCGGCGATTTCGTCGAGGACCTCAAGGGCGATCTTGACGTCGTGCTGCTGGTATCCGCCCAGGGCGCAGCCGACGGAATCGAGCAGGAAGCGCTTGGCCTGGTAGATGGCATCTTGCGATAGTTGCCGGTACTGGAGGCCGGCGGCCCAGCGCGACATTTTCGCGGTTACGGTTTCCTTGGTGGCGGTGGCTTCTTTGGCGGACAAAGTGTCTCCTGTTCGACTTCCAGGTTTCAAGGTTTCAGAGTTTCAAGGTTCGAAGGGTCTCTGGCTACAGCCGTTACCAATTGAAACCATGAAACTTTGAAACCTGGCATTGCTCATTTCACCTTGACGTTCTTCGGGTTCTTGAAGGGCAAGAACGCCATGAAGTCGGCGTGGTGGACGATGAAAGCCTCGGTGGTGCGCTTGACCAGGTCGCCTTCGGCGGCGTGGGCGGCGATGATGTGGCAGACGGCATCGGGCACGCCACACTCCAGGGCCAGCGCGACCCCGGTGAAGGGATGGCGCAGGGCCTCGCCGCGCTCGCTCTGGCGGCTCTTGCCGTCGGGACCGAGTTCGTATTCCAGCAACTTGCCCACGTCGGCCAGGATGGCGCCCGCGACCACCGTATCCATGTTGATGGGCAACGCGCGTCCCATGAACTCCTGCATGGCTTCGGCGCTTTGGCGGGCGATGTGCACCACGCAGCGCTTGTGTTCCATGAAAGTGATGGGACAGTTGGGCACCAGCAGGGTGAAGGGAATGTGTTTCAGGTCGTCGGGCTTCAGCGGGCTGCGCTCCAGCGCCTTGATCCAGGTCTGGGTCACCTGCTCACGCAGTTTCGAGTTCTCGATCCACTGAATCTCCGGCCACAACCGTGCCACCGCCTCACGCATGCTTTCCCACCTCCTCCCGAAAACATCTAGATTACCGTGGGGAAGCAGGGGGCGTCGAGGGGGAGGCAGGGCAGGGACTGCCGGGCCGCACAGGCGGGGGCACCTGTGCCTACGTCAGTGGATTCGTCCTCTACACCGCCCAGGTTGCGGCCTTCACTTTGAAGGTGAGGGTGAGATGCAGCGGTGCGGTCGGGGGTAGGCTGACGACCAGTTGTCAGTTCCCGGTTCTCAGTTCTCAGTTTGTGCCCGGAACTATAATGCCGATAGCCTGGAACCCGGTTCGGCGATTGCGAGGTCTGGCGGAATCGAATGTCGATCGAGATACGGCTGTGGCTTCTGTGTTTGGTGATGTCGATGGCGCCGCTGGCGAACGCACAGCAAGCAGCGGCCACCGGCGAACCGCTCTCCGTCCAGACAGTGAACCTGCCCAAGGCAAGTCTGCAGCGGCAGTATCGCCACCAGTTGGAAGCGCAGGGCGGAATCCATCCCTTGAAGTGGCAGGTCAGTAGCGGCCAGTTGCCACCTGGGGTGCTACTGACGGAGGCCGGTTCGCTAAACGGCATTCCCACTCAGCGGGGCGAGTTTCGTTTTGTGGCCACGGTGAGCGACAGCGGCAAGCCGGCGCACCAGCGAAACCAGGAACTGGTGCTACGGGTGGTGGCGCCGCTGCTGGCTGAGTGGAGCAGGTATCCGAAGATCGTTGGGCAGCGCGTGGAAGGCGCCATCAAGGTTTCCAATGAGACCGAAAATGATTTCGATCTGACCGTGATCATGCTGGCCGTGAATGAGATCGGGCGGGCAACTGCTGTCGGGTACGAGCGCTTCACACTGAAGAAGGATACCTCCGAACTTGAGATCCCGTTTGCAGAGAACCTGCCATCGGGGACATACGAACTGCATGTTGATGTAGTGGCCGAGGTACCGTCGAGCAACGCGATTTACCGCGCGCGGTTGGTGCCGAAAGAGAAATTGCAGGTGCAACAAGGGCCGTAAGGGCGCGGTTCACTGTATGTGCGGGGGGCGGGACGACCCCGCGACAGCCGGCGCGACGCACCCTCGGAGGCCTTAGTCCAGCGCCTTGCGAAACCGGAACACACTGAGCGTCAAGACGCCCGCGCCCAGCGCCGCCATCCCGGCCATCTGTGGCCACAGGACATCCATCCCCACGCCCTTGAGATACACTCCGCGAATCACCACCAGGAAATAGCGCAACGGGTCCAGATACGTGACCTGCTGCAGCCACTGCGGCATGGTGCTGATGGGAAACCCGAAGCCGGAGAAGGTGATGGCCGGCATGATGAAGAAAAATGCCGTGACCATGGCCTGCTGCTGTGTGGATGAGACGGTGGAGATCAACAGCCCCACTCCGAGTTGGCACAGCAGGAACAGCACCGTGCCTGACAGCAGCACGCTCACCTGGCCGCGAAACGGCACTTGAAACCACAGCGTTCCCACCGTCGCGATCAACGCCACATCGAGCAGCCCGATCAGGAAGAAGGGGAGCGTCTTGCCCAGAATGAATTCGACCGGGCGAATGGGCGTGACCATGATCTGTTCCAGCGTGCCGATTTCGCGCTCGCGCACCACGGCAAAGGCGGTGAGCGTGGTGACCAGCACCAGGGTCAAGCTGCCGATCACGCCAGGGACGAAAAACCACCGGCTCTTCAGGTCGGTGTTGTACAAGGGGCGCGGCTGTAATTCGACGCGCGGTATCAACGCTACCAGTTGCGGCGAGATTCGCTGCATGCGATCGCGCTGGTAATCTTGCGCGAAGTTCTGGGCGATCTGATTGGCGTATCCGGCTGCGATCAGGGCGGTATTGGAATTGGTGGCATCCACCACCACCTGCAGCTCTGCCGTCTGACCTTTGCGCAGGTTTTCCGAGAATCCGGGATGAATCTGCAGGGCGACCGTGACTTCTCCGCGGTCGATGAGTTCGGGAATCTGCGCCGGATGGGTGAGCTGGCGCTGCAGATCGAAGTATTGAGTGGAACTGAAGCGTGAGATCAGTTCGCGGCTCTCCTGGGTGTGATCGAGGTCGAGGACGGCCAAAGGCACATGGCGGATTTCGAAGGTGGCGGCGTAGCCGAAGATCAGCATCTGAATCAGGGGCGGTCCGATCAATATGTAACGAGTTCGTTTGTCGCGGAAGACCTGGATGAATTCCTTGAGCAGCATCTGCATGAGCCGCGCCAGCATGTTTCCTCCTCAGGCCAGCCGTTTGTGGAATGCGTGAGTGGCCACCAGGGTAAGCACAACCGCAAAGATGGCCAGCGGGACGAGTTCGCCCCCCAGCATCGAGGACGGTGTGCCCTTCAGGAAAATCTTCTTGAGGGCTGAGACGTAGTAGCGCGCGGGCAGCAGCCGCGTGATCAGTTGAATGAACTGGGGCATCTGTTCGATGGCGAAGAGAAAACCCGAGAGCAGGAAAGCGGGAAGAAACGTGGCCAGCAGGGCAATCTGGCTGGCGGCAAGCTGGTTGCGGGCAATGACGGAGATCAAGAACCCCATGGCCAGCACGACCACCATGAACAGGGCGGAACTCACAAACAGTGAGACCAGATCTCCGCGGAAGGGTACGTGAAACCAGGCGATGGCCAGGATCACGCACAGCGCAACCCCGAACATTCCGAGCACGAAGTAAGGGATCAACTTGCCCAGCATGATTTCCAGCGGGGTGACGGGAGTGGAAACCAGCTGCTCCATGGTGCCGCGCTCCCACTCGCGCGCGATGGTCAGCGAAGTCAGGAACGCTCCGATCACCGACATCACCAGCGCCAGCACCCCGGGAATGATGAAGGCGCTACTTTCGAGATCTTCGTTGTACCAGGTGCGGGTTTGGACACTGAGCGGTATGGGTTGTTGGAATTGCCCACGGCGCTGCAGCCACTGGAGTTGCACATCGTTGGAGTAACTCTGCACGACGGCCTGGCTGTAATTCATGAGCACGTTGGCGGTGTTGTCGTCGCTGGCGTCGACCAGGGCCTGCACGCTGACCGTGCCGCCGTCATGGAGTTTCTCGGAGAAGTCGGAGGGAATGACCAACCCCATCTTGGCGTGGCCGTCATCGATGGCCCGCAGCAGGTCGGGATAGTTATTCACGACGCGCACCAGGTCGAAGTAGTCGCTGGCCTGAAAACGCTTGAGCAGGTCCTGACTGTTCTGGCTGCTTTCGCGGTCGTACACGTAGATGGGCAGATGTTTGAGGTCAAGGTTCACGCCGTAGCCAAACAACAAAACCAGGACGATGGGCATGAGGAGGACGATGATCAGGCTACGGGTGTCCCGGCGGATTTGGATCACTTCCTTGGCGGCAATGGCGAGCAAGCGATTCCAGCGCACGCTAATTGCGCTCCTTTCTGGCGACGTCGCGCTCGGTGGTGAGCGAGACGAAAACGTCCTCCAGGCTGGGGCGGATGGGCTCGATCCTGGTGACCGTGACGCCGCGCGCGCCCAGGTACTCGCGGATGTTGGGAATGGCCGTGGCTGCCTCGGGCACCACCAGGTGGAGGGCGTTGCCGAACACGGCCGCGTCCAACACATCGGGGGCGGACTGCAAGGCTTCCACGGCCGGACCGAGCGGTTCGCACTCGACCAGCAGCAACTGGCCTCGCATGAATTTCCGCTTGAGGTCGGTCGGGGTGCCGAGGGCCACGATCGTGCCGCGATAAATCAGGGCCAGGCGGTTGCAGTACTCAGCCTCTTCCATGTGGTGCGTGGTAACGAAGACGGTGACGCCGTCGGCAGCCATGTGGTGGATAACATCCCAGAACTGGCGGCGCGAAATTGGGTCAACCCCCGAAGTGGGTTCGTCGAGAAAGATGATGGGTGGACGATGGAGCACGGCGCAGCCCAGTGCCAGGCGCTGCTTCCATCCTCCCGGCAGCGTGGCGGTGATCATGGATTCCTGACCCTTCAGGTTGGCCATGTCGAGGGCCCAGGCGATGCGCTCGTGTACTACCTTGCGGGGCACGCTATACAGGCCGGCAAAGAGCCGCAGGTTCTCGATCACCTTCAGGTCGTTGTAGAGGGAAAATTTCTGCGACATGTAGCCAATGTTCTGGCGCACGGATTCCGGCTCGCGGGCCACGTCGAAGCCCGCCACCAGTGCCTTTCCTGAGGTCGGCCTGAGCAGCCCGCACAGCATGCGGATGGTGGTGGACTTCCCTGCTCCGTTCGGTCCGAGGAAACCGAAGATTTCTCCCTTGTGGGTTTCCAGGCTGATGCGGTCCACGGCGGTGAAGTCGCCGAAACGCTTGACCAGATCTTCGATCACGACCGAGCGGGTAGCCGCGCTGTAGAGCGCATTGGTGCTCGTGCTCATGGAAGTACCTCAGCGGCTGAAGCCGATCTCCTGAGCAACTGAACCGCAGCGCTGAAGCGCTGCGCCACCCAAATACAACCGCAGGAGAATCTTCCGACCGCGAGATTGCGCTTCATGACTTCGCACCCCCAGCCCCAGCGGTCACAGCATCGACGAAGAGGTCTTCGATGGTCGGTGTAACCTGGCGCATTTCGTCGAACGGAATTTGTGCGCGCCGGAGTCTGGCTTCGAATTCGGGCAGGCGGCGGGAAAGATCATCCACTACCACGTGCACTCCGTCGCCGGTCAACACCAGGCTGGAAATGCCATCCGCTTTCTCGAGTTCCTGGCGCAGGCGGCGCGGATCGGGCGAAATCACCGCCAGCACGCCTTTGCCGAGGCGAGCTTTTAGCCGGGTTGGCGTGTCGCAAAACAGGAGTTTCCCTTTGTGCATCAGGGCAACACGGTGGCAGCGCTCGGCTTCATCGAGATAGGCGGTGGAGGTGAGGATGGCCACGCCTTCGGCCACCAGGCGGTAGAGAATCCGCCAGAAATCGCGGCGCGACACCGGATCCACACCCGTGGTCGGTTCATCCAGCAGGATGACTTTGGGGCGGTGAATGAGGGCGCAGACCAGGCCCAACTTCTGCTTCATGCCGCCGGAGAGTTTGCCCGCCAGCCGCAGGCGGAATTCGCTCATGCCCGCGGCGCGCAACAGCTCGATGGAGCGCTGCTCTCGTTCCAGCCTGCGTACGCCGAACAGATCGGCGTAGAAGCGGATGTTTTCGTCCACGGTGAGATCTTCGTAGAGGCCGAAGCGCTGCGGCATGTAGCTGAGGTGATGCTTGGCGCCTTCGGGATCCCGGCCCACGTCGAAACCCGCCACCGTGGCCGAACCCTCGTCGGGGGGCATGACTCCGGCCAGCATGCGCAGGGTGGTGGTCTTGCCGGCGCCGTCGGGTCCAACCAGGCCGAAGATTTCACCGGCATGGACATCGAAGGTAAGGTGGTCGACGGCGCGGACATCCGGAAAGCTCTTGGTCAGCCCGATAAGGTTAATTGCGGATTGGGCCGCCGTGGTCATGGCTGCGCCGATTGATTGCTGGAGTTGAGTTGAATTTCCGCATCGGCCGGCATGCCCGGCTTCAGCTCGTGGTTGGGATTTTCGACATCAATCTTGATGCGATAGACCAGGGTCACCCGCTCCTTGAAGGTCTGCACACTCTTGGGCGTGAACTCAGCCTTGTCGGAGATGAAAGAGATGCGGCCACGGTAGGTCTTGCCGGGATAGGTGTCGGTTCGGATGACCGCGATTTGGCCCCAGTGAATCCGCCCGAGATCGGTCTCGGCAACGTAGGCGCGCAACCAGACGTTGTCCAGGTCCCCCAGCGTGACCACGGGAGTATTGGGCGCGACCACCTCGCCCAGTTCCGCCTGGCGCACCAGGATGACTCCCGACTTGGGGGCGCGCAGGGTGGTGTAGTCGAGGTTGATGCGCGAGAGACGCAGCTTCTGCTCGGCCTGCAGCAGTTGCGCCCGATCGATGGAAAGCAGTTCTTTGCGGGTTCCTTCGAGGGCCTGATCGTACTGCTGTTGCGCGCGCTCGACGGTGGCCTGGGCACGCTTCAGGTTGGTATCGGCCTGGTCGCGGGCCTGCTGGGAACCGACTTGCTCACGGTAGAGTGTGTCGGCGCGTTTGAAATCGAGTTGCTTCTGGGCGAGATCGGCTTTGGCGTCGATCAGGGTTTGTTCAGCCACTTGCAGTTCCTGGCGGCGGACCCCGGCCAAGCCGAGATCGAGTTGCCGGCGCTGCACGCTGACGTTGGCCTCGTCCATGGCGACCTGCTGGCGGTAGTCGTCGGTATCGAGTTGCGCCAGTACGGCTCCTTGCTCCACCCACTGCCCTTCTTCGATGGGAAGCTCGACGATGCGGCCGGGGACTTTGAACCCGACCACGCTCTGGTGGGCTTCAATGTTGCCGGAAAGCTGCATCGTATTGGGGTCGGCCGGCTGGGCTACCCAGCGCGGGCGAAGATAAAAGTAGTAAGCGCCCGCAGCCGCCGCGATGATCAGAATGAAGACAGGAATTCTGAGTTTCATGGTTGAAGCTCCGTATGGTCTTCCCGGGCTGCGCGGATGCCCGCCCAGAAAATTTCGAACTGAGTTTCCAGCCGCTTGCCCAGGCTGGCCGGGGGATTCAGACTCCAGAGCAGCACGGTGCCCAGCACCGACTGCTGAAAGGCGCGCGTCATCTCCTCGGGGCTGAGGTCGCGCCGAATTTCGCCCCGCTGCTGACCGAGTTTAAGCACATCGCCGAGCAATTTGCGGACGCGCGTCATGGTTTCCACCAGCATTTCGCGGACGGGTTCGCTGGAAAACAGCGTCGCCAGAAGGCCGCGGGCGAGCAGCTGGCTGCGACCGGGTTCTTCCGCGATCCGCAGCATGAACTGGCGGAGCAGTTCGTGGATGGACAGTTTGCCGGCATGGGCCGCGGCCCGGGCCTCCTCGACCTTGCCGAGCTGGATCTCATGCAGCACCCCGAGCACGTGCTCTTTGCTGGGGAAATAGTTGAAGAAGGTGCCCTTGCCTACGTCGGCGGCCTCGGTGATGTCTTCCACGGTGGTGTTGAAGAAGCCGCGTTCGGCGAACAGTTGCATGGCCGCGCGGAAGATGCGCTCGCGGGTCTCCGAGCGCTTGCGCTCGCGCCGGCCGGGGGGCGCGCCACGAACCGACTGGTGCCGGGGGATGCTTGCGGTTTTCATTTCGGGACCTACGGTCATAATTGACTAACAGTCACTATTTAAGGACAGCTCGCCCGAAAAGTCAAGTCTTTTTCGGTGCATTGCAGGCGAGTCGCAAAGCGGCAGTGTGGAACCCGCTTTGGAGGCGATGGTTCACAGGGGGATTTTGCCACAGCGCGCTAGGTCCTTCACAGCGGAAAGCCCCTCAGAATGACGTCATGCTTGGTTAGCAGGAAAAGAACGGGGTCGCAGAGTACTCCAGAGAAAAGCGTGTAGCGGGGGGAGGGTAGTGAACCTTGTGGACACAATAAGAGTCCCGAGGTGATGTTGAACTCATTCCTCTCGGCCAGTAGCTCGCTTTAGACCCTTGCCGACCTGACCTCGTGGCTTCCCTTGCGGGGTGCTGCGAGCGATCTAGGCTCGGGCTCCGGGCTTACCGCCAACCGGATAAACCAGTCCAACGCCTCGGGACTCTATCCTGCCTTCAACAAATCTTCCTGTTCGCCTCGACCAGCGCTTTACTATAGACCCTTGCTAGCCCTCCCTCCATCATCTTGCGATGTGGAAGGTGACTTCGCTCGAGCCCCGGACGCCGCACCAACCGGGAAAACTTTAGAAGCTGTCAAAGAACGATTGTGTTTTTACTCTTTCTATTTTTAGAGTCAACAAAAATGACGAGACTGTATCTTCTTTGCAGGCAATCGAGTGCAGCCCGTCCACAGGCGGGTGAACCGGGACTGGTGCAGCCGCCGAACGATGGCGGCAGAAGATCCGACGCCCGCAGTTTTTTCCGGCAGTTTTGGGCGCGAAATTGGCGGATGCGCGATCGATACCGGCATATCTGGATTGTGAATATCCCGGGAAAGACCGCACGGGATGCTGGTTTTGCAGTTGTCTGGGGCGCAGCTGGCAGCGCCTCCAACTGGTCAACCCCTGGCGGGTTCGACGCAGCCAGCCAGGTGTCTGCTCCAGTTTCCGCGCAAACAGGTAAAATGCCGATTTCCGGCGCAAGGAGGATGCGGTGGGCCGAACGGCTGGTTTGCTGGTTCTGCTATTTGTTGCACTAAGCGGCGGTGCGGCCGCCGCGCCGGGCAAGGCCAACGCCGAGCAGCGTGCCGCGAACTATTTCGAATCGGTCCGGCAGCAGCCTTCGCTTCTGCTCGCGTTCCTGCAGGAGATGCCCAAGGGGGGCGACCTGCACAATCACTTGTCGGGGGCGATTTACGCCGAAAGCTGGATTGATTTCGCGGCGCGGGACGGCCTGTGCGTGGACCGCACCACTGCCATTCTGATCGCGCCGCCCTGCGACGCTTCCTGTGACCACTACACCAGCAAGCCGGGGGTGAGTTGCGCCTACGCAGACCACGTCCTCTACAACTCGATGGTGGATGCCTGGTCCATGCGCCACTGGACGCCGGAAGAGGGGTCGGGACACGACCATTTCTTCGCCAGCTTCGACAAATTTTCCCTGGCTTCGCACAACCACGTGGGGGACGAGTTGGCGGAAGCGGCGGCCCGGGCGGCTGAGGACCATTTGCAGTATGTCGAACTCATGCACACCGGGGATGGACGGCAGTCCGCAGAACTGGGGGCCCAGGCCGGCTGGGACGACGATCTGACCAAGCTGCGGGAGAAATTGCTGGCCGCCGGGCTGAAGCAGATCGTCGCCGCCACCGGGAAGCGGCTCGAGGCC